>CAZTED010000149.1:0-5096 GCA_964612175.1 uncultured Sphingomonadaceae bacterium
TTCGTCCGGCGCGATCCTCAGCTACATCATGTGCAAGGCGATGAACCGCAGCTTCATCTCGGTGATCGCGGGCGGGTTCGGGGCCGATGCCGCTGCCTCCGGCGGTCCGGCAAAGGAGCAGCGCCCGTGGAAGCAGGGCAGTGCGGATGATGCCGCCTTCATGCTGAAGCAGGCCGAAAGCGTGATCATCATCCCGGGCTACGGCATGGCCGTGGCCCAGGCCCAGCACGCGCTGCGCGAGATGGCCGACCACCTCAAGAAGGAAGGCGTCAGCGTAAAGTACGCCATCCACCCGGTGGCGGGCCGCATGCCCGGGCACATGAACGTGCTGCTGGCCGAAGCCAACGTACCCTATGACGAGGTGTTCGAGCTGGAGGACATCAACTCCGAATTCGCCCAGTGCGATGTCGCCTTCATCATCGGCGCGAACGACGTGGTGAACCCGGCCGCCAAGACCGACAAGACCAGCCCGATCTATGGCATGCCGGTGTTCGACGTGGACAAGGCCAAGCAGGTGTTCTTCATCAAGCGGTCCATGGGCGGTGTGGGCTATGCCGGTGTCGACAACGACGTGTTCTACATGGACCAGACGATGATGCTGCTGGCCGATGCGAAGAAGATGGTCGAGGACATCAACAAGGCGCTCGACGCGTAAAGGGGTCACACATTGCGCAAGCTGGGCCTTGTTGGCGGGATGAGCTGGATCGCCACCCGTTCCTACTACGAACAGATCAACACGCACTGGCAGAAAGTGCGCGGGGCGCCTTCCAGCGCGCCGATGCTGATCGAGAACCTCGATTTCGCGGGGCTTGCCGCGCTGGAGAGCGACGAGGACTGGGCGCGCGCCGCGCAGGTGCTGGCGGGCTCCGCGCAGCGGCTGGAGGCGGCAGGCGCGGGATTGATCGTGATCGCCGCCAATTCGATGCATCGCGTCTACCGCGAGGTGGAGGCGGCGCTGGGCATTCCCGTGCTGCACATCGCCGAATGCCTGGGCGAGGAGATGGCTGCGGCAGGCGTGAAGAAGGCGGCGCTGGTCGCCACCCACAATGTCGCCACCGGCAGCTTCTATCGCCGGCGGCTGGTGGCCCACGGGATCGACCTCTTGCCACCCGATCACGAGGTGACGGCCGAAGTGGACCGCATCGTCTATGACGAGCTGGTGGCAGGCCGCGCGACCCGCGATGCCGAGCGCTCTCTCAAGACGATCATCACCGGCAAGCAGCAACAGGGAGCCGAGGCTATCGTGCTGGGCGCGACCGAGCTGGAGCTGGTGGTGGATGTGGATGCCAATGTCCTGCCGATCTATTCCAGCACCCGCATCCATGCGCGGCGGGCGGCGGAATGGCTGCTGGGCCAGCGCGATTGATTCCCGGGCCGGGCAGTTCCCCAACTGTTCCCGTTGTCACCCCGGCGGCGGGCCTATAGCGCCACCGCCATGTCGCCCTGTGTTCCACTGGCTCGCTATGCCACCGATCCTGCCGCCTCGCGCGGGCGGGAATTCGCGCAGGGCGAGGGCAGCCGCGGCCCGCGCAGTGCCTTCCAGCGCGATCGTGACCGGATCATCCATTCGGTCGCCTTCCGCCGGCTGGCGGGCAAGGCGCAGGTTTTCGTCGCCCCTGATGGCGATCACTACCGCGTCCGCCTGACCCACAGCCTTGAGGTGGCGCAGATCGGCCGCGTGATCGCCCGTTCGCTGGCGCTGGACGAGGACCTGGCCGAAGCCCTGTGCCTTGCCCATGACATCGGCCACCCGCCCTTCGGCCATTCCGGCGAGGATGCGCTTTCGGCCGCGCTGGAGAAGCACGGCGGCTGGGACCATAACGAGCACTGCCTGCGCGTGCTGATGCGGCTGGAGCGGCCCTATTGCGACATTGCCGGCCTCAACCTCAGCTGGGAAGTGCTGGAGGGCCTGGCCAAGCACAACGGCCCGATCACCGCGCCCGGCTGGGCACTGGCGGAACTGGACGAGGCGTTCCCGCTCGACCTGGCCCAGCATTCCTCGGTCGAGGCGCAGGTGGCGGCGCTGGCCGATGACATTGCCTATGACAACCATGATATCGACGATGGCCTGCGCGCCGGGTTCCTTAAGCTGGATGACCTGCTGACGCTCGATTTCCTGGCCGCCCAGTGGGACGCTGTGCGCGCCCGCTTCCCCGATGCGCCGCAGTCGCTGCAGCTGCGCGAACTGGTGCGCGACCAGATCGGGGCCATGGTCAACGACCTGATCGCCACCACCCGCGCCAACCTTGCTGCAGTCGGCTCGGCTGCCGAAGTGCGGCAGGCCGGTGCGCCGGTGGCCGCCTTTTCGCCCGAATGGGCATCGCGCGAGCGGCGGCTGAAGGCCTTTCTCTATGAACGGCTCTACTACCACCCCGATCAGCTGCAGACGGCCGAAGTGGCGCACCGGGTGATCGCGCAGCTTTATGCGGCCTTTGACCAGGAGCCGGGCCTTATGAACCCCGGCTGGCATGACCGGCTGCCGGAAGATGCTGCCAGCCGCGCCCGCCATATTGCCGATTTCATTGCCGGCATGACCGATCGCTACGCCATCGATTGTTATGCCCGCATATTCGGCCGGGTGCCGGAGGGCCTGTCGAATGTCTGATCCCATGCGCGTGCTGCTGCTCGGCGCTTCCGGCCTTGTCGGACGCGAGGTGCTGCGCCTTGCCGTGGGCCGCAGCGATGTGCGGCTGGTGGCCCTGGCCCGCCGCGAAGTGCCGCTGCCGCAGGGGGCGCGGATGGAGGTCCATGTTGCCCCCATGGAGGGCTGGGCCAGGGAAATCGCCGCCATCGCGCCCGACAGGGTAATCTGCGCGCTGGGCACCACGATCCGCAAGCAGGGCGGCGACCAGGCGGCCTTTGCCGCGATCGACCGCGACCTGGTGGTGGAGAGCGCCCGGTCGGCCAGGGCTGCCGGGGCCGGCGGGTTCACGGTCGTCTCCAGCGTCGGCGCGGGCACCGGGACTCGCAGTTTCTACCTGCGGACCAAGGGCGAGATGGAGGCGGCACTGGGCAAGATGGGCTTTAGCCGGCTCGACGTGCTGCGTCCCGGCCTGCTGCGCGGGGAGCGGATTGGCGACCTGCGTCCGCTGGAGCTGCTGGGAGCGCTGGCTGCACCGTTGGCAGACCTTGCCTTGCACGGGGAGCGCCGCAAGTACCGTTCGATCCGTGCCGCCGATGTCGCGGCTGCCGCGCTGCGCTGCGGACAGGAGAAGGCCCCCGGCCGCTTCGTCCACCACCATGACGAGATGGTGCGGCTGGCGCGCCGCTGGCATGGCGGCTAGGCCCGGCAAGAAGGGGGATTGGACATGCTGGCGAAGTGGAGTGACCGGGCGACCAACCTGTTTGCCTTGTGGACCGTGCTCGGCGTTGGCTGGGCCTGGGTCCAGCCGGCCCATTTCACCTGGGTGACCAGTACCAGCATCGGCGGGCAGGGGCTCGTCTCGCTGTTGCTGGGCGTCATCATGCTGGGCATGGGGCTGACGCTGGGGGTGGAGGATTTCCGCCGCGTGCTGGCCCTGCCTCGGGGCGTGGCGGCAGGGGTGGCGCTGCAGTTCACCGTCATGCCGCTGGCCGGGATCGCCTGTGCCATGCTGTTCGGACTGGAACAGGGGCTGGCCGTGGGGCTGGTGCTGGTGGCCTGCTGCCCGGGCGGCACGGCGAGCAATGTCGTGACCTACCTTGCCCGTGCCAATGTTGCCCTTTCGGTGACGATGACCATGTGCTCCACGCTGCTTGCCATCGTGCTGACCCCGCTCCTCACCGGCTGGCTGGCCGGGGTGTTCATCCAGATCGACCGCTGGGCGCTGTTCAGCCAGATGGTGGCGATCGTGCTGATCCCGGTGGTGGCGGGCGTGGCCCTGAACCGCTACCTGCCGGCGCTGACCCGGCGCGTGGCGGTGATTTCGCCGCTCATCTCGGTCATTGCCATCGTGCTGATCGTGGGCGGGATCGTGGGCAATTCCAGGGACCTGATCGAAGCCCATTTCGGCAAGCTGCTGGTCGCGGTTTTCATGCTCCATGCCACCGGCTTTGCGCTGGGCCTGTGGCTGCCGCGCCTGATGGGCTTTGGCGTTGCCGATGCGCGCACGATGAGTATCGAAGTGGGGATGCAGAACAGCGGGCTTGGCGCCAGCCTTGCCTCGGCTCCGGCCTTCGCCGCGCAGTTCGCCAATCCGCTGCAGGCGGCGCTGGCGCCTGTTCCCGCAGCGATCTCGGCAGTCTATCACGTTGTCATAGGTTCGCTGCTGGCGGGCATTTGGGGCAGGGACAGGAACGACAGGCAATGAACTGGGACACGATCTTCGGCGCGGCCAACCTGCTGGCCCTGCTGTGCTGGGCGGCGCTGGTGCTGGCCCCGCGCGGGGACATCTCGCGCACGCTGATCTTCTATGGCGGAGTGGGACTCCTGTGCCTTGCCTATGCGGTGCTGCTGGTGCTGCTGCTGACCGGCGCTATCGACGGGGCGGGCGGGGCCGATTTCACCACGATCGAGGGTGTGCGCACGATCTTCGCCAGCGATGCCGGGGTGACGGTGGGATGGATCCACTACCTGGCGCTGGACCTGTTTACCGGCATGTGGATCGCCCGCGATGCCGACGCCAAGGGCTTTTCCCGCGTCTGGCAGGCGCCGGTGCTGGTGCTCACGCTGCTGGCCGGGCCGCTGGGTCTGCTGGTGTGGCTGGTGATCCGCGAGCCTGCCGCCCGCCGTGCAGCGCCGCGAAAGGGCTGGAAGAAGTGAAGCGCGAGGCGCCCGCCGCCGCCCGCAACAAGGAACCCATCGCCGCCGTCCTGGCGCAGGAACTGCCCTCCTCCGGCGTTGTGCTGGAAATTGCCAGCGGCACCGGCGAGCACGCGATCCACTTCGCCGCCCGGTTCCCGCACCTCACCTGGCAGCCGAGCGACCCGGATGCCGAGGCCAGGGAATCGATCGCGGCCTGGACGGCGGACTGCGGCCTTGCCAACCTCGCCCCGCCGCTTGCCATCGATGCTGCCTCTGCCCAATGGCCGGTGACCGCTGCCGATGCGATCGTCTGCATCAACATGGTCCACATCAGCCCGATTGCCGCCAGCGAGGGGCTGGTGCGCATGGCCGG
>CAZTED010000149.1:5196-6417 GCA_964612175.1 uncultured Sphingomonadaceae bacterium
AACAGCAGCCAGCCCAGCAGCGTGGCCCAGACGATGGCCGAATAGTCCATCACGATAACGCTGGATACCTTGCCATAGCGCAGCGCAGAGGTGATCATCAGCTGTCCCCATGTGCCGGCCAGTCCGATGCCCAGCAGGATCAGCCAGTCTTGCCATGAATGGGCGGTCGCGACGAATGGCATGAAAGGCAGCGCGCACAACGAACTGAGCGCCGCGAACCAGAACACGATCGCCAGCGGACTTTCTGTCGAAGCCAGGTCGCGGACCTGGATCGAGATCAGCGCAACCATGAAGGCCCCGCCCATGGCGATCACCGCCCCCTGCAGCGGGATGTGCCCGTCACCCGGCTGGGTGGTCACCAGGATCCCGGCAAAACCTGCCAGCACCGCCGACCAGCGCCATTTGCCGACCTTCTCCTTCAGCAGCACGATCGACAGGATCACTGCCCAGATCGGCGCGGTAAAGTTGATCGTGGTGGCCTCGGCCAGCGGCAGCAGGATCACGGCCGCGAAATTGAGCACCATGCCGATCGTGCCATAGATGCCGCGCATGGCGTGGGCGCGCGGCCGCTTGGTTGCCAGCAGCTTCAGCCCGCCGCCACCGGCCCACCATGCCCAGGCGATCAGGATCGGCACGCTGGTGAACTGCCGCCAGAAGATGATCTCGGCCAGGTGGATGCCGCGTTCGGACGCCAGCTTGATCATCCCTGCCATGATCGACAGGCCCATCACGCCGCCCAGCCGAATAAGCAGCGCCAGCAGCGGGCGATCTTGGTGGCTGGTGGTCATATCCCTTTGCCATAGACGGCAGGCGGCATTGTTCAAGCGGTTGCAGAGCGGCTGGCGGCAAGTCATATGCGCGCGGTCATGCACTGGCCTGCCTTCATCACCTTTGCCAGCGAAGCGACCGAGGTCGGGCTGTGGGCGGCGGGCTTCCTGCTGCTTGCGGTGATCGCCCTTGCCGCCGACTGGCGCCGCGCCCGCCGCAAGCAGATCGACCGCGTGGGCTGCATGCCCTGGACCCCGCTGTTCCTCGCCTTTGCCACGATCGGCGTGGGGCTGCTGATGGTGGCGGTGAAGGGGTGGCTGGCGGGCTGATGTCGGCCCGGAAGGCCTGGCTTGCGTTCCTTTAGAGGCACGCTTCCAGATAGGCCTGATCGAACCCGAACTGGCGCGCTTTTTCCAGCGTGTAGGGCCTGAGGCCCGTGCTGCGGAATTCGCC
>CAZTED010000150.1:0-6296 GCA_964612175.1 uncultured Sphingomonadaceae bacterium
GCGGTCCGTCCTGGCCCTCGATCTCGGGGAGGAAATGCTGCGGTTCGTTACCCATGGCGGACAGTTCCCGGTACGGTGCTTACACCAGCTCTTTAAGCAGAGCGTCGAGCGTGGTGCCCAGTTCCGAAGGCGAGGGGGAGACGCGGATGCCGGCGCTTTCCATGGCCGCGATCTTGTCTTCCGCGCCGCCCTGGCCGCCCGAAACGATAGCGCCGGCATGGCCCATGCGGCGGCCCGGAGGGGCGGTGCGGCCGGCGATGAAGCCGACCATCGGCTTCTTGCGGCCCTTCTTGGCCTGATGCTTGAGGAACTCTGCGGCCTCTTCCTCAGCCGATCCGCCGATCTCGCCGATCATGATGATCGACTTGGTCGCCTCGTCCGACAGGAACAGGTCCAGCACGTCGATGAAGTTGGTGCCGTTCACCGGATCGCCGCCGATGCCAACGGCGGTCGTCTGGCCCAGGCCCACGGCGGTGGTCTGGTGCACGGCTTCATAGGTGAGCGTGCCCGAACGCGAAACCACGCCCACGCTGCCCTTCATGAAGATGGAGCCGGGCATGATGCCGATCTTGCATTCGCCAGGCGTCAGCACGCCGGGGCAGTTGGGGCCGATCAGGCGGCTCTTGGAGCCGGAAAGCGCGCGCTTCACCTTGACCATGTCCATCACCGGAACGCCCTCGGTGATCGTCACGATCAGCTCGATCTCGGCGTCGATGGCTTCAAGGATCGAATCCGCGGCAAAGGGCGGCGGGACATAGATCACCGATGCGGTGGCGCCGGTGGCGTGCTTGGCCTCCGCCACGGTATCGAACACCGGCAGGCCGATGTGGCTGGTACCGCCCTTGCCGGGGGTGACGCCCGCGACCATCTGCGTGCCATAGGCCAGCGCCTGTTCGGTGTGGAAAGTGCCGGTGGCACCGGTCATGCCTTGGGTGATGACCTTGGTGTTCTTGTTGACGAGGATGGACATTGGTTCGGTCTTTCAGTCTTCAGTCTTGTCGAGGCGGTCGCGTCGGATGGCGCGGATGGCGGAGATCAAGAAAGCTATGGCGCTGGGCAGGGCGATCGCCAGTCCCAGCAGAGGAAAAAGTACGAGTTTGTAAGCGTGAACGTCGCCGTAATTCATGCTGTCGAACATGAAGGGCAGGGTCGCAACGACCAGCCCTGCAATCACCCCGACGGCGCTGATTTCCGGCGTCCGGCTCACTCACCCCAGGCTCGGATCAATCGCCTTGCAGGCCACCAGCAGTTCCTTCACCGCATCGACGCTGACCTGGAAATTGGCCTTGGCTTCGGCGTCGAGGGCGATCTCGATCACCTCTTCCGCGCCGCCGGCGCCGATCACCACCGGCACGCCGACATAGAGGCCGTCGAGGCCGTACTTGCCGTCAACATAGACCGCGCAGGGCAGGATGCGCTTCTGGTCGCCCAGATAGGCTTCGGCCATGGCGATGGCGCTGGTGGCAGGCGCGTAATAGGCAGAGCCGGTCTTCAGCAGGCCGACGATCTCGCCGCCGCCGCCGCGGGTGCGGGCGACGATGGCGTCGAGTGCTTCCTTGGAGGACTTGCCCATCTTCACGAGGTCGGTGACGGGGATGCCGCTGATGGTCGAGTATTCGAGCACCGGCACCATGGTATCGCCGTGGCCGCCGAGCACGAAGGCGTTCACGTCCTTCACCGAAACGCCGAATTCCCAGGCGAGGAAGGTGGCGAAGCGGGCGCTGTCGAGCACGCCCGCCATGCCGACCACCTTGTGCGCGGGCAGGCCGGAGAATTCGCGCAGCGCCCAGACCATCGCGTCGAGCGGGTTGGTGATGCAGATGACGAATGCGTCAGGGGCGTGGTTCTTGATGCCTTCGCCCACGGCCTTCATCACCGACAGGTTGATGCCGAGCAGGTCATCGCGGCTCATCCCCGGCTTGCGCGGCACGCCGGCGGTGACGATGATCACGTCTGCCCCGGCAATGTCGGCATAGTCGTTGGTGCCCTTGATATTGGCATCGAAGCCTTCCACCGGGCCGCACTGGGCCAGGTCAAGCGCCTTGCCCTGGGGAATGCCTTCGGCAATGTCGAACAGGACGATATCGCCCAGTTCCTTCTTGGCGGCGAGGTGGGCAAGGGTGCCACCGATCATGCCGGCGCCGATCAGCGCGATCTTCTTGCGTGCGGAATTCTGGGCCATGGAAACTACCGGTCCTTCATGCTGCGCGGGCGCGAAAGGCAACGATATCAAGGCCCACCCCGCGCACCGCTTGGGGGGTGGGGCCATCCATTACCTGACCGCCCTACGCGTGCGAATCGGGCATTGCAACCGCGAATGACGCGTAAGTGTGGGTTAAATTTGATAACAGTTCGCAATAGCGATAATATCGGGGTTCGTGCCCGGAAAGGAGCCGGGTTGCGGCCGTCCCGTGACCCTCAGCCCGCCGCCAGCAGCCTTCCGGCCAGCTTTCTTTCGTCCTCGATCAGGCGCAGCGCGAGGTGTTCGGGCACCGCACGGCTGAAGTGGTAGCCCTGGCCCAGCGTGCACCCGGCGCGGCGCACCGCGTCCACCTGTTCCGCCGTCTCCAGCCCTTCGGCCACGATCTCCATCCCCAGCGTCGCACCCATCTCGGCCACGGCGCGGATGATCGCCTCGGTCCTGAGGCCCGTGGCAGGGCCGGACACGAAGCTGCGGTCCACCTTGATCGTGCTGAACGGGTACTTGTTGATGTAATGCAGCGAGGAATAGCCGGTTCCGAAGTCGTCGAGCGCGAACTTCACGCCCTGGGCAGCGAGCTGCTCCATGAACACGGTGGTCTCGTGCTTGTCTTCCATGAACAGGCTTTCGGTCACCTCCAGCTCCAGCCGGGCCGGATCGAGGTGCGCATCCTTCAGCGCCGCGATGATGCCCAGCGCCGCGCCGGGCGCGCTGATCTGCGCGGGGCTGAGGTTGACCGCCAGCCGAACGTCTTCCGGCCAGCTGGCGCAGGCCCGCGCGGCCGTCCGGGTGATCCAGTTGCCCAGCGTGATGATGAGGCCGGTATCCTCTGCCACGGGGATGAATTCGTCCGGCGTCAGTTCGCCCTTTTCCGGGTGGAACCAGCGCACCAGCGCCTCGAATGCACGGATGCGCCCGGTGGCAAGATCGATGATCGGCTGGAAATAGATCGACAGTTCGTCGCGCTGGATCGCGCCGCGCAGTTCGGCCTCGATTTCCCGGCGGCGGGCAAGGTCGCGGGTCATCGCCGGGTTAAAATAGCACACCTGTCGCTGCCCAGCGATCTTGGCATGGTAGAGCGCAAGGCCGGCGTGCTGCATCAGGCGGTCGAGATCGGGGCAGTCCTTGCCGAGCATGGCGATGCCGATCGATGCCCCTCGTTCGATGCGCTGGCCGGCGATGCGGAACGGTGTGTCCATCTCGGCAAACAGGTCGTCGGCAAGCTGCTCGACCGCCCGGCGCGAGGGCAGGCGGGCCAGCAGCAGGAATTCGTCGCTGCCGAAGCGGGCGGCGATGGCCTGGTCCCGTGCCTCGGGCGGGACCCGCTTGCGCAGTCGCGCGGCCACTTCGCGCAGCACCTGGTCACCGGCGTTGTGGCCCATCATGTCGTTGATTTCCTTGAACCGCCTGATGTCCAGCCAGAACAGGGCCACGTGCGATCGCGGATCGTGCAGGGCCAGATGGCCCCTTGCCGCATCCTCGAAGCCGAACCTGTTGGCCAGCCCGGTGACCGGGTCCGTGCTCGCCTGTTCGCGCATCTGGCTCGCCAGCCGGGCGCTCTCTCCCGCGGCGCGCACCTGCCGCGAGAGGGTGGCAAAGGTGTTGAAGGCAATGAAGGTCAATCCGGCAGCCAGCGCCGGCAGGATCAGCGCCAGCACCAGCAGCGGCAGGGTGCCGATCCACAGGCAGGCGATGCATATCGGCAGGAAGGTGCAGACGAGCTGCCCCACGGCCACCAGGGGCCGCCCGGCATTGCCCATCGCGATCCCCGCGCCCAGCGTCATGGCATAGCCGACAAGCAGCAGTTGCAGGTGCTGCGGGGCATCGGTCACCAGCGCCAGCGCGGCGGCAAGGCCGATGATCGCGGCAAACACGAGTGCGCCCGCCCAGGCATGCTGGCGCGCAAGATCGCCTGCCTTGCCGTCGCTCTCGCTGGCGAGATAGGCCATCACCACCCGTGCAGCGGAAACGATGACCATCGCCAGCGCCACCCATTCGAGCGGCGAAGGCGGCACCAGCGCCACGGTGACGCAACCTGTTGCCATGGCGCAGGCGGCACTGGTGAACAGCCCGATCGGGCGCGCGTGCATCCGGCGCGCCAGTTCGGCGCGGATCCGGGCATCGCCACGTTCGAAGCCGAACGTCTCGGCAAGCAGGTTTTCCAGGCTCGGGATAACAACTACTCCTCGAAGCCTGCAGGCTAGCGGAGGAAAGTCACTGCATGGTTAACCGCGCGCTTACCGACCTTTACCTAGGGCTTCGGCCGGTCCCGCGGCCCCCAGTCCAGCGCCCTTCAAGGGCGGGTCAGATCGCCTGCCGGTCGATCTCGCGGGCCATGCGCCGGTCGAGCGCGCGGCAGATTTCGAGCCACCAGGCAAAGCCCTGCTCGTCGCCTTCGGCACGGGCGGCCTGGGCACGGGCGCGGGCCTGCTGCGCGGCGGCCATGCCGTGGCGGGCAAAGTGGCGAAGCGCGGCATCCAGCGTGGCCTCGGCGGGATGGTCGTGCCGGCTGTCATTGGCCCGGTTGTAGCTGGCCCGGTTGTCATTGGCGGCAACGATGCAGGCGATTCGGGCGGCGGTGTCTTCCATCCGGTTGCGGATCGCGTGCCGGGGGGCTGCGAAACGGATCGACATGGGCGGGCATCCTGCTTGTTGGCCGGCGCGACCGTGCACCTGCGAGACTTCCCCTAGCGCCCGCGCACTAAGCGAAGGTTCGACAGCATGGTTTCCGCTTTGTTGACCGTGTCGCGCCCCGGCCCTTGCCGCCTGTCCTCAGGGCTGGCGCAACCATTGGCCGCTGCGCGCGTGCTGTTCCAGCACCGCGCCCGATTGAGGCAGGATGGGCGCTTGTGCCGCCGGTTCGGCAAGCCTCGATCCCGAAACTGCCCCGTAGACCGGGGCAGGGGCGGCGGGCAGGGCGGCGGCATCGGGCGCGCCGGGCATGGGGCGGGCGGCGGAAAGGCCCGCATCGTAACTGGCCGAGGCCATGGCCCGCGCAGGGTTGCCGCGGCTGCCGGGGTTGCCAAGGTTGAAGGCCGGCAGGGCCTCGCCCCCGGCATAGCTGGCAGTAAAGGCACCGGGGCGACCGTTGGCGCCGGTCCAGCGGTAGAAGCGGTGCAGGCCGATGGTGGTCACCGGATGCAGGCTTGGCGCCCAGTACGGATAGATCTGGGTGGTGTGGTAATGGGTGGCAAGGCCGACCGGGGCATAGACGAAACCATCCAGCGCCGCGCGTGCGACCGTGCGCGCGCGAGCCATGCCCGCAGCGCTCGGCCGGCGGTTCAGCGAACCGTCGCAGGTAAAGCTGAACTGGCAGCCGGTCACCCGTTCCGAGCCCTGGAACACCACGCCGCACACGCTGTCGGGCCAGGCCGGATGGCGCACGCGGTTCATCACCACCTGGGCCACGGCCTGCTGGCCCGCCAGGCTCTCGCTTGCCGCCTCATAGTAGACGGCCATGGCCAGGCACTGTTCGGCGCGCACCCTGTCGCCAAGGCCAAGGAAGGCGGCAAAGGGCCGGGCTGCGGGGCCGACCCGGTCGAGCGGGGACAGCGGGGTGGCGAAATCCGGTGCGAAATCCGTAGTGAAGGCCCCTTGCGCCGCATCTGTTGATGGGGCCTCAGCAGTCCGAGTGGCATCATAGGGGATCGTCTCGGGCAGGACGAAGCGGATCACCTGCGGTTCTGCCCGGTCGACCGATGGCGCGGCCATTGCCGGCACGGCCATGGCCGCCAGCAGCACGCCCAGCCGCTTGAACACCAGCCGCCGCCGGGTCTTGCGCACCAGAGCGCGGGCGCGCTCAACCCGCCCGAAGCGGGCGGAGAAGTCGCGCGGCTGGGGCTCGTCCCAGGTGTCGAAAAGGCTGCTATGCTGTGACAGGTCGTGGTGCCCCGATGCCGTGCGAAATCGCGCCGCGGCGCGTATCGGGCTTTCGGGACCGGCGCAGCAGCCGCGTCGGCACCGTTCCGGAACGGGACGGACCGGCAGCGCGGGTTAACGCGCCGCCGGCACTTCTAACTGCCCTGCCATATCATGCACAAGGCCGAGAAAACCTGAAGAGCATTGGCCAACCAGAAATGGCGTGGGAAGTATTGGC
>CAZTED010000151.1:0-2045 GCA_964612175.1 uncultured Sphingomonadaceae bacterium
GCCTAAAATCGCGGCGGCTCTTTTGCACCGTGCAACCCCATCACCACACCCGCGCGCCGCACAGCGGTTTCGCGGAAGGTCACACGCGCACGGCACGTTTCGTCCGGAAAGCCGTGCAATGCCAATCGGTTATGCGACAGGTCACAGGCCGCAACAGGGCCGTTTCGCGTTCCAGCCTAGCGGGCGATCACCCCGTAGAGGTCGTGTGCGTCGGAATCCTCCACCGTCACCTCAACGAAATCGCCCGGCTGCAGCGTTTCGGGCACGTTGCGCAGGTAGACGGCGCCGTCGATTTCCGGCGCATCGGCCTGGGATCGCCCGGTGGCGCCCACATCGCCGTCTTCGTCAGGCTCGCCCACCTCGTCGATGATCACGGGGATCGTGCGGCCGACTTTTGCCGCAAGCTTGGCCGCGCTGATGCGTTCGGTCACTTCCATGATCCGGGCGTAGCGCTCTTCCTTGACCGCATCGGGCACCGGATCGGGCAGCAGGTTGGCGGCAGCGCCTTCCACCGGCTCGAAGCGGAAGGCGCCCACGCGGTCAAGCTGGGCTTCTTCCAGCCAGTCGAGAAGGTAGCGGAAATCCTCCTCCGTCTCTCCCGGGAAGCCGACCACGAAGCTGGAGCGCACGGCAATGTCCGGGCAGATCGTGCGCCAGCTTTTCAGGCGTTCCAGCACTTTCGCCTCGTTCGCCGGGCGCTTCATGGCCCGCAGCACCTTGGGGCTGGCGTGCTGGAAGGGGATGTCGAGGTAGGGCGTCAGCAGCCCCTCGGCCATCAGCGGGATCACCGCGTCGACATGCGGATAGGGATAGACATAGTGCAGGCGCACCCACGGCGTATGGCCATCGGGCGTCCTCAGCTGGCCCAGTTCGCGCGCCAGGTCGGTCATATGGGCGCGGACGGGATGACCCTTCCAAAGGCGTTCCTCGTGCCGGATGTCGACCCCGTAGGCCGATGTATCCTGGCTGATCACCAGCAGTTCGCGGGTGCCGGCGGCGACCAGCTTCTCCGCCTCGCGCAGCACGGCATCGATCCGGCGGCTGGCGAGCTTCCCGCGCAGTTGCGGGATGATGCAGAAGGCGCAGGCGTGATTGCAGCCCTCGGAAATCTTGAGGTAGCTGTAATGGCGCGGGGTCAGCTTGACGCCGGCATCGTCATAGGCGTGCGGGATCAGGTCCACGAACGGCCCCTGCGATGGCGGCGCGGCCTCGCGCACGGCGTCCACCACCGCTTCGTACTGGTGCGCGCCGGTGATGGCGAGGACCTGCGGGAAGCGGGCGCGGATGACGTCGGCCTCCTCGCCCATGCAGCCGGTCACGATCACCCGGCCGTTCTCGGCAATGGCCTCGCCGATCGCCTCCAGGCTCTCCTCCTTGGCGCTGTCGAGGAAGCCGCAGGTGTTGACGAGGACCACGTCGGCCCCGGCATAGTCGGCGCTCATGGCATAGCCATCGGCGCGCAGCGCAGTCAGGATGCGCTCGGAATCGACCAGCGCCTTGGGACAGCCGAGGCTGACCATGCCGATGCGCTTCTGGTCCGGGATTGTGGTGGCCATGATGGGCCGCCCCCTACACGCGAACGCTGCCTTGCGCTAGAGCGGGCCGGTGGCGCCCCTTCCGGGGTGAATGGCGGGATGGGGGAGCAAGGCTATGGGACCGGTGAACTGGCTGGCGGTACTGCTGGGGGCGATGGCCTTCTTCGCCGTGGGCGCGCTGTGGTATGGCGTGCTGTTCGGCAAGGCCTGGCAGCGCGAGGTCGGCCTGTCGGACGAGCAGTTGCGCGGATCGAACATGGCGCTGCTGTTTGGTGCCTGCTTCCTGCTGGAACTGGTGGTCGCCTGGATGCTGGGCCACCTGATCGCCCGCACCAGCCCGGCACCCCACGTGGTGATGATGTTCGCCTTCGGCTTCGGCGCCTTCCTGATGGCGCCTGCCGTGGGGATCAACTACCTCTACCAGAGGAAGTCCTTGAAGCTGTTCGCGATCGATGCCGGGCACTTCGTGGTCGGCATGGTGGCGATGGGCGGGGTCTTCGTGGCGCTTGG
>CAZTED010000151.1:2145-3236 GCA_964612175.1 uncultured Sphingomonadaceae bacterium
AATAGGGCCGCCCGCGCGGATCCTTGCCTTCGACAAGGCTGCCGCGGGAGTAGGCGTGGAAGCCTTGCCGCACCACGCGCACGCCCTTTACCTGGTCGGCGGCGAGGTCCGGGAAGTTGACGTTGATCAGCGTGCGCCGCGCCATCGGCACGTCGATCAGCGGGCGCAGGACCCTGGCCGCCCAGCCATCGGCGGCGGCAAAGCGGTTGCCCCGCTCGCGCATCGCCTGGCTGAGGGCAATGGCCGGGATGCCCGCCAGCGCCCCTTCCATCGCGGCCGAGATGGTGCCGGAATAGGTGACATCGTCGCCCAGGTTCTCGCCCGCGTTGATGCCGGAGATGACGAGGTCCGGCTTCCTGTCGGCGAACAGCTTCCTGAGGCCCAGGTTGACCGCATCGGTCGGCGTGCCGGTAACGGAAAAGCGCTTCTCGCCATGCTGGCGCAGGCGCACCGGGGAATGCAGGGTGAGCGAATGGCCCGCGCCCGATTGCTCCTCTGCCGGGGCACAGACCCACACGTCGTCGGACAGTTCGGCGGCGATCGCCTCCAGCAGTTCGAGGCCGGGGGCGCGGATGCCATCGTCGTTGGTGAGCAGGATGCGCATCAGGCAGCCGTCAGTTCGCTGGGCTCAGCCGGTCTATGCCGCCGGTATAGGGCAGCAGGGCGGGCGGCACCACGACCGAGCCATCGGCCTGCTGGTTGTTCTCCAGCACGGCCACCAAGGTGCGGCCAACCGCCAGGCCCGAGCCGTTGAGGGTGTGGACGAAGGCGGTGCCCTTCTGTCCCTCGGGGCGATAGCGGGCACCCATGCGCCGCGCCTGGAAATCGCCGCACCAGCTGATCGAGCTGATCTCGCGATAGGCACCCTGGCCGGGCAGCCAGACCTCCAGGTCAAAGGTGCGGCGCGCGCCAAAGCCCATGTCGCCGGTGCACAGCAGCACCTTGCGATAGGGCAGGCCCAATGCCTGCAGAATGCTCTCCGCGCTGGCCACCATGTGCGCGTGCTCTGCCTCGGCATCCTCGGGCCGGCAGATGGCCACCAGCTCCACCTTGTCGAACTGGTGCTGGCGGATGAAGCCGCGGGTGTCGCG
>CAZTED010000151.1:3336-6237 GCA_964612175.1 uncultured Sphingomonadaceae bacterium
CATTCGGTGTAGCCGTTCTCCGCCGTCTGCTTGTCCAGCATGAACTGGGCGATCGCGCGGTTGAGGCGGGCCATCTGGCCCTTGAGGAACGTGAAGCGCGCCCCGCTCATCTTCGCGGCGGTTTCGAAATCCATGCCCAGCGGCGGGCCGAGGTCGGCATGTTCCAGCGGCTGGAAGTCAAAGTCCGGCAGGATGCCCCAGCGGCTCACCTCGACATTGTCATGCTCGTCCGCGCCGGGCGGCACGTCGCTGGCGGGGAGGTTGGGGATGGCGGCGAGCTCGGCATCGAGCACGGCGCCCCGGGTGCGCTCCTCCTCCTCCAGCGCGGGCATGTCCTGCTTCAGGGCGGCAACTTCGGCCTTCAGCGCCTCGGCCGTGGCGCTGTCCTTCTGCGCCATGGCCTGGCCGATCAGCTTGGAGGCCTCGTTGCGGCGGCCCTGCATCTCCTGCAGGCGGGTGGAGAGGGCGCGCCGCTCCTCGTCCATGGCCAGCAGGCGGGCGGCAAGCGGATCGAGCCCGCGGCTGGCGAGGGCAGCGTCGAAAGCGGCGGGGTTTTCGCGGATCAGGCGTAGGTCATGCATGGGGGCGGGCTATGCCCTTGGCGAGCCTTGGTTGTCCAGCCTTGCCGGTCTGGCGGGCGCGAAGCGCGCCTATTTCCTGCAGGTGTTGATGCCAAGCAGCGAATAGGCCGGGCAGGTGCTCAGGAACCCGGTGGCAAGCGGGATGATGCCCAGCCAGCCCCACTGGGTCTGCGGGCCCACGAACACCAGCGCGATCAGCACCAGCCCCACCACGATACGAAGCGCGCGGTCGATCCCGCCGACATTGGTCTTGAGCATTGCCCTGTCCTCCTTTGTACCCCCCGTGTGGGCCGGTCGGGCTTGTGCCGCATTGACGCGCATCAACAGTGCGATGCTTTCCCGGTTCGGCCAACATCCATTGCGTTGCGCTGTTGCAAAGGCTATCCGGCGCGCGACGCTGACGGTGCCCGGTAACACGGGCTAAGAGGGAAGCCGGTGCGAATCCGGCGCTGTCCCCGCAACTGTAACCGGTGAATGCGTCATCCGGAATTGCCACTGGCGCCGCCTTCGGGAAGGTGCCGGGAAGGCGGATGACGCGTGCTGACCCGGGAGCCAGGAAACCTGCCGCCGGATGTCGTTCTGCAGCCGGTCGGGGGGTGCCGGAAGCAAGCGGTGCGTGCGGCCGATGGCGGCTTTGCGTCCTGTCATGAGCGACGACATCGTTGCTTGTGGAGGAATCGTGTGCGCTTTCTGACATTTACGAAGACCATTCATGCCCGCCCCTTGCTTGTCGCCGCGCTGGCGATGACCTGGGCGATACCTGCCGGTGCGCAGGACGCGTCCGACGAGGAATGGCAGGAGGAGCCAATCGTCCTCTACCATCCCCCGGCCGACGGTTTCATCACCGTGCTCGCCAATGGCACGCGCGAGCCAAGGATATGGAACGGGGTAACGGTATCGATCTTCGATCGCGAAGCCATCGCCGGGGTGCAGGGGCCGGACCTCACCCGACTGCTGGAACGCGCGCCCGGGGTCACCCTTTCCCGCAACGGCGGTGTCGGCAGCTTCACCGCCCTGCGGGTGCGCGGGGCCGAGGCCGAACAGGTGCTGGTACTGGTCGATGGCGTGCGCGCCGCCGATCCCGCCGCGCCGGGCGCAGGGTTCGATCTTGGCACGCTGGCGCTGGGCACGCTCGCCAAGGTGGAATTGCAGCGCAGCGCCAATTCCACGCTGTGGGGCAGCCAGGCCATGGGCGGGGTGCTGGCGGTGACGAGCGACCTTGCCGCGCGCCCGCAGGTCTCGCTGGAATATGGCAGCAACGACAGCCTCTATGCCACCGCCGCCGGCTCTCACGAAGCGGGGCCTTTCTCGCTTGGCCTCAATGGCGGCTGGCAGCGCAGCGACGGCATCTCCGCCGCAGCGGACGGCACCGAAAGCGACGGCTATCGCCAGGTGCAGGTCGGCGGCCGCTTGCAGGCAGCGCTTTCCGGTGCGCTGAACGCTTTCGTCCAGGCCCGGCTGGCCGATGCCCGGGTCGAGATCGATGGCTTCCCCGCGCCCGATTACCTGCTGGCCGATACCGCCGAGTTCCAGGACACGCGGCAGGTGATGGCGGCAGCCGGGCTCAACTACTACCTGCGCGACCTGCAACTGCAAGCGGCCTATGACCGTTCGCAGACCGACCGGGCGAACTTTGATCCCGCCGCCGGCACCGATCCCGGCTACACCGCCAGCGGCATCAGCCGCCGCGCTGACCTGCGGGGCACATGGGGCGAGGTGACCGACGACTGGCAGGTCCACTTCGGCACCGAGTACGAATGGCAGTCCTTTGCCACCCTGTTCGATGCACGGCGGGCCACGGGGATCTTCGGCGCCTTTGCCCAGGTCGATTACGATGCCGACGATGTGCACCTTGCCCTTGGCATCAGGCGCGACGAGCATCGGCAATTCGGCGGGGAATGGAGCCTTGGAGCGGACGCGGCCTGGGCGCTGGATGATGGCCTGCGCCTGACCGCCAGCTATGGCGAGGGGTTCAAGGCGCCAAGCCTGTTCCAGTTGCTTTCGGACTATGGCAACGCCGCCCTGATGCCCGAACGGGCGCGCAGCTACGATGCCGGGGTGACATGGGACGGCGGAGATGGCTGGTTGCGGCTGACAGCCTTCCGCCGCGATACGACCAACCAGATCGTGTTCGTGAGCTGCTTTCTCGACACCACCGGGATCTGCGCCGGCCGGCCCAACGGCACATACGACAATCGCGCCCGCACCCGCGCCCACGGGTTCGAGGCGGAGAGCGGGATCACCCTGGCCGATGGTCTGGACCTGACCGCCGTCTATGCGCTGGTGGCTACGGATGACCGGACGCCCGGCTCGCCCACGC
>CAZTED010000152.1:0-3381 GCA_964612175.1 uncultured Sphingomonadaceae bacterium
GCCGAGGACATGCTCAAGCCCAAGATCGCGGTGGTCAATTCCTCCAGCGAGCTGGCGATCTGCTATGCCCACCTCGATGGCATAGCGAAAATCGTGAAGGAGGAGATCCGCAAGGCCGGCGGCGTGCCGTTCGAGGTGCGCACGGCCGCCCCTTCGGACTTCATCACCGGCGCGGGCAAGACCGGCTCCTACATCCTTGCCGGGCGTGACATCATCGCCAACGATATCGAGGTGCAGGTGGAAGCCGCGCTGCTGGACGGCATGATCTGCCTGACCAGCTGCGACAAGACCCCGCCGGGCCACCTGATGGCCGCCGCGCGGCTCGATATCCCCACGATCCTCGTCATCGGCGGCTACCAGCAGGCCGGCGAGATCGATGGCGAGCCGGTGGACGTGGAGGACGTGTGGTCCGGCCAGATCGGCGAACGATTTGGCAAGAAGCCGAAATTCCCCGTGGCGCAGATGGCCGAGAACGCGATCATGGGCCCCGGCGTCTGCGCCGGCATGGCCACCGCCAACACCATGCATTCGGTGGTGGAAGCGCTCGGCATGGCGCTCCCCGGCCACGCCCCGGTGCGCGCCAATTCGCCCAAGATGCAGGACAATGCCCGCGCCGCCGCGCGCCGCATCGTGGAAATGGTCCACGAGGACCTGCGGCCCCGGCAGATCATGACGCCCGCTGCCTTCCGCAACGCGGTGGCCATGGTGCTGGCGGTCAGCGGCAGCATCAACGCGATCAAGCACCTGCAGGCAACCGCCGTGGAAGCCGGGCTGGACCTCGACATCTTCACCCTGTGGGAGGAGATGAGCGACGTGCCCGTGCTCTCCGCCGTGCGCCCCACCGGCCATGTCCGGATCGAACAGTTCGAGGATGCCGGCGGCGCCCGCGCCGTGCTCAAGCGGCTGGAGGACCGGATCGATACCCATGCCCTCACCTGCACCGGCAAGACGCTGGCTGCGAACCTCAAGGGCTATGTCATCCCCGGCCCGGACGTGATCCACGCGGTCGACGATCCGGTGGGCGAAGGCCCGGCCATCGCCATCCTGAAAGGCAGCTTTGCCACCAGCGCCGTCGTGCGCCTGGGCATCCGCGATGGCAGCCGGCCCGAGGAGTTCGCCGGCCCCGCCCGGGTGTTCGAAAGCACGGCGGAATGCATGCAGGCGATCGAGGAAGGCGTGGTCCGGCCGGGCGACGTGGTCATCAGCCGCAACCAGGGCCTTGTCGGCGGCCCGGCGATGGGCGGCGGGGCCAGCCTGATCCTGTTCGCGCTTGATGCCGCCGGCCTTGCCAAGACCACTGCCTTCGTCACCGACGGCCAGCTTTCCGGCCTGTGCCTCAAGGGCCTGACCGTGGCGGAAGTCAGCCCCGAAGCCGCGACCGGCGGCCCCATCGGCAAGGTCCGGAACGGCGACATGGTACGCATAAGCGTGGCCAATCGCTCCATCGACATCGACGTGCCGGCGCATGAACTGGCCAAGCGCGAAGGCGTGGGCCTGCGCAATGCCGCAACCGGCTACCTCGCCAACTTCCGGCAGGCCGTGCGCGGACTGGAAACCGGCGGGGTCCTGCTGCCGGAGTGAGAGCCGGGCCTACTGCACCGCGCCCTCGACACTCGCCGGACGCCTGCTCGTCAGCGCGCAGCCTGCGCTGGCGGAAATCATCAGCGCCACGGCGAGCCATTGCTGGCCGGTCAGCCGCTCCCCCAGCACCGCGAAGGCCGCCAGCGCGGCCACTGCGGGCGAAGCGCTGACGATCAGGCCGAAAGCCTTGTGCGACAGGTGCGACAGTGCCTTCATCTCCAGCACATAGGGGAGCGTGCTGGAAAGCAGGGCCACGCCAAGGCCCAGCGGCAGCACGGCGGGCGACAGCAGGTCCGCGCCCGCCCGCGCCACGCCGAACGGCAGGGTGACCATGCAGGCAAAGACCATACCCACGGCCACGGCCCGCGCGCTGCCCACGCCGCTCACCTTCTTGCCCAGCACGATGTACAACGCCCAGAACAATCCCGCGGCCAGGGCAAAGGCTATGCCCAGCGGGTCAAGCCGCTGCCCGGCTCCCGGCCAAGGCACCAGCAGGGCAAGGCCGGTCACGGCCAGCACCAGCCACAGGAAATCGTGGCGGCTGCGCGACAGCAGCAGCACCAGCAGCAGCGGCCCGGCAATCTCGATCGCCACGGCAAGGCCGATGGGGATGGTCTGGAAGGCCCAGTAGATCGACAGGTTCATCGCGCCCAGGACCAGGCCATAGGCGGCCAGCCAGCCAAGCTGCACCCGCGACAGCCTGCCCTGCCGCCACGGCCGCACAAGCGCCCACAGCACCAGCGCGGCAAAGCCGGTTCGCAGCGCCGCCACGCCCTCCGCGCCCACCGCGTCGAACAGTCCCTTGCCCAGCGCCGCGCCCAAGTTGACCGAGACCGACGCGCCCAGCATCAGCGCCGCGGCACGCAGGCTTTCGCGGTCTGTCATGGCCGCGCCGGCCTATTCGGCCGGGACCGCCTCGCCCCTGCGAACCGCCGCCACCGCCGCATCGTCATGCAGGTGTGCGCCCTGTTCGCGCAGCACGCGGCGGATGGCATCGACGTTGACGGCGCGCGGCTGGATTCCGGCATCGGCAGCCAGCGCGGCGCCCACGCCTGCGGCATGGCCGGTCAGCCAGCATTGCGGGATCTCGCGCATGAAGCCGTGGCTGTTGGCATCGCAGGAGATGTGCCGTCCGCCCACCAGCAGGCCATCGAGGTTCTTCGGCACGAGGCTGCCGTAAGGCACGCTCACCACCGGGAACTTGGGGCTGATCGATGGCGACACGCCCACCTCGTCTGCAACCGGGGTACCATTGCCCCAGTCCTTGCGTTCGATCCGCCCCAGCCCTGCGAGCCGCCGTGTGTGGCGCACGCCAAGCTGGCTGGCGCTCTGCAGCGAATAGACGTTCTCGAAGCCCGGGGCGTGGCGGCGGAAGAACTGGCAGTGGCCTTCCATCAGCCGGTGGCTGCGGATTTCCACCTCGGTCTGGTCATCGACATCAAGCGCCGAAAGGCCCGACTGGCGCGGCCCCAGGAACAGCGCGATATCCGGTCGCCAGCTGACATAGGGAGTCTGGAAATAGCCCAGCTCCTGCCTGCCCCGCTCCATGAATTGCCGCAACTCATCCGGATGGTGGACCTTCCAGTCGATCCAGCGATCCATGTTGACCCCGCCCAGCACCCAGCCGGTGTTCATCGAATGGTGGACGTCGCCTTCCTCGATATCGGTATCGAATTCGGCCCCGGCACGGGCGAACATGTCGCCATCGCCGGTGGTATCGACCACCACCTTGGCCATCAGCGCGTGGCGGCCCATCTTGCTTTCGAAGATCACGCCCTTTGCCGCGCCATCTTCCACCAG
>CAZTED010000152.1:3481-6155 GCA_964612175.1 uncultured Sphingomonadaceae bacterium
GCATAGCCCTGGATCACGTGGTTGCCCTGCCAGTCGGTCATGCGGTCGATCCACATGACAAGGCCGCCGGTCGAAAGCCCGCCAAGGCAGTTGTAGCGTTCCACCAGCGTGACGTCCGCCCCAGCTTTCGCTGCCGCCCAGGCCGCCGCGCAGCCCGCCGGGCCGCCACCGATCACCGCCACGTCGCACTTGTGGTAGACGGCGATGTCGCGCGCTTCCTCGCGTACCGTGCCGCTGCCGTTGGGCGGCGGCAGGTTGCGGGCATTGCTCTCGAACACGTCCGAGCCGAGGAAGCGCTCCTCGCTGTGGCCTTCCACGCGGGCCATCTTCACGCCACCGGGGTTACCCGTCTTATCGGTCACTTGCCTGCCTTCCATACATGCACTTCGCCCGCATCGGCATCTATCCGCACCCGGTCCCCCGTGGCGATATGGTCCAGGGGGTCACAGTCGAAATCGGTCATCGTCGGCACCCGCAGCAGCACGGCGCCAAGCGCTGCCTTGGTGGTGGTCACGTTGAACAGCATCCCCCTGGGCGCGCTGCCGGTCAGCCGGGTGGTATGGAATGCCCCCGACCAGCCAGACGAACCCTTGGCCCCGGGAAAGACGAGGATCTTGCCGGCAAAGCTTATGCCCTTCAGCTCGTGATGGTTCTCGATCACGGTGCCGGTCATCGAATTGATTCCGCCCCAGCCGCTGATCGTCTGCCGCGTCACCAGCGCCTCGCCCTCGACCGTGCCGCCCACGACCTTGCGGCCACGGATCACCAGATCGGGCTTCGACATGTCAATGGTGGCCATCAGCCAAGGCTCCCGTTCCAGCGGCCGGTGCATGCGGCATCAATACAATCCGCGGTCGTGCCGAACCAGCCTTCTATGCCCATCATCGCCGGCAGGTAATGGGCCTGCTTGGCACTGTCGAAGGCGGCCACGCGCGTTCCTTGGGGTACGGCCTGGCTGATGGCGGAGCAGGTATCGGTCATCAACCGGGCGCCCGCCGCCTCCAGCCTGGCTGCATGGCCGCTGGCCACTGCGGTCGCCTTGACCGCGCGACTGGTGAAGACCCACAGGGCCGAATTGGCCGAAACCGAGCGCCCTTCCAGCAGCCGGGCGATCTCGGCGATCTGCTCGATCGAGGCATGGGGACAGCCGAGCATCACGTAATCGACATCGCGGCTCTCGCCGATGGAGTTCAGCCGCTCGTACACCCGCCGCCGTTCCGCCGGGCCATAGATGAACCGCTCGCCCCACTTCCGGTCACCCGTGCCAGCACCGCCGAAAGCCGCTTCACGCGTGGGCGCCTCGGGCGTGATGGAGACCATGTGGTACATCTCCACCCCGCCGGAACTGGCCGCCGCCGCACCGAAATGCTTGTGCTTGATCAGGCTGGGCAAGCCAAGCTGCCCTTCCAGCACCGGGATCGCATCTTCCACCGCCCAGCCGGTGTAATAGCCCAGCATCCCCCATTCGCAGATCGTGTCGACCGGCACCGCCACCTCGATCGCGTGGTGCCCCTTGCGGAATTCCGGCCGGTGGAACCCCCAGTTGGGAATGCGCCGTGCCAGCATCGCCGCACTGGTTGATTCGCGTCCCTCGCAATTGGTGCGCGCGCCGATCACCGAATTGGCGAAGACCACCGCGCTGCTCTCCATCCACGCGCAATGCTCGCCCATGACCGGCACGTTGCCGGCAAGGTAGGGGGTGCAGGTCTTCATCACCTGGATGCCGTGGCCGGCCACCTCGGCCTCGTCGGCGCGGAAGTTGGCAAAGGCCTCCTCGCTCATGCCCATCTCGCGCCACAGCTCCGGGTCCATCCCGCCCTGCAGGTGGCAGGCAAAGCCGGGCATGGGCGGCACGTCGACCACGTCGTCCGAATCGAGATCGAACCGGCTGAACACGGCGCGGTAATCCCCGCCATCGGCGGCATAATGGTCCTTCACCCACTTTGGCGAGGAACCGGGCACGCCGGCGACGTTGTCGGTATAGACAAAGTCATCGGCGCCCAGCGCCTCGGCATAGCGGACCAGCAGGTCCATCGCCCGCGCCACGGCCGCGCCCTGCTGCCCGTCCAGCATCGCCTGTTCCTCGTCAGTCAGCCTGACCATGTGCCGCGCGATCTCCCGATTGATTTTGTCCGAATGCGGCCTGCCGAAACACATTGCAAGGCCCAGCCTGTTTCGCTAGGTGCCCGCCTTCCGGCCCGATGGCGGAGTGGTTACGCAGAGGACTGCAAATCCTTGCACGCCGGTTCGATTCCGGCTCGGGCCTCCACTCCCCTGCACATTGCACCAGGCACAAGCCCGGTCTATGCGCAGCGGAGATTGCATATGGGCCGCTTTAGCTCAGTTGGTAGAGCATCGCATTCGTAATGCGGGGGTCACAGGTTCGAGTCCTGTAAGCGGCACCACCCACTCCCAAAATCGCCAGTTCTCCGGGGCACCAGCCGGCAAGGGCCGCCTTGCGCGGCGTCGCCCTGTCGTCCGGCGGTTCGTCGCGCTTACCTGCTCACGTCGATCGTGGCCTGGGCGCGCAGGGCGCCGACCCGCACGAGGACCGGGCCATCGGCGGCAGGGTCTTCGACCACCAGCTTGACCCACAGCGAGTTGTCGTCCCTGAACCACGCGGTCTCGCGCGCTTCGCGCAATGCCGCGAGGCTGTCCTGCCGGGTACCGCCGG
>CAZTED010000153.1:0-6092 GCA_964612175.1 uncultured Sphingomonadaceae bacterium
GCTGGAGCGGGCCAATTCGTGTTCCGGTCCGTTAAGGGATCAGAAGCCGGCGGTCAGCGAGAAGACCACCGCATCGTCCGCGAACGGATAGGCAACGGTGCCGTTGCCGTCGACGCCGACGTACTGGACGCCAACGCCGAGCGTGTCGTTCAGAGCAACCGAGGCGCCCAGGCCCCAGTCGAAGGCATCGCCATCGGCGGTGTAGGTCAGGAAGCCGTCGGTGTAGCCGAGGTGGGCGGTCAGGTTGATCGGGGTGCCCGGCAGGCCGACCGAAGCGTCAGCGAACAGGTACAGGTTGTCGTCACCACCCAGCGAATCCTGCTCGGGCGAGTAGGCGACGCCCAGCGTCAGGCCACCCGGGCCGACTTCGAAGCCGGTCTTGCCGATGAATTCGATGTAGTCGAAGTCGCCGGCCGGGGCATTCGGGTACATGTAGTACAGGACGCTGACGTCATAGGTCACGCCGCCGCCCAGTTCACCGGCATAGCCGGCGAAGAGGTCGAGCTCGGTGTGGCCGTAGCCGGTCGAGGTCTCGTCGATCGACGAGGCCCAGGTGCCGACGTAGAAGCCGCCAGTGCTGGCGGTGATGCCGGCCTGAACGGCGATGTCGCCGCCCGACAGGTCGACGCCGCGGAAGCGGTATTCGCTGACAACAGCAGCAGTGCCGGAGATTTCGATACCGGAACCTTCGTCCTGGGCAGCGGCAGGGGCAGCCACGAGAACGGAACCGGCGAGAACGGAAGCAGCCAGGAGGCTGCGGACGGACGTGAGCATGGGCAATTTCCTCAATTGCGTGGTTGAACTAATGCCTCGTCCCTACCTGCGTGTTCGCGTTCCAGCCTCTTTCTGGCGGGCCGGTACCGCGGTCACGCAAGGAAAGTGCCTCCCCATGCTGCATTGCACAAGGTTTATTGCCGATTTGTCACGATAAACCGGGACTGTGTTGAATTTGCGCATCACCTCTGATGCAGGGGAGCTCTTCCGGGTTACCTCTTCTGCGGCAAAATGCACTATCTGGCGCTGTGCCGTTGAATCCGCAGGCCGGGCACCCAAGATATTAAGGCCGATCATTCGCCAATGAAGCAGTTTCTCCGATCCCTTTTCTCCCGCAGGCCCCTGGAAGACCCGGATGCACCCAGGGTCCCGCACAATACCCGCGTCTATGCGGTGGGGGACATTCATGGACGGCTCGACCTGTTCGATGCCCTTGCCGAAGCGATCGAGGCCGACGATGCCGCCAGGGGGGCGGCCGATACCACCGTGATCCTGCTGGGTGACCTTGTTGACCGCGGTCCCGATTCGGCCGGCGTGATCGAGGCGGCGCGCTGGTGGCAGCAGCGCCGGAGCGTGCGGATCCTGGCGGGAAACCACGAGGAAATGTTCCTCAAGGGGTTCGATTCCGTCGACGTGCTGCGCCATTTCCTGCGGCACGGGGGCAAGCAGACCATCGCGAGTTTCGGGGTGCCGCGCAGTGCCCTGGCCAATGCCGATGTGGAAGAGGTCCAGGCGCTGATGCGGGCTGCGGTTCCGCAAAGCACGCGGGATTTCGTCCAGAGCTTCGAGGACATGGTCCGCCTGGGCGATTACCTGTTCGTCCATGCCGGGATCGATCCGGAAACCCCGCTCGACAGCCAGCGGGTTGGTGACCTGCGCTGGATCCGCGAGCCATTCCTGTCGCATCCCGATCCCTACGGGGCGGTGGTGGTGCACGGCCATACCATCAGCGACGAGCCGGAGGACCGCGGCAACCGCATCGGCATCGATACCGGCGCCTATGCCAGTGGCAGGCTCACCGCGCTGGTTCTGGAAGGCGCCAACCGCCGCTATATCGAGGCGGCCGATGTCGACGGGACGATCCGCATCAACCACCGGCCGGCGGCTTGATCGGCAAGGTGCCAGGGGGCCTGTAAGCCGGGTTCTGTACCCCCGACGGTATCCTTCAGGAAGGACCGTATCGGAGGCGGCAGCCATTCATCTGGGCGGCCCGTTGCCGGGCGCGCTCTAGCAACCAACCCGGGTCCCATCGGGGCGAAGCACCCCTGCCTTGCGGCGCGGGACCCCTATTTGGTCTTGCTCCGGGTGGGGTTTGCCATGCGGGCGCTGTTGCCAGAACCCCGGTGCGCTCTTGCCGCACCCTTTCACCCTTGCCTGTGCCCTTTAGGGGCCATCGGCGGTATACTCTCTGTGGCACTTTCCCTTGACCATCGGATCGCTCCTTTGGCCCGGCGGGCGTTACCCGCCACCCTTGCTTCGTGGAGCCCGGACTTTCCTCGATGGAGTTGCCCCCACCGCGGCTGCCCGGCCCCCTGGCAAGGCCTATCTAGCCATTCCCCGGTCGCGATCAAGCAGCAGCTGGAACAGGATCGCCCGGCATTCGCCATCGGGCATGCCGTCGATCCGTTCCGGCCGCCAGCGCCGCTGGAAGGCTTCGACGGTCTTTTGCGGATCGGTGATGTCATATCCGAACCGCTCCAGCGCCAGCAGGAAGGCGCCATCGTTGCCGAAGGGATCGCCCAGATCGAGCTTGTCCGGGCGCGGCAGGCACAGGCGGCAGCGGGCCAGCCGGTCCCACGGGAACAGCTCGCCCGGATCGACCTTGCGCGCCGGGGCAATGTCGGAATGGGCGACCACGTTGGCGCGCGGCACGTCATAGCGTTTCACGATGGCGTCGAGCAGCGGCAGCAGCGCCTCGATCTGCGCTTCCGCAAACCCGCGATAGCCCAGCGCGTGGCCGGGATGGTCCAGTTCGATGCCGATGCTCGCCGAATTGACGTCCTCGATCCCGCGCCAGCGCGAGCGGCCGGCGTGCCAGGCGCGCTTGTCCTCGGGCACCAGCCGGATTACCTCGCCATCCTCGGTGATGCAGTAATGTGCGCTGACCTCGGCTGCCGGATCGCACATTCTTTCCAGCGCGCTCTCGACCGGCTTCATCTCGGTATAGTGGAGCACCACCATCGACACGGGCAGCTTGCGCTCGTTCCAGTTGGGCGAGGCGATCTCGCGGTGGACGAGGTGGTCGGGATGCGGCGGATCGAACACGGCGGAGGGATTTCAGCCGATCAGGTCGGGTGCGGGCAGGGTGGCACCCATTACCAGCATTTCGGGCGCATGGGCCACCTGCAGCGTTCCGCCCTGCTGCGCCACCAGCAGGTGGACCATGTGCGCCGGTGCGGTGCGGCCCGACAGCTGCGCAGGATCGAGGGTGCCGTCGAGCGCGCGGCCGATGGTCTCGTCGAAAGCCACCCGGGCTCCGCTGGCGCGCACCGCGATTTCGGTAACCTTGCCGCCGGGGCCATCACGCATCTCGGCACCCACGGCCAGCGTGCCGCCGCGCACCAGCGAATCGAGCCCGATTGCCGCCAGGTTGAGCAGCACCTTGACCGCCGGCTTGGGCAGGCTCTGCACCGACGCTGCCCACTCGAACTGCAGGCGCTCGTTGGCAGCGACCAGCGCGCCGATCAGCTCGCGCGGCTCTTCCGCCGGGACCATCTCGCCAAAGCCCCCGGCAGCGCCAAAGGCAAGGCGGAAGAACTTGAGCTTGTCGGCGCTTGCCCGGGCGCTCTGTTCGAGCAGTTCCAGGCAGCGCTGGCGCATTTCCGGATCCCTCTCGTCGGCCAGCAGTTCCAGCCCGTTGTTGATCGCTCCCACCGGGCTCAGCAGGTCGTGGCACAGGCGGGAACAGAGCAGGGCAGCAAGATCGAGCGAGGAGGTCATTCAGGTTTCCGTATCATTGCGTGAACATGCAGGCGTGACGAGACTGACGAAAGCGACACCGCGCCACTTTCGCAGATAAGGGATTTCGCCAGCGATTCCAGTAACCTGCCCTCCTTGGACAACGCGCCAGTCAAGGACAGGAAAGTGGCGCGCAATGGCTCCATCCCCTTCAGGACCAACGCCTTATACCCGCCGACTCGCCTAGGAAAGGCTTGTCCTTGCCCTTTCGCTTACCGGCGCGACCAAATGCCGCTAATGCGCGACATGATGGCCGATACCGACATCATTTCCGGCATGCTTGGCGAAGGCGGGCGGCTCGACAAGGCGCTGGCGGAAGCGAGCGGGTTGTCGCGTGAGCGGATCAAGGCGCTGATTGCGGACGGGAAAGTGCTGATCGACGGGCAAGGCGCCACCAGTCCCTCGACCAGGGTGGCGGCGGGCGCGGGTTATGCCATCCACATTCCGCCCCCGGACGATCCACAGGCCCTTCCACAGGATATCCCCATCGTGGTGGTGTTCGAGGACGAGCACCTGATCGTGGTCGACAAGCCTGCCGGGATGGTCGTTCATCCGGCAGCGGGCAATGCCGATGGCACGCTGGTGAACGCCCTGCTGCACCATTGCCGGGGGCAGCTTTCCGGGATCGGCGGGGTTGCCCGGCCGGGTATCGTCCACCGCATCGACAAGGATACCAGCGGCTTGCTGGTGGTGGCAAAGAGCGACAAGGCCCATGAAGGGCTGGCGCGGCAGTTTGCCGACCATTCGCTGGAACGCGCCTACCTTGCGGTGTGCCAGGGCCACCCGTCGCCGGCAGCCGGCACGATTCGCACCCGCATCGGCCGGTCCGATGCGGACCGCAAGAAGATGGCCGTGCTGCCCGATGACAGCAGCCGCGGCAAGCACGCGGTCACCCATTACCGCACGCTGGAGCGGCTGGCCGGCTGCGCGCTTGTCGAATGCCGGCTGGAGACGGGGCGTACCCACCAGGTGCGGGTTCACCTTGCGTCAATCGGTCATGCGCTATTGGGCGATCCCGTTTATGGCAGGACATCATCCCAGCTTCGGCCCGTCCTCAAGGCACTGGGCTTCCAGCGCCAGGCGCTCCATGCTGCGGTGCTCGGCTTTGTCCACCCGGACACCGGGGCGGTGCTGCGGTTCGAAAGCCCGCTTCCGGCAGATATGCGGGAACTGATCGATGAATGTGGTCATTCAAATCGATGAAATGCATCCTATCTGGTGAGACGTTCGTCTATAATGACGGGCCAACAAGTGACCGCTAAACGTCAGGCGCCCAGCAGGGGCCGGCACCAGGCGGTCGACGAAAGAAAGGTTCAGGAAACCGTGAGCAACAAGCGTCCTACAATGCCGGCCCTGAGCGGTGAGCAGAGCCTCAACCGCTATCTGGCCGAGATCAAGAAGTTTCCCGTGCTGACGGCCGAGCAGGAATACATGCTGGCCAAGCGCTATCGCGAGCACGAGGACCCCGATGCCGCAGCGCAGCTGGTCACCAGCCACCTCCGGCTCGTGGCCAAGATCGCCATGGGCTATCGCGGCTATGGCCTGCCGGTGTCCGACCTCATCTCCGAGGGTAATGTCGGCCTGATGCAGGGCGTCAAGAAGTTCGAGCCGGACCGGGGTTTCCGCCTGGCGACCTATGCCATGTGGTGGATCAAGGCGAGCATGCAGGAATTCATCCTGCGCAGCTGGTCCCTGGTGAAGATGGGCACCACCGCCGCGCAGAAGAAGCTGTTCTTCAACCTGCGCCGGATGAAGCGCCAGATGGAGGCCTACGAGGACACCGACCTCACGCCAGAGGAGGTGACCAAGATCGCCACCGACCTCGGCGTGCCGGAGCAGGAAGTCGTCAACATGAACCGCCGGATGATGATGGGCGGCGACGGCTCGCTCAACACGCCGATGCGCAACGGCGAGGAAGGCAGCGGCGAATGGCAGGACTGGCTGGCGGACGACCGCCCGCTGCAGGATGTCGTGGTGGCCGAGGCCGAGGAAGCCGACATGCGCCGCGAGATGCTGGTGGAGGCCATGGAAAGCCTCAACGACCGCGAGAAGCACATCCTCACTGAACGGCGCCTGGTGGACAACCCGCAGACGCTGGAGGAGCTTTCGCAGCAGTATGACGTCAGCCGCGAACGCATCCGCCAGATCGAGGTGCGCGCCTTCGAGAAGCTGCAGAAGGCGATGCAGCGGATCGCCGGCGAACGGCTGTTGCCCACGGCGGCGTGATCGCCTGCACCTGAATTGCGAAGGGGCCGGGCGGAGACGTCCGGCCCTTTTGCTTTGGCGCGCCATTCGCTAGAGCCGATGGATGGTCGCCCGCGTCGCACTCTGGATCGCCAAGGCTGTTGCCGTTTTCATCG
>CAZTED010000154.1:0-3965 GCA_964612175.1 uncultured Sphingomonadaceae bacterium
AACCTGCTGCACCATTTCGGCAGCGCCGCCGGTCTTCAGAAGGCGCTGGCCGCCCATATCGCCGGGACAGTCTGCGATGCGATCAGCGAGGCGGTGCGTGACGAAAGGGCAGGGATCAGCAGCCAGCGCCGCGCAGTGGACCTCGCCTTCGATGCCTTCGACCGACAGGGCGGGGGCGCGCTGGCGAGCTGGATGCTGCTGTCGGGCAACGAGGATGCGCTCGACCCGATCGTCGAGACAATCCACCAGCTGGTTGACGAGCTGCACCCGCAGGAACTGGCCCACGGCGCCAAGCGGGCGATGCACGAGGCGACCTATACGCTGGTGCTGTTGGCGCTGGGTGATGCGCTGATGGGTGAACGGCTGGCCGAATCACTGAAAGTGGATCGCTCCACCTCGCGCGAACGGGCGACGGCAATGGTCGTGGCCTCGCTGGCGGCTCTCAAGCAGTAGAGTCGCTTGCAGTCAGGCTCATCCACGCGGGCACCAGGTCCGCCGGAATGGCCTCCACCCGCAGGTGGTCCACAGCCAGCGCCAGATCCGGATAGGCCACCACCTGCCGCGCCGGATCGGACCGGTCCAGCGGCACCACCACCAGCCGCCGGTTGACCTTCTGCCGCCAGTTCATCCGCGCGGTGTTCTCCTGCCCGATATAGCAGCCCTTGGTGAAGCTGACGCCGTTGAGGTCCGCCGCATTGGTTTCCAGCCACAGCATATCGCCCATTTCGACCCGCCCCTCGGGCACGCCCAGCGACAGGCGGTGGGCGTGCCATGCGGCATCGGCACCGGCATCGCCGGGCGAGGCAGGCGCGATCCAGCGCTGGCCAAGCGCGGGCAGGCGGGGGTCGAGCGTGGCGCCCTCGCGGCCCTGTGCGGACCAGAACACCCCCAGCCCATCCTCCCGCGCGATGCCAAGCTTGCGGCGCAGGCGGTAGAGCGAAAGACGTTTCACCAGATCATCCGCCAGCGCAGCCTCGCAATCGAGCAGCAGGTCCTCGCCATCGGCCCAGACGAGGAAATCGAACAGGTGCTTGCCCTGCGCGCTCAGCAGTGCGGCATAGACCGGCAGGGGGCCTGCCACATCGTTGGTGACCAGCCCTTGCAGGAAGGCACGCGCACTCTCGCCCTCTGCTTGTGGTGACAGGCGGACAAGGGCGCGGGAATACAGGCGGTGTTCGGACATGGGTGACAGATAGGATGGGGAGCGATTAAGGGGAAGGCATGACCGCGACTCTCACGATCCGCCGCCCCGATGACTGGCACGTCCACCTGCGCGATGGCGCCATGCTGGAAGACGTGGTGGGCCACACCGCCCGCCAGTTCGCCCGCGCCATCGTGATGCCCAACCTCTCCCCGCCGGTGACCACGGTGGCGGCAGGCGCCGCCTATCGCGAGCGGATCCTTGCCGCCGTGCCCGAAGGCATGACCTTCATGCCGCTGATGACCGCCTACCTCACCGACAACTCGGACCCGGCGGAACTGGTGCGCGGCCATGCAGAGGGCGTGTTCACCGCCGCCAAGCTCTATCCGGCAGGGGCCACCACCAATTCCGACAGCGGCGTGACCGACATCCTCAAGATCCAGGCGGTGCTGGAGGCGATGGCCGACGCGGGCATGCCGCTGTGCATCCATGGCGAAGTGACGCACGCCAGCGTCGACGTGTTCGACCGTGAGGCTGTGTTCATCGAACAGGTGCTGGAGCCGCTACTCGCCCGCATCCCGCACCTCAGGGTTATCTTCGAGCATATCACCACCGCCGAAGCGGTGCAGTTCGTGGAAAGCGCGGGCGACAACGTGGCCGCCACGATCACCCCGCAGCACCTGCACATCAACCGCAACGCCATGTTTGCCGGCGGGATCAGGCCGCACGCCTATTGCCTGCCGGTGGCCAAGCGCGAGAAGCACCGGCTGGCGCTGCGCAAGGCGGCGACCAGCGGCAACCCCAAGTTCTTCCTCGGCACCGACAGCGCGCCCCATGCCCGCGAGGCCAAGGAAAGCGCTTGTGGCTGTGCCGGCATCTACAATTCGCCCTATGCGCTGGAGAGCTACCTCACCGTGTTCGAGGACGAAGGCGCGATCGGGCACTTCGAGGATTTCGCCTCCACCTTCGGTCCGGCCTTCTATCGCCTGCCGGTGAACGAGGACACGGTGACGCTGGAACGGGTGGAATGCCCGGTGCCGGCCAGCATCGATGTCGGCGCGGCGGAGCTGGTGCCGTTCCACGCGGGCGAAGTGCTGCGCTGGAAGTTCTTGGGGTAGGCGGCCAGATCAGGCAGCTGGCGCGGGCACGTCCCGCGGCTTGCGCAGGATCCCCACGGTGAACAGGACCGCCGCTGCCCAGATGGCGATGAAGCAGGCCAGTTGCGCCGGCTTCAGCTCCTCTCCGAAAACGAACAGGCCCAGCAGGAAAACCACCGTGGGCGAGATGAATTGCAGGAAACCCACGACGTTATAGGGCAGGGCGCGGGTGGCGCTGGCGAACATCAGCAGCGGGATCGCCGTCATCGGCCCGCTGAAGGCCACTGCCGCAGCCACGCTCCAGCCCTGGCCCAGTGCCGTGCCATCTGGCGACTGGGCGTACCATGCCACGATGGCGAGCGAGAAGGGTGCCAGGATCATTGCCTCCACCGTCAGCCCGGCCAGCGGCCCCGCCTTCACCGTCTTCCTGAGCAATCCGTAGAGCCCGAAGGAGGCCGCCATCGACAGGCTGAGCCACAAGGTGCTGAGCGCGCCGGATGCAAGCGCCGCCACGCCCACGCCCGCCAGCGCCACGGCCGCCCATTGCAGCCTGGTCAGCCGCTCGCCCAGGAACACCAGCCCCAGCAGCATCATGACCAGCGGCAGGATGTAATAGCCAAGGCTGGCGGCATAGACGTGCCCGGTCTGGATCGCCTCGACATAGAGGAACCAGTTGATCGCGATCAGGGCCGAACTGCCCAGCAGGGTGAGCATGGCCTTCTTGTCGCGCAGCACGCTTGCCAGCTCGCCGAACCCGGACAGGGCGGCCAGGATTGCGAGGCACAGCGGCAGGGTGAAGACCAGCCGCCAGGCGACGAATTCCAGTGCCGGCACCGTCTTCACCAGCAGCAGGTAGAGCGGCATCGATCCCCAGGCCGCGTGCGCGCCCAGCGCATAGGCAAGCCCGCGGGCAGGGGTGATGGCGGTCGTGGTCGTGGTCATGCCTTGGCAGGCATATGGGCTGCGCGGCGGCGGGGCAACGGGGGAGCGGGCAAGATATCAACCGCCAAGATTACCATTGGCGCGTTAAACCGCTGTTGGCGATTTGCGGTGTAGGGGGGCGCGCATGACCGTGGCCCGAATCCGCACGCGCACCTTGTTTGCCGCCATCCTTGCCGGCCCCGCCTGCCTGGCGCTGGCGGCTTGCGGCGAGGAGGCCGCGCCGGTGGACGTGGCGGTGGACCATTCGGACCCGCTGATGGATGGCGCGCTGGCCGATCACATCATGGTCGATCCCGATATGGTGGCGCGCAACGGCGCCAACCAGGCCGCCAGCCTTGGCAGTGGCGACGGGTCGATTCCCCTGCCCGATGCCGGGCCCGAAGCAGTTGCTGCGGCCCGGGCCGAGGCCATTGCAATGGTCGGCGGCAGCGCTGCCATGCGCCGTGCGCCGCAGCCCGAGCGGGTCGATGGCGAACTGCCGGCCGAAGCCGTGCTGAGCGTGGCAGCGCGGGCAGCGGCCCTGCCCGGTGCAGGCAACCGTGATTGTGCCCAGGTCGCCCGGTTCAGCGCTGCATGGGCGGCGCGCCTGCCCGATGCCTTCCCGGTCTATCCGCGCGGCGCTGTGCACGAGGCGGCGGGGACCGACGAGGGCAATTGCCGTCTGCGCGTGGTCAATTTCACCACGCCGGTGCCGCTCGCCGAGGTGATGGACTTCTACTACACCCGCGCCGCTGCCAGCGGCTTTACCGCGCAGCGCGTGATGCAGGATGGTGATGACGTGATGG
>CAZTED010000154.1:4065-6056 GCA_964612175.1 uncultured Sphingomonadaceae bacterium
GCTGCCAGCGGCTTTACCGCGCAGCGCGTGATGCAGGATGGTGATGACGTGATGGGTGGCACCCGCCAGGGCGCCAGCTTCATGGTCTTTGCCCGGCGGGTGCAGGGCGGGCAGACCTCGGTCGATCTCGTCACGACCGGGGGCTGAGGATCAGTCCCTGAAGCCCACGCCCACGCTGGCGCGCGGCTGCTCCATCTCTGTGCTGGCGACCGGATAGGCGCAATAGTCCGCCGCGTAATAGGCCGCCGGACGGTGATTGCCGGAAAAGCCCACGCCGCCGAACGGGGCGGACGAACTGGCACCATTGGTCGGCCGGTTCCAGTTGACGATCCCGGCGCGGATGTTGGCCCAGAAGCGGTTGTACTGCTCCGGCGTGCCGCCCACCAGCGATGCGGCAAGGCCGAAGCGGGTGTTGTTGCCTTCGGCGATGGCCTGGTCGAAATCATCCACCCGGATCACCTGCAGCAGCGGGCCGAACAGCTCCACATCGGGTCGCTGGGCCATGGCCGTGGTATCGATGATGCCGGGGGTCAGGAACGGCAGGTCATCCTGCGGGCGGCGCAGGTGGCTGATCGGCCGGCCGCCGTTGGACAGGAAATAGATGAAGCTGTCGGTCAGCTGGTCGGCGGTGGCGTTGTCGATCACCGGCCCCATGAACGGCTGCGGATCATCGAACGGCGCGCCCACGATGATCCGGTCGGCCAGCCGCTTCACTTCGCCCACCACGTCATCGTACATCGACGATTTCACGATCAGCCGGCGCGCGGCGGTGCAGCGCTGGCCTGCTGTGGTGAAGGCGCTCTGCACGATCAGGGCGGCGGCATCGGTGATCTTGGGCGTGTCCCATACCACCAGCGGGTTGTTGCCGCCCATTTCCAGCGCCACGATCTTGCGCGGATCGGTGGCGAGCTTCTTGTTGATGGCAATGCCGACCTGGGCAGAGCCGGTGAACAGCACGCCGTCGATCCCGTCATGCGCGACCAGCGCCTTGCCTTCCTCCGGCCCGCCGACGAGCAGCTGCACCACGGCCGAGGGAATTCCTGCCCGGGCGAAGAGGTTGAGCAGCATCTCGCCAACCGCCGGGGTCTTTTCCGACGGCTTCAGGATCACCGCGTTGCCGGCCAGCAGGGCGGGCACGATATGGCCGTTGGGCAGGTGCGCGGGGAAGTTGTAGGGCCCAAGCACCGCCATCACCCCGTGCGGCTTGTGGCGCAGCGCAGCGGTGCCCTGGAGGCCGGAATCGAGCTTCTTCTGGCCGGTCCGTTCGGAATAGGCGCGGATCGAGATCTCGACCTTGTTGATCACCGATTCCACTTCGGTGCGGGCTTCCCACAGGGGCTTGCCGGTTTCGCGCGCGATCAGTTCGGCGAAAGGATCCTGGTCCTTGCGCACTTCGTTGGCGAAGCGGCGCATCAGTTCGATGCGGGTGGCATGCGGCTTGGCAGCCCATTGCGGCCAGGCCCGGCGCGCGCGGCCGACAATGGCGTCCACGTCGCCATGCTCCCCGCGCCACAATTCGGCACCGGTGGCAGGTTCAAAGGAAACCAGTTCAGTCTTGGCCAAGGGAAGCAGCCTTTCGGTAAAGCCTTGTTCGGGATGCCTTAGAGCGACAGGACGGAAAACTCCATGGCTGGTTGCACGTGCAACTGCCACCCTGCGTACTGCCCCCTAGGCGGCGAAGGCAACGATATGGTGACGAGGAGGGGTTAACCCGGGGTTGCGTGCCCTGCAGGTACCGGCGGCTCGCCCAGCGCCTGGCCCAGCCGGCGGATCGCCGTGACCTTGTCCTCCAGCCCGGACCAGTCGTCCCGTTCGGCAATGGCGGACCAGATGGCCTCCACCTCGTCGATCAGCAGGCTTTCGGCCTCGGGCCGGTCCCACAGGTCGTGCGTGTGGCCCAAGGGGACAGCGCCCGCCAGCGCATCGGCGAGCGGGCCCTGGGCGGCGCGGCCGCCGCGATGGCGGTGGAAGAAGGCATCGGGCCCGATCCG
>CAZTED010000155.1:0-6030 GCA_964612175.1 uncultured Sphingomonadaceae bacterium
TGCAGGAAGGCCACGTGGCGCAGGTTGCTGATCGCCTCGCCTGCATCAAGGAACCCGGCGGCCAGGGTGGCGCGCGGATCTTCCGACAGGCTGGCGAGGACGGCGTTCATGCGCTCGATCTCGGCTTCCTGGTCGTTGGTGACATCGGTGGTGAAGGCAAAGAGCGCCGGGTCTGCCGCCGTGCCATCGAGTTCAAGCAGGTCTTCCACCATGGTCACCGCGCCCTGGTGGTGGCGCACCATCAGTTCGAGGAACAGCCGGTCGAAGGCGGTGCTGCGCGCCGCGGCCAGCTGCGCCATCTGTTCTGCGCTGGCCATGCCCGCCATGCCGGCGTGATCGGCATGGCCCATTCCGGCCATGGTATCCGGCTCGCCGCGTTCGGCCAGCCATGCGCGCATCTGCGCCATTTCGTCTGCCTGCGAGGCGGCGATGCGGCCGGCCACGGCCACAATCGCCGGGTTGCCGGTGCGCCCCTCAACCAGCGCGACCATGTCCACCGCCTGCTGGTGGTGCACGATCATGCCCTGCATGAAGGCAACATCGGCGGCGCTGTAGGAATTGCGGGCAAGGGCAACTGCCTCCGCCTCGGTCAGCACCCGCACCGGCTGGCCCGGTGCACCCGGCTGCACGATCGGCGCACCTTGCGCCACCACGGCGACCGGCACGCTCGCCGCACCTGCCATCAGCAGGGCCAGCAGGGAAAGGCGGCGAAGTGGACGTGCGGACATTAAAGGACTCCGGCGTAGTATGGTTTCGGGTGCGACCAATCCAGCCAAGCGGCCTTGCGGTCAAGCCCCGCCCGCGGGATAGTGTGGCCCGGACGGGACAGAGAGGGGATAATTGCCATGAACAGGATCATTGCCGCCACACTGGCGCCGGTCCTTGCCGCCACCATGCTGGCCGCCTGCAGCAGCGGCGACGGTGAACCCGCGCCCGAGGCAAGTGCCACCCATTCGCCCGGCAGCTATGCCGCCGCGATTGCCGACATCGCCCGCCCGCAGGCCGACCGTGATGCCGATGCCACCCGCCTGCCCGGCGAACTGCTCGCCTTTGCCCAGATTGATCGCGGCGACGTGGTGGGCGACTATATTATGGGTGGCGGCTACGTGACGCGGCTGCTCGCCATCGCAGCCGGGGCCGATGGCCGGGTCTATGCCTTCCAGCCAGACGAGTTCGTCGCCTTGCGCGCCGAATACGCCAGCGAGCAGGACGCGGCCGTGGCCCCCTATGCCAACGACCAGGGTGAGCCGGTCAGCGTGTTCCCGCTGCGCGGGCCCGTGGCCGCCCCGCCCTTTCCCGAACCGCTCGACACGATCATCACGGTGATGAACCTGCACGACCTGTGGCTGGAAGACATGCCTGCAGGCACGCCTGATGCGGCAATCGGGGCGCTTTATGATGCACTGAAGCCCGGCGGCACGCTGGTGGTGGTCGATCATCGGGCGGCCCAGGGCGCCGGAAGCGCAGCGGCAGGAGCGCTGCACCGCATGGACGAGGACCTGGCCCTGGCCGCGCTCACGGGTGCAGGTTTCGTGCTGGAGGAACGCAGCGAGGTCTACGCGCGGCCTTCCGATCCGCGCACCGCCAATGTCTTCGACGAGACGATTCGCGGCCAGACCGACCAGTTCATGTGGCGCCTGCGCAAGCCGGCATGATGCCTGCGTTCGGCCCGGCGAGACCCGCGCAATATAGGGAATTTCCTCCATCTGCCTTCCGACAGAGTCCGTTCGTCGCTTGTGCGATTGCCAGCCGACCGACTTCCGTTAAGTTTTCCACAACCATAAATTAGGTATTCGGGGGCTCATGAAGACGGGACTGTTCGCCAGATTCGCAGCGCCCCTTGCGGCCTTTGCCGCAGTCATGGCGCTGGTCCCGGCGACCCCGGCCCTGGCCGAAGACGACAGCCTCGAAAGCGCCTTCGACGCCCACTTCGGTACCGAGGTGCGCGCGCCCAGGGATTACCTGGCAGCCTATACCAACCCGCTGGAACGCCAGGTCGCCATGCTGGCCGAAGGCAGCCAGGGCCGCATCGGCGTGGCCGCGATCGACCTTGCGACCGGACAGCAGGTCGCCATCCTCGGCGACCAGCGCTTTCCCATGGCCAGCACCAGCAAGATCGCGGTCGCAGCCGTGTTCCTCGATGGCGTGGACCGCGGCCGCTGGAGCCTGGACGACCGTTTCCCGCTGGTCCTGCCGGTGAGCTCGCAGCCCCTGTCCTCGGCCACTGCGCCGGTCCGTCATGGCGAGATGATGTCCGCGCGCGAGCTGATCGAGATCATGATCACGCGCAGTTCCAACCCGGCCACCGATGCCCTGCTCGAAGTCATCGGCGGGCCGCCGGCCGTCAACGCCTGGATGCGCGCGAACACCGGGATCACCGATTTCGAGCTGACCCGCAACATCGCCACGCTGGTGCGCGACAACCGCGAGTTCAATCCGGCCACCTATATCGACACACGCGACAGCGCCACACCGCTGGCCATGGCGCGCTTCCTTGCCGGGCTGTACCAGGGGCGGTTCCTGAGCCAGGCGAGCCGTGACCTGATCATCGGCACGATGGAGCGCACCCGCACCGGCCAACGCCGCATCCGCGGGGACATGCCGCAGGACGTCGTGGTGATGCACAAGACCGGGACCCTGCACAACACGTCAAGCGACGTGGGCCTGCTCACCCTGCCCGACGGGCGAACGATTGCCCTGGCGATCTATGTAACGGGGCAAGGCGATGCGGGAACGCGCGACCGGCGGATCGCTGCGATAGCCCGTGCGATCCATGACGGGTTCGCAACCCAGTCCACCGGATCGGGCCGGGTCTATGCCAGCGCGGACTATCCCGTAGCCGGCTCCTGAAGCGGAGTTGCCGGAAGCGGCGAGCGACCGCCGCGGACCATGCTGACCAGCACATAAGAAAAGGGCGCGGCCTTGCGGCCACGCCCTTTCTTTGTCGTGTTACCGAAGATTATTCGGCAGCAGCTTCGACTTCGGCAGCAGCTTCGTCGACGGCTTCGCCAGCAGCGTCCACGGCTTCACCAGCAGCGTCAACCGAAGCTTCGGCGCCTTCGACGGCGGCGTCGACAGCGGCGTCGGCGTTCACTTCGGCGTCGGCCATGGCTTCTTCAGCGGCGACGTCGGTGGCTTCTTCGGCGTTTTCCGAGCAAGCGGCGAGGGTCAGGGCAGCGCCGGCAGCGGCGGCGACGAGGAGGATCTTGCGCATGAGTTCGTTTCCTTAAACAGAAAAACAAGTGGATTTCAGGGCGTTCTGCCCCTGATCCAAAGCCGGCTTTCTTGGCCTGCTTGCTGCCCAAATACTGCCACAATTGGGGCTGCGCAAGCGAAATATGGCATAAATGGGGCGAGATGCGGCGAGAGGCCCCATGCCCTCTTTCCCGGGTGTCCGCCGCACAAGCCCGATGACCGATGCGGCGAACACTGCTAGCAGACCGGGATGAGTGGCAAGCAGCATCTCTATCTCGTCGACGGTTCGTCCTACATCTTCCGCGCCTATCACCGGCTGCCGCCGCTGACCGACCCCGAAGGGACCCCCGTGGGCGCGGTCTATGGCTATACCACCATGCTGTGGAAGCTGGCCGAGGACCTCGACAAGGCCGAAGGGCCCACGCACCTGGCGGTCATCCTCGACAAGGCGAGCCATTCGTTCCGCAACGAGCTTTACGACCATTACAAGGCCCACCGCCCGCCACCACCCGAAGACCTGGTGCCGCAGTTCCCGCTGATCCGCGATGCAACCCGCGCCTTCAGCCTGCCGTGCATCGAGGAGGACGGGCTGGAAGCGGATGACCTGATCGCCTCCTATGCCAGGGCCGCCGCCCGGCGCGGCTGGGACGTGACCATCGTCTCGTCCGACAAGGACCTGATGCAGCTGGTCGGCCGGTGTGCGGACCCGGATGATGGCCATGAAGGCGGGTCCATCGACATGCTCGACACCATGAAGAACCAGCGCATCGGCATTCCCGAAGTGGTCGAGAAGTTCGGCGTCGGCCCGGAACTGGTGGGCGACGTGCTGGCCCTGATGGGAGATGCGGTGGACAATGTGCCCGGCATCTTCGGCGTGGGACCCAAGACCGCGACCAAGCTGATCCAGGACCACGGCTCGCTCGCCGCCGCGCTCGATGCGGCGCACGACATGAAGCCGTCCAAGCTGCGCGACCGGCTGATCGAGGGGCGGGCCGATGCCGAGCTGAGCCGCTTGCTGGTGGCACTGAAGGAAGATGCGCCGCTGCCCCAGCCGCTCGACGAATTCAGGCTGGACGGCGTGCCGAAGGAACCGCTCGCCGCCTTCCTCGCCAGGCACGGCTTCACCAGCCTGCTGAAGCGGCTCGACGCCGGGACCGGCAGTCCGTCGCGGACAACCGACCTCAATCCGCCCAAGGGCGATACCAATGGCGCGCCGGCAGCCTCGCCGGCACAGGGCAACCGCCAGCCGCTGCCCGAATGGCCGGCGATCGACCGCAGCCTCTACGAATGCGTCCAGACGATGGAACGGCTGGAGCACTGGATCGAACGGGCCTTTGCCGCGCGACTTGTCGCGGTGGATACCGAGACCAGCAGCCTCGATCCGATGCGTGCCGAACTGGCCGGGGTCAGCCTGGCGCTGGGGCCGGGGCAGGCCTGCTACATCCCGCTGGGCCATGGCGGGACCGACATGTTCGCCGAAAAGCCACAGCAGGTGGACCGGCAGGCGGCGATGGCGGCGCTGCGGCCGCTGCTGGAAAGCGACGCGGTGCTGAAAGTCGGGCAGAACATCAAGTACGACATCACGATCCTGCAGCGCTGCGCCGGGATCGCCGTGGCGCCGGTGGACGACACCATGATTATCTCTTTCGCGCTCGATGCCGGGCGGCAGGAAGACGGGATCGGCGGCGGCCACGGGATGGACGAGTTGTCGCAGCGCCACCTCGGCCACGCCACGCTCACCTTCAAGGATGTGTGCGGCACCGGCAAGAAGGCCATTCCCTTCGGCGAAGTGCCGCTCGACCGGGCCACGCAATATGCTGCCGAGGATGCCGAGGTTACCTGGCGGCTCCACGCCCTGCTCAAGCCCCGGCTGGCGCTGGAAGGCGGCACGCGCGTCTACCAGCGGGTCGACCGTCCGCTGATCCCGGTGGTGGCGCAGATGGAGCGGCACGGCATCCGGGTCGATCGCCAGCGGCTGGCGAAGCTGAGCGAGGACTTCGCCACCGAGATCGCCCGCATCGAGGGCGAGATCTTTGCCGAATGCGGCCAGTCCTTCACCATCGGCAGTCCCAAGCAGCTGGGTGATATCCTGTTCGACAAGCTCGGCTACAAGGGTGGCAAGAAGGGCAAGAGCGGGCAGTATTCGACCGACCAGAGCGTGCTGGAAGGCCTCGCCGGCCAGGGTGCACCGGTTGCGCGCCTGGTGCTCGAATGGCGCCAGCTTTCGAAGCTGCGCAGCACCTATACCGAGGCACTGCAGGCCGCGATCAACCCCGATACGGGCCGCGTCCATACCTCCTATTCGCTGGTCGGCGCGCAGACCGGGCGATTGAGCTCCACCGATCCCAACCTGCAGAACATCCCCATCCGTACCGCCATCGGCCGGCAGATCCGCGAGGCTTTCGTGCCGGAGGAGGGCAACGTGCTGCTTGCCGCCGACTATTCGCAGATCGAACTGCGGCTGGCAGCGCACATGGCCGACGTGGACGCGCTGAAGCAGGCCTTTGCCAATGGCGAGGACATCCACGCTGCCACCGCGCGCGAGATGTACGGCGAAGTCACCCGCGATACCCGCGCGGCCGCCAAGACGATCAACTTCGCGATCCTCTATGGCATTTCGCGCTGGGGCCTTGCCGGACGGCTGGGGGTGGAAGCGGACGAGGCGCAGGCCATGATCGACCGCTATTTCCAGCGCTTCCCCGGCATCCAGCGCTACATCGTGTCGACGCTGGAGCAGGTGCGCGAGCGCGGTTATTCGGAAACGCTGTTCGGCCGCAAGACCTGGTTCCCGCGCATCCGCAGCGCCAACCAGGCCGAACGCCAGGGCAGCGAGCG
>CAZTED010000156.1:0-6026 GCA_964612175.1 uncultured Sphingomonadaceae bacterium
CCGACATGATGAGCGACCAGCAGGTGGCCGACGTGGTGAACTATGTGCGCACCAATTTCGGCAATTCCTATGCCGACATGGTGCAGCCCTCCGAAGTGGCGGCGATGCGCTGAGAAGGCTTTGAGACAGGGGGGGAGGGGCCCCTGCCACGCGGCAGGGGCCCCATTTTTGTGCATTCTCCCACCAAGTCCCGTGCGGCAATCCGGCCAGCCGGGTTTCAGAAATCGGCGATCAGGGCCAGGCTGGCGTGGCGGCGCGGGCGATACTGGAACGCGCCGCTGGAGGAGACATTCCAGCTGTAGACATTGGTGATGTTGTTCACCTGGGCGCGCAGCAGCATGTTGGCGAAGCTCGTGGCAAAGCGATAGCGCAGGCCAAGGTCGATGATATTGCTGCCGGGTGCCATCAGGGTTCCGGCGGCATTGCCCACCTGTGAACCAAGGCTGTTGACGCTGATATCGAAGGACAGCGGGCTGTTGCCGCCGTCCAGCCGCCAGTTGGCATCGAAGATGATGCGGCGCCGCGAGGAGCCAACCGGCCTGCTGCCGATCTGGCCAGTATCCACCAGCAGGCCACTGATCCGAGAATCGATCAGCACCGCCCCTGCCACGATGTTGAGGCCCGGCAGCACCTCCCCGGTCACGCTCAGCTCCGCGCCACGGTTGGTGTTGGAGCCGATTTCGCGGAATACCTGTGCTGGATCGACGTTGAAGTAGGGCTTGGCGATGGTGAACAGGCCGGCCACCAGCCGGATATTGCCGGGCAGGGCATAACGCAGGCCGATATCCGACTGGCGCGTACGCAGGGCCGGCGGCGCGTCGCCCTGATTGACGGCGATATCGGGTGCCAGCACGGCATCCTCGAACCCGCGGACATGGCCGCCGTAAAGCACCAGGTTGGGTGTGAGGAACAGCGAACCGGTAAGGCTGCCTGTCATCGGTTCATCGCGGATCAGCACGTCCTCGCGGGCGGGGGAGGCGAAATCCACCTCCTTGCGATAGGTCGATTGCGTGACCGAGGCATCGATCGAGAAGCGTCCGGGTGTGGTGGCGCTGTAGGCGATGCCGATGCTGCCCTGGCGCACGCGGTCGATGTTCTCGGCACCCAGCGTGATGGTCGGCAGGTTGCGCACGTCGCGCAGCAGCAGCGTGCTCTCGCCCAGGTTGATCCGCTGCTGCCCGCCAAACAGGCGCTCGCCCCGGCGGCCGCGCGCGCTGACCATCACCTTGTGCGCCACCCGACCGGTCAGGAAACTGCGGGTCAGGCGCACTTCGCCCGAGGTAACGTCGTCGCGGTTGTTGCCGTCGGCCACGATGATGCGGGCAGGCGTGGTGCCATCGGCCCGCAGCCGCGTGAACAGGTCGGAATAGTTTACCGGCACGCGGCGGCCCGACTGGAACAGTCCGGCATCGACCCGCCAGTCGCCAAACGGCAGCTGGGCGATCGCGCCAACCAGACGGTTGGTATTGTCGCGCAGCGCCCAGGGCTGGGCCAGCAGCTCGCGCCGCTTGTATTCGGGGGGCAGGAAATTGCCATCGGGGAAAGAGACCGGCGGGGCCGGATCATCCCAGAAACGGAACTCCGAAGCGAAGGCGATGATCTGCGCGCCCTGCCACGGGCGGACGGCAACAGTGCCGCCAAATCCCGTGTTGTTCGCCCGGCCGCCTTCGTGCCGCTCCTGCTCGCGCAGGTTGATGGAGAAGGTGACGCCCGCATCATCTCCCAGGGGAATGCTGCCATCGATCAGCGCGACTGGCGAGCCGTACTGTCCGTATTCCAGCCTGGTGCTCCCGCCCAGCTGGCCGAAATTCTTGAACAGGCTGAAGTCGACGATCCCCGTGGGCGCGGGGAATGGGTAGCCCTGGGCCGACAGCCCCACGCGGATCATGTTGCCGGATATCGCCCGCCCGCCCGGCGAAGATGCCTGCGCGAAGTACAGGCCCTCGATCCGTGCATTGCCTGCTTCCACCGGCGAGAAGCCGCGCACATCGTCGCTGCCGTACAGGCCCCCGCGCTCGTTGCCGACAGACTGGCCGAACGCATCGTCGGCACTGGTGATCGAGTTATCCTCGGTCCGGCTGACCTGGGCTGCTGCCGGCATGGCCAGCATCGCTGCCAACGGGATCAGGCAGCAGCCTGATATCCGGCGCAGGCGTGTACGCGGGGTCACGATAGGGCGGGTGATCAGGCTGGGTGCGCCTTGGTGCGGCAGGGGATGGGTCACTTACTGTTCCGCACTCTCGCCAGCACTTGCGATCATCACCGCGACTTCGTTTGCAGTTATCGGCTCGGGATAGGCGTTGAAGTTGCCGCGAACGTAGGTCAGCACGGCGGCAATCTGCTGGGCCGAAAGGATGTCGGTAAACCACGGCATTCCGCCGCGGCCCTTGATCATGATCCCGATCACGTAGTCCTTGTCCGCCATGCGGGGGTTGTCGGCGAGGGCAGGAATGCCGGTTCCCGCGCCGCTGCCGCCGCGCGCATCGGCCATGTGGCAGGCCTGGCAGATCTGCTGGTAGACCGCCTGCCCCTCGCTCGAAATGGCGACATTCGTCTCGCCGCCCGGCCCGTCCTGCGCGTGGACGCCGGGCTGCGGCAGGGCTGCGGCCAGCACGGCCAGTCCTGCTAACAGGATGGCCGCCGGTCCCTTGCGCATCATGCCGCCAGGGCCCGGCTGTGCAGCCGCTCTACTGCGTTCAGTGCCGACAGCAGCGAGCCTTCCATCCAGCCGCCGAGGTATGTGGCGTGTTCACCGGCGAGCACCACGCGGCCGTCGATCTCGCACAGGTTGCTATAGTGCTGCGCGCGCGTTTCCTCGGTCCAGCGCGATGTGCAGCCCTGGATCCACGGCATCCGGCTCCAGGCGATCGACACGCCGTTGGCGTACTCGCGGCGGTATTCCGCAGGGTGGAATACCGATCCCTGCTCCAGTGCCATTTCGATCCGCTGTTCCGGCGTCATCCCGGCAAGCTGGAAGGCCCCGGCACCGCTTGCGAAAGCCCCCAGCAGCACGGCCGGCCCATCCTTGAACATGTTGTCGTTGGGATAGGAAATCAGCGAGATCGCCTGATCGGTGAAGCTGTGGCCACCGTAGATCGAGTAGTCGTCCTCCCAGAAGCGGCGGCGCATCTCCAGGCCGATCTTGACCTGGCCGTTCATCGGTACGGCGCGGATTGCCTGCAGCATCGGATCACCCGCCTGCAGCTCGATCTGGCTGAGCACCGGCGGCGGGATGGTGCACACGCACCAGTCGGCGCTGGTCGTGCCGGTCTCGCCGGTGGCAGTATCGGCCCAGTCCACGCTTACGCCGCTGCCGTTCTGGGCGATGCGGGTAACGCGGGTATTGAGCCGCACCATGTTGCCGACCTGGCGCATGAAGCCGGCGGCGATCTGGTCCATGCCGCCCTTGGGCTGGAACATGGTCGTCTGCATCACATAGTTGAAGTAGAAGCCCATCTGCGTCCAGACGTTGCTCGACAGGACATCGGCCAGGCCATTGACGGAAGAGGGCGTGGGTGCACCGGCAAGCCCGCCACCGGGCGGACGGTCAAAGCCGCGCTGGCCCGAGACCCGCAGCGAGCTGCTGTAGGCCATGTTGCCATCCAGCAGGCCCCATTCGCGCAGCGCCACCAGCAGCTTGTCCTTGTCCTCGGCCGTAACCTTGGCATCGAGCGCGCCGTCGTTCAGCGCCTTGCCCAGCAGTTCGGAGACATGGCCCTTGAAGTCGACCGAAAGCTCCTTGTAGCGCTGGGGCCGTCCGCCGAAGGCGTTCGAGCGGTGGATCATGGCATTGTGGTTGTTCTGGATGAACGGTTCCAGCTCCACGCCCAGCGACTTGCAGTAGTGCAGCAGCGTGCGGTGATGGTGCGGGATGCGCCAGGGCCCGGGGTTGAGATAGTTGCCGGGCGCAAATTCGCAGGTCTGCGTGGCCCCGCCCACTTCGACCACCCTGTCGCCCCCGCGCACGGAATAGTTCCGCCCGCCGGCGCGGTCCTGGTATTCGAGCACCTGCACCCGGTAGCCCGCCTTGCTCAGCTCCAGCGCCGCAGCAAGGCCGGCAAGCCCGGCACCTAGCACCACCACGCTTGCCCCGGGCCGCGCGCCCGAGAGGGAGGGCGGCCCGGTGAACTGGGTTTCTGCCGCATGACCCAGCGCCGTCATCGCCTGGTACATGGCCGCCGCCCCGCCCATGGTGCCGATCATCCCCAGCAGTTCGCGGCGGGTGGGAACGGCAAAGCGCGGGTTGGCGGGGTCGTGGGTGGTCATGCGGCGAACCTTCTGTCGGGTCGTGTGGTCAGAGCGGGGAGTGTGGGGATCGGGATCAGGGCGCGACGGCTGCGATTGCCTCGATCTCCACGTACATCTTGGGCCGGCCGAGCGCAGCGATCTGGATGGTCGAGCGGGTGGGGCGGTTGGGCTGTTCAGCCGTGCCGAAGAACGTGGCGAACACTTCGTTCATGGCTGCGGAATCCATCCGGCCGTCCAGTTCGGGCACGCCGACGAGGAATACGGTCATCTTGACGATATCGCCCATGCCCAGGCCCTGTGATTCCAGCGAGGCCTTGATGCGGTTCAGCACCGACAGGGTCTGGGTGCGGGTGTCACCCATTTCCTCAGGGTTGGCCGGGTCGAGCGGGGCAGGGGTCGTGCCCGAAACGAACACGATGCGGCTGCCCGGCGGAACCGATGCGAGGCTGGCGATGCGCGCGGTCGGGCTGTTGTAGACGCGCTCGATTTCAGCTGCTTCAACAGTTTCCTGTGCCGCGGCGGGCGCGGCCAGCGTGCAGGCGGCGAGGCCGGCGGCGAAGGTGGAGATAAATGCCTTGTTGTTCATGGTCTTTGGCCTTTCCAGTCCCGGGAATGTGAAAAAGGACGGGCGTCCGCCTGGGACGCCCGCCGAGGTGGACCTCGTCAGAATTCGAAGGTGGCGCGCACGTAGTAGTAGCCGCCGCTGGTGCCGTAGGGGCTGAAGTTCAGCGGCGCATTGTGGGAGCCGTTGTTGTTGATGTAGGGCGAGCGTCCCGACAGCCAGCCCACCGACGGATTGGCCGGATCGTAGTCGGCCACGAAATCGGGGACCGGGGGACGCTTGTCCAAGAGGTTGTTCGCGCCGATGGCGAGCGTGAAGAAGTCTGTCACGTCGTAATCGAGCTCGATATCGAAGATCGCGGTTGCAGGAATGGTGGCCTCGTAGAAGCGGCCGAGGATCGGGCGCGGCGCGGTCGAGAAGGCGTTGGGCTGCACCAGCTGCGTGGTTTTCGCGAAGTAGTTCATCCGCAGGTTGGCGCTGAATGCCCCGCTCTCGAACAGGGCGCCCAGGTTTGCCCGGAACAGCGGGCTGGCATTCTCGATCACGTCTTCGGCCTGCGGCGTCCACAAGGTGCCCAGCACGCTGCTGTCGGTGACGCGGGTCTTGTTGTAGTTGGCGCTGCCCGTCAGATCGAGCGTGCCGAAGGGCAGGTCGACCGGGTAACGGGCCGAGAGATCGAGGCCGATGGTCTCGGTATCGATACCGTTGGTGAAGGTCTGGATCGACAGGCTGCCCGATTCCAGCACGGTCGGGTCAAGCTGCTTGCCGCTGGCGATGATCGCATTGTTGACCAGTGCGAACGGGGTAAGGCCGTTGATCAGCGGCGTCAGCACCGGCACGCCCGGCGTGCCGATCGGCTGGTTCTGCTGTCCCTGGATGGCGCCCGAGGAGACGATGCGGTCGTTGATCTTGATGTAATAGCCGTCCAGCGTCACGACCAGGCGGGGGACCGGGCGGAACACGGCGCCGGCGGAGAAGTTGATCGATTCTTCCGGTCCGAGCAGGCCGAAGCCTGCGCTGGCCGCACCTGCTGAACTGGGAGCCAGTTGCAGCACGGCACTGGTCGGCCCCACGTTCGTGGCCGAATAACCCGATTCCTGCAGGGACGGGGCACGGAACCCGGTGCTTGCCGTGGCGCGCAGGGCGAAGGCAGGCGAGAAGTCGTAGCGGGTCGTGATCTTGCCGATCACCGTGCTGCCGAAGTCGCTGTAATCCT
>CAZTED010000157.1:0-6026 GCA_964612175.1 uncultured Sphingomonadaceae bacterium
CGATCCGGGCATCGCGGTAATGCTGCGCGGCGCCCGTCTCCTCGATGAAGCCCATCCCGCCGTGGACCTGCACGCCAAGCGAGGCGACTTCGCAACCGACATCGGTGGCGTGACTCTTGGCCAGCGGGGTCAGCAGGTCGAGCCGCTGCCGGGCACCTTCCACCCCCAGCGTCAAACGGTCCACTTCGGCACCAGCGGCATAGACAAGTGCGCGGATCGCCTGGGTCTGTGCCTTCATCCGCATCAGCATGCGGCGCACATCGGGATGCTGGATGATCGCTACCGGCTCAGGCGAAGTGCCGTTGGCCGGAACCGACTGGATGCGTTCGCGCGCATACCACAGCGCCTGCTGCGTCGCTCGCTCGGCAATCTGCACGCCCTGCAGGCCGACACTGAGGCGGGCGTTGTTCATCATCGTGAACATGGCACGAATCCCGCCGAACTCCTCGCCAACCAGCCAGCCGTGGCAATCGTCGTTGTCGCCATAAGTCATTACGCAGGTGGGGGAGGAATGGATGCCCAGCTTGTGTTCGATCGATGCGCAGCGAAGGTCATTGCGCGAGCCATCGGGCCGGATCTTGGGGACGAGGAAAAGCGAAATACCCCTAGTCCCCCTGGCGCCGCCCGGTGTGCGGGCCAGGACCAGGTGGACGATGTTCTCGGCCAGGTCATGCTCGCCAAAGGTGATGAAGATCTTCGTCCCCTTGATGCGATAGCTGCCGTCACCGGCCGGTTCCGCCGTCGAACGCAGCGCGCCGACATCCGAGCCTGCCTGCGGTTCGGTGAGGTTCATCGTGCCGGTCCATTCCCCGGAAACCAGCTTTTCAAGGTACATCGCCTGCTGCTCTGCAGAGCCGTGATGCACGAGCGCCTCGACTGCGCTGGCGGTAAGCATGGGGCACAGGCCGAACCCCATGTTGGCAGCACCAAGGCTTTCGGCCACGGCAAAGGCCACCACATTGGGCAGCCCCTGGCCGCCGAACTCCACCGGCCCCGCGATCGTTCCCCAGCCGCCATCTACATAGGTCTTGTAGGCTTCCCGGAATCCCGGCGGCATGGTGACAGTGCCATCGTCCCAACGGGGGTGGATGGTGTCGCCGGTCCGGTTGGTCGGCGCCCATGCGCCCTGCGCAAGCGCGCCCGCCCCCTCTAGGACAGCATCGACCAGGTCCGGCCCTGCCGCTGCAAAACGTTCGGTCGCTGCAAGATCCGCCATGCCGCAGACGTTATCGAGGACAAAGCGCTGTTCGGTGATGGGAGCTTTGAATGTCATGAAGGGAACTCTGTGAACTGTCCGGAATCGGATGATCCGGCCTTATTGAGATACCGGATTCCCGGCGCGGAATGGCCAAAGTCTTGCGTTGAGGAGCAAGGGGCAGGCAGGGAACCGGCACTGCACCTCCAGCCGTCGGATGAGGGTTATCATCCCGGGCAACCGGTTCAATGTCAGGCGATCAGATATCCTATATGCACTTTTGCACGCGGGGAAACCGTCCGGCCGGATGCAAACCGCTGCCAACCAACATATCCATGCGGTTTTCAGCTTGCCATGAGCAATGGCTGTATCCGGCAAGTTCCATTGGCTAGGCATAGAGGACAACATGCTTGGGGTTTTAGGCCATGCGGCCTGCTCCGGGGACGCATTGAATGCAGGGTGATTGCAAGGGTGGGGGCCGCCGGAGCTATATGGGACTGGTCGAAGTCGAGCAGGATGGACGCACAACGATCCTCACGTTGTCGGCCCCGCACAGGCGCAACGCGATTTCGGTCGACATGCGGGTCGAACTGCTTGCCGCGCTCGCCCGGGCGAATGACGATCGGCATGTGCGGGCAATCATCCTGACAGGCAAAGGGGAGCATTTCTGCGCCGGAGGTGACCTCAGCGCCGCCCACGCTTCAGCCCCCGATCCCCGCCGGACAGAGCAGAATGTCAGGATCCTGCAGGACATTGTCCGCCATATTGCGGGCCGCAAGCCTGTCCTGGCGGCCGTCGAAGGTTCGGCCTTTGGCGCAGGCTTGTCGCTGGCCGCAGCCTGCGACTTCGTGATAGCCGCCAAGGGCGCACGCTTCGCGGCGTCCTTCGCCAGGGTGGGCCTGTGTGCCGATGCCGGCCTGACCTGGCTGCTCCCGCAACGCGTGGGGCTGGCGCGCAGCCGCTGGCTGATGATCAGCGGCGATGTCGTCGGTTCTGCGCAAGCCCTTGCGATCGGCTTGTCGGATGAACTGGCGCCGGATGGCGAAGCGCTGAATGTCGCCAGGGAAAAGGCCCGAAAACTGTGCGATCTGGCCCCGTTGTCGATCGAAGCGGTCAAGGCGGCGCTGGGCAGCCGACCATCTTCACTTGATGAGGCTCTCGACCTGGAACTCAAGAACCAGGTTCGCCTGGTCTCGACGGCCGACTATGTCGAAGGACGAACCGCCTTCATCGAGAAACGCGCCGCGAACTTTCGTGGCGAGTGATGCTCCGGCTCGCCAGGAGCGCCGGACCTGCCGCCCGCTGCGCCCAATTCCTGCCAGATGGCGCTGCGCCGCGCCCAGGCCCCGCAGGCCAGGGATACACCCCGATCAAGCATGGAATATCGATGGCGATTGCTGGACCACGCGCGACAACCGGTTATGCTCCAACAGCATCGCAAGGCCCTTGCGGCTTGCCGCTCGACCGGTTGGGCGGTTGCATTGTCCATCCTTCGCAGCCCGCACTATCCTGATGAGAGGACAGCCAGAAGCACGATGACCGACGCAACCACTTTGATACTCTATCAGCAGATCGAGGACTCTGTGGTCCTGACCCTCAACGACCCCGAGGCGATGAACCCTTTTTCCGACGACATGCGCCAGGCCCTTCGCGAAGGGCTGGAAGCGGCATTCGCAGACAATTCCGTGCGCAGCGTCGTGCTGACCGGCGCGGGGGGCAACTTCTCGGCCGGTGCCGATCTGCGGCAGCTCGGCGCGGGCGTATCCAGCGATCCCCTGCGCTCTCGCCGGCGATTGCTGGCACTGCAGCGGTCGGTCGAGCTTATCGCCGGCGGCCCCAAGCCGGTGATCTGCGCGGTGGAGGGCGTCGCCTTTGGCGCGGCCCTCTCGCTGGCAACCGCCTCGGACTATTTCATCGTCGGGGCAGACGCCCGGCTGGGCGCCACCTTCGGAAAGATCGGCCTGACCGCAGATTGCGGCCTGCTCTGGTCCTTACCACAAAGAATTGGACGGACCCTGACGAGGGACATCCTGTACACCGCCCGCACCGTAAAGGCAGACGAGGCCGTCGCCATCGGTCTGGCTGACCGCAAGGTCGAAACCGGGACCGCCCTCGCGGCTGCGCTGGAAAAGGCCGCAGAATACCGTAAGGTCGCACCTCTTTCGATTGCCGCCATGAAGGCAGCCTTTGCCGCCGGCCCGGGCCCGCTTTCCGAAACGCTGGCGCTGGAAAAGGAACAGCAACCGCTGCTCATCATGTCGGCCGACCATGCAGAAGGGATCGCCGCCTTCCGGGAGAAGCGCCCGCCCGGCTTCCGGGGCTGTTGACCGGTATTGCCGAACACAGCGACCAATCAGAGGCAGGCGAACCGCCCATGCGTTCGGGCGCATGTCCGTGATGGTTTGTTGCATGATGACAAATCGCTTTGCCCACAGCCCCCGGCGACGGGCATGAAGCCGACAATCCTTCTTGCCAGAGAAGCCCGTACATGAACTCGCAGCATACATCGAGCACGCCCCCTGGGGGCGATGCCGCCGAAAAGCGCTCTGCCCTTGCCCGCACACTTTCGCCAAGGACGGTGGCCATTGTCGGGGTGAGCGAGAACTCGCCCTGGGCAGGCAGTGCCCGCAGGACGCTGGAGGCCGACTGCGAAGTCGTGTTCGTCCACCCAAAGTTCGATACGCAGTTCGGCCAGCAGTGTTTCCCTGACATTCGCTCCATTGGCAGGCCGCTGGATGTCATCTTCTCGGCAGTATCGGCTGAACGCACCATCGGCCTGCTGGAGCAGGGGGCCGAGGCTGGTTGCGGCGGTCTGATTACCATTGCCGGCGGCTTTGCTGAAACCGGCGCAGAGGGGGCCGCGTTGCAGGACCGGATGCGCGATGTCGCGATTGCCGGAGGCATGGCTGTTATCGGCCCGAACGGCGTTGGCGTGGTCAATGTAACCCGGCGCCTTGGCCTTACCATGCTACCCCCGTTCCAGGGCAGGCAAGGCGGAGTTTCGGTCGTGGCGCACAGCGGTGCGATCCTTGGCGCCATGGTTGCGGCGGCCAAGCGTGCAGGCGGCGTCGGCTTCAATCTGATGATTTCTGCCGGCAATGAGGCGGTCACCGACATGGCCGACTACCTCGATTATCTGGTTGACGATCCGGACACGCGGATCATTGCCCTGGGCATAGAGAAGATCCGCCGCCCCGATGCCTTCTTCGCGGCGGCGCGCAGGGCCCGGGATGCCGGCAAGCCGATTTTCGCAATCAAGCTGGGGCGCAGCGCGCGCGGCTTGCGGATCGCGGCATCGCACACCGGCACGCTGACGGGCGACGCGTGGGTTTATGAGGTCGCCATGCGGCAGGCCAATATCCAGCTGGCCCACGATGTGGACGAACTGCTTGATCGCCTGCAGTTCCTCGAGCAGCTGCCGCCTGAACGATGGTCGCCGGTCAAGGGCCTGTCGGTGCTGACGATTACTGGCGGGTTTGCGACCATGGCCAGCGACATTGCCGCCGACGAGAACATCGACATGCCGGAAGTCGAGCGCTTGTCTGAATGGATCGGGACCGTCGTGCCGGGCGCCAGCGTTCCCAACCCGCTCGATGCCACAGGCTTCGTCGGCGTCAGGCCCGACATCTGGCAGACCGTGCTGGAGACCTACAAGGATACGCCGGAATTCGATTCCTACATCTTCCTCAGCCAGTTCGCCGACTGGGACGAGGAACCGGCCAGCAGGTTGGTGGAACCCTTCGCCCGGATCGCCCCGTCAACGGACAAGCCATACTTCCTGTCGCCGCTGGCAGGGGTGGCAGGCGACTGGCTTGACCGATACCGCGAGGCGGGGCTGGGCGTCGGCAATGGCCTGCGCGGTTCTTTGCGCGCGATCCAGTCGATGGCGCGCTATGTCCGCAGCGATCCGGCCAGCTTCGTCGATAGCCCGGGACGGATTGCGCCTCTCGCCCGTCCGACTGCAGACCTGATAACGGTGCCGGAAGGCAGGATGCTGCCCTTCGCGGACACGATGGAGCTGCTTTCCGCCGCCGGAATCCCAACCGCTCCCTACTATCTGATCGAGGCCGCCCAGACCGGTTTCACAGTTCCCTTCGCGGGGCCATACGTGGTCAAGCTCGCCGATGTCGCGCATCGCACGGAACATGACGCCGTGAAGCTCAAGGTCACGGAAGCCGACCTTGCCGCAACGGTCGACGCCCTGCGCGCGATTGCCGCTCGCGATGGCCTGCCGCCTCTTGTGGCCGTGCAGCCGATGATCCCGTCGGCCGGCGAAGCCTTCATCGGCATAAAGGGCAACACGGAAATCGGCCCGCTTGTCGTGTTCGGCCTGGGCGGCATCTTTGTCGAGGTTCTCAAGAAGGTGGGCGGTCGGATGGCTCCGTTCAGTGAAGAGGAAGCCTTCAGGATGATCGACGAATTCACCGAAAGCGGCCTCATCGACGGCTTCCGGGGGAAATCCGCCTGGGACCGGCCCCAACTCGCAAGGATACTGACCAGCGCCGGCATGCTTGCCGCAGCTGGGCGTGACTGGATCGAATCGATCGACATCAATCCGATGCTTTGGACAGATGACGGCTATTGCGCGGTCGATGGGCTCTGCCTTGTCCGATGATGCCTGACGACCCATCGGCGCTGGGGCCCTTGCGCCTTCCCACGCGGAACCGGTGGCCCAACCCGCCCACGATTCTTGGAAAATGGTCACCGGAATTCACAACCACATGAGCACAGAAGCCAAAGTAAGAGGACCGCTGTCAGGCATAACGGTGCTGGATTTGTCGCGCGTCCTTGCCGGGCCCTGGTGCACCCAGGTGCTTGGCGATCTTGGCGC
>CAZTED010000158.1:0-6025 GCA_964612175.1 uncultured Sphingomonadaceae bacterium
AGGATTACAGCGACTTCGGCAGCACGGTGATCGGCAAGATCACGACCCGCTACGATTTCTCGCCCGAATTCGCCCTGCGCGCCACGGCGAGCACCGGGTTCCGCGCCCCTTCGCTCGCCGAGTCCGGCTATTCGGCCACCAACGTCGGCCCAACCAGTGCCGTGCTGCAATTGGCCCCCAGTTCTGCGGGTGCGGCCAGCGCAGGGTTCGGCGTACTCGGGCCGGAAGAGTCGATCAACCTCTCCGCCGGCGCCGTGCTGCGGCCGATCCCCCGCCTGGTGGTGACGCTGGACGGCTACTACATCAAGATCAACGACCGCATCGTTTCCTCGGGCGCCATCCAGGGACAGCAGAACCAGCCGATCGGCACGCCGGGCGTGCCGGTGCTGACGCCGCTGATCAACGGCCTTACCCCGTTCGCACTGGTCAACAATGCGATCATCGCCAGCGGCAAGCAGCTTGACCCGACCGTGCTGGAATCGGGCAGCCTGTCGATCCAGACCTTCACCAACGGTATCGATACCGAGACCATCGGCCTCGATCTCTCGGCCCGTTACCCGGTCGACCTGCCCTTCGGCACGCTCGATCTGACGGGCAGCGCCAACTACAACAAGACCCGCGTCACCGACAGCAGCGTGCTGGGCACCTTGTGGACGCCGCAGGCCGAAGACGTGATCGAGAATGCCAGCCCGCTGTTCCGGGCAAACCTGGGCGCCCTGTTCGAGAGCGGGGCATTCAGCGCCAACCTGCGGATGAACTACTTCGCGAAAACCACGCAGCTGGTGCAGCCCAACGCCTTCTCGACCGCGCCGCGCCCGATCCTCGGCCGCTTCTACGAGGCCACCATTCCTGCAACCGCGATCTTCGATATCGAGCTCGATTACGACGTGACAGACTTCTTCACGCTCGCCATCGGCGCGAACAACCTCTTGGACAAGCGTCCCCCGGTCCCCGATTTCGTGGCCGACTACGATCCGGCCAATCCGTCGGTGGGCTGGCTGTCGGGACGCTCGCCCTACATCAACAACAACGGCTCCCACAATGCGCCGCTGAACTTCAGCCCCTACGGCACCAGCGGCGGCTACTACTACGTGCGCGCCACCTTCGAATTCTGACGAGGTCCACCTCGGCGGGCGTCCCAGGCGGACGCCCGTCCTTTTTCACATTCCCGGGACTGGAAAGGCCAAAGACCATGAACAACAAGGCATTTATCTCCACCTTCGCCGCCGGCCTCGCCGCCTGCACGCTGGCCGCGCCCGCCGCGGCACAGGAAACTGTTGAAGCAGCTGAAATCGAGCGCGTCTACAACAGCCCGACCGCGCGCATCGCCAGCCTCGCATCGGTTCCGCCGGGCAGCCGCATCGTGTTCGTTTCGGGCACGACCCCTGCCCCGCTCGACCCGGCCAACCCTGAGGAAATGGGTGACACCCGCACCCAGACCCTGTCGGTGCTGAACCGCATCAAGGCCTCGCTGGAATCACAGGGCCTGGGCATGGGCGATATCGTCAAGATGACCGTATTCCTCGTCGGCGTGCCCGAACTGGACGGCCGGATGGATTCCGCAGCCATGAACGAAGTGTTCGCCACGTTCTTCGGCACGGCTGAACAGCCCAACCGCCCCACCCGCTCGACCATCCAGATCGCTGCGCTCGGCCGGCCCAAGATGTACGTGGAGATCGAGGCAATCGCAGCCGTCGCGCCCTGATCCCGATCCCCACACTCCCCGCTCTGACCACACGACCCGACAGAAGGTTCGCCGCATGACCACCCACGACCCCGCCAACCCGCGCTTTGCCGTTCCCACCCGCCGCGAACTGCTGGGGATGATCGGCACCATGGGCGGGGCGGCGGCCATGTACCAGGCGATGACGGCGCTGGGTCATGCGGCAGAAACCCAGTTCACCGGGCCGCCCTCCCTCTCGGGCGCGCGGCCCGGGGCAAGCGTGGTGGTGCTAGGTGCCGGGCTTGCCGGCCTTGCTGCGGCGCTGGAGCTGAGCAAGGCGGGCTACCGGGTGCAGGTGCTCGAATACCAGGACCGCGCCGGCGGGCGGAACTATTCCGTGCGCGGGGGCGACAGGGTGGTCGAAGTGGGCGGGGCCACGCAGACCTGCGAATTTGCGCCCGGCAACTATCTCAACCCCGGGCCCTGGCGCATCCCGCACCATCACCGCACGCTGCTGCACTACTGCAAGTCGCTGGGCGTGGAGCTGGAACCGTTCATCCAGAACAACCACAATGCCATGATCCACCGCTCGAACGCCTTCGGCGGACGGCCCCAGCGCTACAAGGAGCTTTCGGTCGACTTCAAGGGCCATGTCTCCGAACTGCTGGGCAAGGCGCTGAACGACGGCGCGCTCGATGCCAAGGTTACGGCCGAGGACAAGGACAAGCTGCTGGTGGCGCTGCGCGAATGGGGCCTGCTGGATGGCAACATGGCCTACAGCAGCTCGCTGCGGGTCTCGGGCCAGCGCGGCTTTGACCGTCCGCCCGGTGGCGGGCTTGCCGGTGCACCCACGCCCTCTTCCGTCAATGGCCTGGCCGATGTCCTGTCGAGCAACGTCTGGACGCAGATGGGCTTCTACTTCAACTATGTGATGCAGACGACCATGTTCCAGCCCAAGGGCGGCATGGACCAGATCGCGGCCGGCTTCATGCGCCAGATCGGCAACATGGTCCGGCTCAACACCCGCGTTACCCGCATCGCCCAGAACGGTAACGGCGTGAGCGTGGACTGGACCGATACGGCCACCGGCGAGGCCGGCACGACCAGCGCCGACTGGTGCGTGTGCACCATTCCGCCGCCGGTACTCAGCCAGATCGAGCTGCAGGCGGGTGATCCGATGCTGCAGGCAATCCGTGCCGTGCCGATGAACGGGCAGGTCAAGATCGGTCTGGAAATGCGCAGCCGCTTCTGGGAGGACGACTACTCGATCTACGGTGGCCACAGCTTCACCGACCAGGCGATCTCGCTCATTTCCTATCCCAACGACAACATGTTCAAGGATGGGCCGGCCGTGCTGCTGGGGGCTTTCGCAAGCGGTGCCGGGGCCTTCCAGCTTGCCGGGATGACGCCGGAACAGCGGATCGAAATGGCACTGGAGCAGGGATCGGTATTCCACCCTGCGGAATACCGCCGCGAGTACGCCAACGGCGTGTCGATCGCCTGGAGCCGGATGCCGTGGATCCAGGGCTGCACATCGCGCTGGACCGAGGAAACGCGCGCGCAGCACTATAGCAACCTGTGCGAGATCGACGGCCGCGTGGTGCTCGCCGGTGAACACGCCACATACCTCGGCGGCTGGATGGAAGGCTCGCTGCTGTCGGCACTGAACGCAGTAGAGCGGCTGCACAGCCGGGCCCTGGCGGCATGATGCGCAAGGGACCGGCGGCCATCCTGTTAGCAGGACTGGCCGTGCTGGCCGCAGCCCTGCCGCAGCCCGGCGTCCACGCGCAGGACGGGCCGGGCGGCGAGACGAATGTCGCCATTTCGAGCGAGGGGCAGGCGGTCTACCAGCAGATCTGCCAGGCCTGCCACATGGCCGATGCGCGCGGCGGCAGCGGCGCGGGAACCGGCATTCCTGCCCTCGCCGACAACCCGCGCATGGCGGACAAGGATTACCTGATAGAGATCATGGTCAAGGGCCGCGGCGGAATGCCGTGGTTCACCGACATCCTTTCGGCCCAGCAGATTGCCGCCGTGCTGACTTACGTTCGTGGCAACTTCAACGCCTATCCAGAGCCGATAACTGCCGGGGAAGTCGCGGTGATCATTGCAAATACTGGCGAGAGTGCGGAACAGTAAGTGACCCATGCCCTGTTGCGCCAAGGCGCGCCCAGCCTCATCACCCGCCCGATCGCCTCGCCGCGCACACGTGCCCGCCGGGTATCAGGCTGCTGCCTCATCCCCCTGGCAGCGATGCTGGCGCAACCGGCGACGGCCCAGGTCAGCCGTACCGAGGATAACTCGATCACCAGTGCCGACGATGCCTTCGGCCAGTCTGTCGGCAACGAGCGTGGCGGCCTTTACGGCAGCGACGATGTCCGCGGCTTTTCGCCGGTGGAGGCCGGCAACGGCCGGATTGAGGGCCTGTATTTTGCCCAGGCATCCATGCCCGGCGCGCGTGCGATATCAGGCAACATGATCCGCGTGGGGCTGTCTGCGCAGGGCTATCCATTCCCCGCGCCAACCGGGATTGTAGACTACAGCCTGTTCAAGAATTTCGGTCAGCTCGGCGGGAGCACCCGGCTGGAGTACGGACAGTACGGCTCGCCAGTCGCGCTGATCGATGGCAGCATTCCGCTGGGTGAGGATGCAGGCGTCACCTTCTCCATTAACCTGCGCGAGCAGGAACGGCACGAAGGCGGCCGGGCGAACAACACGGGATTTGGCGGCACAGTTGCCTTACGCCCGTGGCAGGGCGCGCAGATCATCGCCTTTGCTTCGGAATTCCGTTTCTGGAACGATCCGGCCGCGCCGGTCTCGTTCCCCGATGGCAATTTCCTGCCGCCCGAATACCGGCGGCGCGAGTTGCTGGGCCAACCCTGGGCGCTGCGTGAAAACAAGAACCAGCTGCTTGGGGCCATCGCCCAGCTGCCGTTTGGCAACTGGCGGGTCGATGCAGGACTGTTCCAGTCGGGCCGCCGCGTTCCGGTCAACTATTCCGACCTGTTCACGCGGCTGCGGGCCGATGGCACCACGCCCGCCCGCATAATCGTGGCCGACGGCAACAACCGCGACGACGTTACCTCTGGCGAAATGCGGCTGACCCGCAGTTTCCTGACCGGCCGGGTGGCGCACAAGGTGATGGTCAGCGCGCGCGGCCGCCGGGGAGAGCGCCTGTTTGGCGGACAGCAGCGGATCAACCTGGGCGAGAGCACCCTGCTGGTCCGCGATGTGCGCGATCTGCCAGCCATCACGCTGGGAGCCGAGAACATCGACCGCGTGCGCCAGGGCAGCATCGGCATCGCCTATAGCGTCACCACACCCGGGCGCTTCTCGATCGATGCCTCGGTCACACAATCGACCTACCGCAAGGAGGTGGATTTCGCCGCCCCCGCCCGCGAGGACGTGCTGATCCGCGATGAACCGCTGACGGGCAGCCTCACCGGTTCACTGTTCCTCACACCCAGTCTGGTGCTTTACGGCGGCCATGTGCGCGGCTTCGAGGATGCCGTGGTGGCGCCAGATATCGCCGTCAACCAGGGCGACGCGCCGCCGGCGCTGCGCACGCGCCAGACGGATATCGGGCTGCGCTATGCCCTGCCCGGCAATATCCGGGTGGTGGCCGGCCTGTTCACCATCGCCAAGCCCTACTTCAACCTCGATCCCGCACAGGTATTCCGCGAAATCGGATCCAACACCAACCGCGGGGCAGAGCTGAGCCTGGCCGGGGAGGTGCTGCCGGGCCTCAACATCGTGGCAGGGGCGGTGCTGATCGATTCGCGGATCAGTGGTCTGCTGGTGGATTCGGGCCAGATCGGCAGCAGGCCGGTCGGCTCATCGCGGCGCCGCATCATCTTCGATGCCAACTGGCGGCTCGATGGCGGGAACAGCCCGCTGTCATTCGATATCAGCGTCAACAGCCTTGGCTCGCAGGTGGGCAATGCCGCCGGAACCCTGATGGCGCCGGGCAGCAATATCGTCGACCTTGGCCTGCGCTATCGCTTTTCCACGAGCTTTGCCGCCATGCTGCTGCGCGCGCAGGTGAACAACATCACCAATGTCTACAGCTGGAATGTCTCGTCCAGTGGCGCGTTTCAGTATCGCCCGCGCCGCCATGCCAGCCTGGCCCTGATCGCCGATTTCTGAAACCCGGGCCGCCTGATTGGCGCAAGGGACTTGCTGGCCGGATGCACGAAAAAAGGCCCCCTGCCACGAGGCTGGGGGCCCCCTCCCCTGTTTCAATAGCCTGTCAGCGCATCGCCGCCACTTCGGACGGCTGCACCATGTCGGCATAGGAATTGCCGAAGTTGGTGCGCACATAGTTCACCACGTCGGCCACCTGCTGGTCGCTCATCATGTCGG
>CAZTED010000159.1:0-1382 GCA_964612175.1 uncultured Sphingomonadaceae bacterium
CCAGGCCCTGCCCTCCATCACCAGCGGCTGGAGCGCCAGGTCAGCCATTACCGGCTCTCGGTCGCATGGCTTTCGACATAGGCGCGGATCGCATCGTATTCGCCCGGCAGCTCGACATAGCTTTCGGCCCGCTCGAACAGGTCGCCCATGCGCGAGGGGAGACCGGGGCGCTGGCCGGTTGCCCGTTCCACCGCATCGCGGAACTTGGCCGGATGCGCCGTTGCCAGCGTCACCACTGGCACCGCCGGGTCGATCCCGGCAGTGCGCGCTGCGTGGAGGCCGATCGCGGTGTGCGGATCGATCACCTCGCCGCAATGTTCGTGCGCCCAGGCCATGGCCCGGTTCATCTCGTCACCATCGCAGCGGGCAGAGGTGAACAGCGCCGCCGCGCCCTGGCGCTGGGCATTGGTGAGCTGCATCGCCTTGGTCGCCTCGAACTGGCGCATCTGTTCGGCCATGGCCGCGCCATCGCGCCCGCCGACATCGAACAGCAGCCGCTCGAAATTGCTCGACACCTGGATGTCCATGCTGGGGGCGGCAGTGGGGGTGACGGTTCCGGCTGAATAGTCGCCATTGGCCAGCGCGCGGTGGAGGATGTCGTTGACATTGGTGGCCACGATCAGCCGTTCCACCGGCAGGCCCATCTGCGCCGCGACATAACCGGCGAACACGTCGCCGAAATTGCCGGTCGGCACGCTGAAGGCCACCTTGCGGTCGGGCGCGCCCAGTTGCAGCGCGGCGGCGAAGTAATAGACCACCTGCGCCATCAGCCGCGCCCAGTTGATCGAGTTGACCGCGGTGATGCGGAAGCGCCCGTTCACCGCCGCATCGTTGAACATCCGCTTCACCATCGCCTGGGCATCATCGAAGCTGCCGTCGATGGCGATGTTGTGGACGTTGGGGGCGCGCACCGTGGTCATCTGGCGGCGCTGCACGTCGCTCACCCGGCCATTGGGGTGGAGCATGAAGATGTCCACGCGCTCACGCCCGGCCACGGCATCGATCGCGGCAGAGCCGGTATCGCCGCTGGTGGCACCCACGATGGTCAGGTGCGCATCGCTCCGGCCCAGGAAGTGCTCGAACAGGCGGCCAAGCAGCTGCAGGGCCACGTCCTTGAACGCCAGCGTGGGCCCGTGGAACAGCTCCAGCAGCCACTGCTGCTGGTCGAACTGCTTGAGCGGCGTCACCGCCGCGTGCGCGAAACGGCCATAGGCGCGGGTGCACAGGGCACGCAGCTCGTCCTCGGTCAGGCTGGGCTGCACGAAAGGCAGCATGACCCTGACCGCCAGCTCGACATAGGTGAGGCCGCGCATGGCGGTGATCTCTGCGGTCGTGAAGCGCGGCCACTCGCGCGGCACATAGAGCCCGCCGTCCGACGCCAG
>CAZTED010000159.1:1482-6024 GCA_964612175.1 uncultured Sphingomonadaceae bacterium
TCTTCGGCGCGCGACTGGTATTCGCGCACCAGCAGCGCAGCCTTGGTCACTCGCAGGCCGCCGATCACGCCCAGCACGATCAGCGGCAGCCACAGGATGATATGCACCCAGAACGGCGGCATGAAGGCCAGCTCCACCCACACGGCAAGGATCGTCACCAGCGCGCCCACGCCCAGCGTCAGGAAGGCGGCGGGGCCATCGCCCACGTTGAAGGCGGAAAAATCCAGCCCGCACAGGCGGCAACGCGGGGCGAACTTTGCAACGCCCGCAAACAGCGTCCTGCTGCCGCAGCGGGGACAGAGACCGAAAAGGGCAGCCTCGGCCAAGCCGGGCTGCCCTTTCGTGATGTCTGACGATTGCGTCAAAAGCGCTCTCCTGAGCATGCGTCAAATCGGCTCAGGCCGGAGCGAGAATGGCTGGCTTTCGCGACCCGGAGCGCAGCGGCCTTCTGGGCCGTGAGCACCGGAAGCGCGAAAGGTGGCCGTTCGCAGCCCGGCATCAGCCGATTGGCCGCGTGCTTAGTGGATCGGCGCGCCCCACCCGCCCCAGACATAGACGGAGACGAACAGGAACAGCCACACCACGTCCACGAAGTGCCAGTACCACGCGGCCGCTTCGAAACCGAAGTGCTGGCGCGGGGTGAAGTGGCCCTTGTAGGTGCGGAACAGGCACACGGCGAGGAAGATGGTGCCCACGATCACGTGGAAGCCATGGAACCCTGTCGCCATGTAGAAGGCCGACGAATAGGTGACGCCGCCGAAAGCGAACGAGGCGTGGCCATATTCATAAGCCTGGATCGCGCTGAACAGGACGCCCAGGGCAATGGTGGCCCACAGGCCCTTCTTCAGGCCCTCGCGATCACCATGGATCAGCGAATGGTGCGCCCAGGTGACCGTGGTGCCCGAGCACAGCAGGATCAGCGTGTTGAGCAGCGGCAGGTCGAACGGGTCGAGCACGTGGATGCCGGCATTGGGGAACTGGCGGGCCGCGGCCTCGCCTTCCTGGCCGACGATATTGGTCCAGATACCGGCCGCCTCGTCATAGGTCAGCGGCGCAGGGAACAGCGCGAAGTCGAACCAGCTCCAGAACCAGCCGACGAAGAACATCACTTCCGAAGCGATGAACAGGATCATGCCGTAACGCAGGTGCAGCTGCACCACCGGGGTGTGGTCGCCGCGCTGGGCCTCGTTCACGATCTTGGTGAACCAGCCGAAGAAGGTGGCGATCAGGCCGGCAATGCCCAGGCCCAGCACCAGGTGCGCACTCGCCATCTCGTGCATGAACAGCACCATGCCGGTGGTGAAGACGAGAGCCGACGTGGCGCCGATGAACGGCCAGATATCGGGGTCGAGAATGTGATAGTCGTGGTTCTTGGCGCCAGCCATGGTCCGGTATCCTGGTTAGTCGTTTCGTCAGCCCTTAGAACGCGTCAGCCCAAGGGTCCAGAGCCTATCAGTCGGGTTTTGCACGGTGGAAGGTATAGGACAGCGTAATCTGCTCCACACCTTCCATGTTGGGATCGTCCAGCACCGCGGGGTCCACGAAGTAGAGCACCGGCATGCGGACTTCCTGGCCCGGCTGCAGGGTCTGTTCGATGAAGCAGAAGCACTGGATCTTGTTGAAGTAGCGGCCGGCCTGTTCGGGCTCGACATTGAAGGTCGCGGTGCCGGTGATCGGCACGCTGGAATTGTTGCGGGCGATGTAGGTCGCCATGTCGCGCTGGCCGATGGAGACGCGGTCGGTCACCTGCACCGGGCGAAACTCCCACGGCATGTTGCTGGCCGTGTTGGCATCGAAGCGGATCGAGAACTCGCGCGCCCCGGCGCTGCCGGCGATGCGCGCGGCAAGGTTGGCCTCGGCCTCGGTGGCAACCTGGGTGGTGCCGCCAAAGCCGGTGACCCGGCAGAACAGGTCGTACAGCGGCACCGCGGCATAGCCGAGGCCAAGCATGCCCGCGGCAATCCCCAGGGCCATCCACATCGTGCGCTTGTTGCGCTGGTCCAGTGCACCGTTGGCGGCAATCATGGTCGTCATCAGTCTCCCATCCTCACGATCGTGATCAGGTAAAACAACAATACGAACCCACCCAGTACCAGCCCGAGAGCAATGTTGCGGCCCTTGCGGCGACGCATGAATTCAGCCTCTTCCTCGGGCGTCATCTCAATATCATCCTGCCAGAATCATGCGGTCGGCAACGAGCGCCGCGAACAGCGCAAAAAGGTAGATCACCGACCAGGCGAACAGCCGCTTCTCCGGCTTCATCGCGTCATCGGGGCCGGCCATGCGGACCGCCACCGGCACGGCCAGGGCCAGGAACAGGCCCGACAGGACCAGCGCCGCCACGCCATAGATCGCCCCGGTTCCGCCGATCGCCCATGGCAGCACGCTCACGCCCAGCAACAGCACCGAATAGGCAAGGATCTGCCTGCGCGTGCTCTTCTCGCCGGCCACCACCGGCATCATCGGGATGCCGACGCGGGCGTAATCGGTCTGCACGAACAGCGCCAGTGCCCAGAAGTGCGGCGGCGTCCAGATGAAGATGATGGCAAACAGCAGCACCGGCATCAGGGTCACGTCGCCGGTCACCGCGACCCAGCCGATCAGCGGCGGAAAGGCCCCTGCCCCGCCGCCGATGACGATGTTCTGCGGCGTGCGCGGCTTCAGCCAGATGGTGTAGATGACCGCGTAATAGACAATCGAGGCGGCCAGGATCACGGCGGCAAGCCAGCCGACTGCCACGCCCATCACGCCGACCGAGGCGCAGGACAGGAACAGGCCGAAATCACGCGCATCCTCGCGCCGCATGCGCTGCTGCGGCAGTGGTCGCTGCGCGGTGCGCTTCATACCGGCGTCGAGGTCGGCTTCCCACCACTGGTTGAGCGCGGCAGCCCCGCCCGCACCCAGCGCGATGCACAGGATGGCGGTGAAGCCGATCACCGGGTTGATCGTGCCGGGAGCCGCCAGCAGGCCGCACAGGCCGGTGAACACCACCAGGCTCATCACGCGCGGCTTGGTGAGCGCGAAGAAGTCGCGCCACTCGGCGGGCATGGTGACGGCAGGGGTGGCGGTCGTGGTCATGGCTCCAGCGTCGGTTTCGGGGCTCCTTGCCCCGCAGCGAACCGGCGCCGGATCATCCGCCGCCGGCCAGCCTGTTATGTCGCTCCCCGCGACCGGCTGGCCGCGGGGAGGAAATCATGCCCTGTCAGGCCCGAGCGGGCTTGGGGCTGATGTGGTCGTCGGCCGAATGGTGGTCTTCGATCACCGGCAGCGTCTCGAACTGGTGGAACGGCGGCGGGCTCGACAGGCTCCACTCCAGCGTGGTCGCGCCTTCGCCCCAGTAGTTGCCGGCAGCCTTCTTGCCGAGCGTGAAGGCGTAGAGGATGTTGACAAAGAACACCACCATCGAGGCCGCCATGACCACGTAACCGATGGTTGCGATCTCGTTCCAGTAGCTGAAGGCGGGCGTATAGTCCGGATAACGGCGCGCCATGCCCTGCAGGCCCAGGAAGTGCATCGGGAAGAAGATCAGGTTCACGCCGATGAAGAACACCCAGAAGTGCAGGTGCGACAGGAACTCGCTGTGCATCCGGCCCGACATCTTGGGGAACCAGTAGTACCAGCCCGCGAAGATCGAGGTGACCGCACCCAGCGACAGCACGTAGTGGAAGTGCGCCACCACATAGTAGGTGTCGTGCAGGTTGTCGTCGATGCCGCCGTTGGCCAGGACCACGCCGGTCACACCGCCCACGGTGAACAGGAAGATGAAGCCCATGGCCCAGACCATCGGGCTCTTGAACTCGATCGAGCCGCCCCACATCGTGGCGATCCAGCTGAAGATCTTGATGCCGGTCGGCACCGCGATCACCATGGTTGCCGCGGTGAAATACATCTTCGTGTTCACGTCGAGGCCCACGGTATACATGTGGTGCGCCCACACGATGAACCCGACCACGCCGATCGCAACCATGGCGTAGGCCATGCCGAGGTAGCCGAACACCGGCTTCTTCGAGAAGGTCGCCACGATCTGGCTGATCATGCCGAAGCCCGGCAGGATCATGATGTACACTTCCGGGTGACCGAAGAACCAGAACAGGTGCTGGTACAGGATCGGGTCACCGCCGCCGGCAGGATCGTAGAAGGTCGTGCCGAAGTTGCGGTCGGTCAGCAGCATGGTGATGGCAGCGGCCAGCACCGGCAGCGCCAGCAGCAGCAGGAAGGCAGTCACCAGCACCGACCACACGAACAGCGGCATCTTGTGCAGCGTCATGCCCGGGGCACGCATGTTGAAGATGGTGGTGATGAAGTTGGTCGCGCCCAGGATCGAGCCGGCGCCTGCAAGGTGCAGCGAGAAGATCGCGAAGTCCACCGCAGGGCCCACCGAACCGGTGGTCGAGAGCGGGGCATAGACCGTCCAGCCCACGCCAGCACCCATCCCCGTGCCGCCCGGCACGAAGGCCGAGAACATCAGCGAGACGAAGCCCGCCACCGTCAGCCAGAACGAGATGTTGTTCATGCGCGGGAAGGCCATGTCCGGCGCGCCGA
>CAZTED010000160.1:0-4786 GCA_964612175.1 uncultured Sphingomonadaceae bacterium
AGCGCCGCGAAGGCTGCGAACTTGCGAAGCATGATGATCCCCCTTTTTCCCGCTCTTCACGTCGGGACTGCCCGTTTGTCATCCTGTTAGGACAGGACCGGGGGGCGGGGCAAGGGGGGCGGGTAGGCCGGACGAGCAAGATTGGCCTGCAAAGCGGCCGGCTTGATGCGAATCTGCAAGAGCGGCTAGGGAAGCCTCCATGTCGAACCCCCTTGCCAGGCTTGTCCTGCTGATTTCCGCGCTGACCTTCCTTTCGGTTCCCGCCGCGGCGCAGGATCGCGATGTGCCATACTGGGCAAGCCTTGCGTCGGAGGAGGTCAACCTGCGCGTCGGCCCGAGCGAGCGCTATCGCATCGACTGGGTCTACCGCCGTGTCGGCCTCCCGGTGAAGGTGCTGCGCCTGCAGCAGGGCTGGCGGCTGATCGAGGAGCCGGACGGGACGCGCGGGTGGGTGTTCAACCAGCTGCTGTCGCTCCGCCGCACGGCCATCGTTACCGGGGAAGGGCTGACGGCGCTGCGCGAGCTGCCCGATGGCGCTTCCGCGCTTCGCTGGAATGTCGAGCCGGGCGTTATCGGCGAGCTGGGCGAGTGCGAGGCGGAATGGTGCGAACTCGTCATCGATGGCCGTGCCGGATGGATCGCCCGCAGCCGCATCTGGGGCGCAGGGGAACCCTGACCCCCGAAAGGGAGGAGCGACCTTGGGGCGCCCCCCCGAGCTGCAGCATGTGACCCGCGGGCCTGATTTACCCCTCTAAGCGCGGAACCGTTGTTTCCGCGCCCGTGCCATCGGACATCAGCAATGAACCATCGTCGTTCACGTTGATCAGCGTCAGGCAGGTGGCATCGGCCGTGGCGCCATCGATCGGTGCCGGGGTGAAGCAGACCTGGTCGCCTTCGTGCGTCCAGGTGCCTGTCTCGGTCACCTCGCCGTTCATGGTATCCTCATAGGTGCCATCCGCCTTGATTGCAGAGGTCCAGCTGTTCCCGTCCATGTCGGTGCTGCCATAGGTACCAACCAAGGGGCTGTCCGGTGCGGCAGCAACGGCATTGGTCGCCTGGTCTTGCGTGGTATCGGAAGTGTCATCTCCGCCGCCACACGATGCAAGAGCCAGCGCTGCTGCCAGCGCAAGATACGTCTTCATGATTGTGTCCCCCAAGTCATGACAGGCCCGCCAAGTAACACAAGGAAGCAATCACGCAACTGCTCAAAGGAACCGGATCGGATATTTCCGAATATTTCTCAAACAACAACAGGTGCTTATAACAAGTTGTAGATCAGGCGATCTCCACTGCAATCGCGGTTGCTTCGCCACCACCGATGCACAGCGATGCAATGCCGCGCTTCAGGCCGCGGGACTTCAGGGCGGCAATCAGGGTCACCACGATGCGGGTGCCGCTTGCACCGATGGGGTGGCCCAGCGCGGTGCCGCCACCGTTCACGTTGATTTTTGCATGGGGGATGCCGATGTCCTTCATGGCGAACATGGTGACGCAGGCAAAGGCTTCGTTCACCTCCCAAAGATCGACGTCGTCCACGCTCCACCCGGTCTTAGCGAGCAGCTTCTGGATCGCGCCGACCGGCGCGGTGGTGAAGGCCGCGGGTTCCTGCGCGTGGGCTGCGGCACCAACGATGGTCGCGACAGGAACCAGGCCCTTGGCTGCGGCCACGCTCGAACGGGTAAGCACCACGGCGGCCGCTCCGTCGGAAATAGAGGATGAGGTGGCAGCGGTGATTGTGCCATCCTTGGCAAAGGCGGGCTTGAGCGTTGGGATCTTGTCCGGACGTCCCTTGCCGGGCGCCTCGTCGGTGTCGACCACCAGTTCTCCTGCGCGGGTGGCGATGGTCACCGGCACGATCTCATCGCTGAACGCCCCGCTGCTGATTGCATCCTTGGCGCGGGTAAGCGAGGCGATCGAATAATCGTCCATCTCCTCTCGCGTCAGCTGGTACTGGTCGGCCATATCCTGGGCAAACACGCCCATCGCCGTTCCGGCCTTGTATGCATCCTCCAGCCCGTCGAGGAACATGTGGTCATAGGCCGTATCGTGGCCGATACGCGCGCCCGAGCGGTGCTTCTTGAGGAGGTATGGCGCATTGGTCATGCTTTCCATGCCGCCAGCAACCACCAGGTCCGCGCCACCGCTGGCGAGGGCCTCCGCCCCCATGATGATCGTCTGCATGCCTGAACCGCAGACCTTGTTGACCGTGGTCGCCTGCGCACTTTTCGGCAGTCCTGCCTTGAGGGCCGCCTGGCGGGCAGGGGCCTGGCCAAGGCCGGCCGGCAGCACGCAGCCCATGTAGACGCGGTCGACATCCTCTCCGGCTGCTCCGGCACGCTCCATCGCCGCCTTGATGGCAGTGGCGCCAAGGTCGGTCGCGGCGACATCGGCCAGCGCGCCCTGCATCGCACCCATCGGGGTGCGGGCATAGGACAGGATGACGATCGGATCGGCGGAGTTGAAAGTGGCCATGTCTGTGGTGTGCCCTTGGCTTGCGGATGGGAATGCTGGTTTTCCTCGCTAGTCCTAGGCAAGGATCAGGGCATGTGCAAGATTGTGCGCTGCACCATGATGGTAGGGGTTGGGAGGTGGCGATGTCCCGTATTTCTGCGCCGCATGGCCTTGCAGTATGGCAAGCCATTGCCTAGACGCGCCGCAAGCGTGAACGAAGCAACCCTCAAGCCAGCGAGTCTGCCTTGGTCGACCTGACACAATACCTGCCGATCCTGCTGTTCCTGGCAGTGGCCCTCGGCCTTTCCGCGCTGTTTGTGTTCCTGCCGATGGGCGTTTCGCGCCTTACCGGCACGCACCAGCCCGATGCCCAGAAGACGAGCGAATATGAATGCGGCTTCCCCGCTTTCGAGGATCCGCGTGACCGGTTCGACGTGCGGTTCTACCTCATCGCGATCCTTTTCATCATCTTCGACCTTGAAGCGGCCTTCCTGTTTCCCTGGGCGGTCAGCCTCGACCATACCGGATGGCTTGGCTGGATCACCATGATGACTTTCCTGGCCGAGCTTGTGATCGGCCTTGCCTATGCCTGGAAGATGGGAGCGCTGGATTGGGAATGAGCACCTCGGCCCCCCTCATCGGTGGAAACTCTGCTGTCCTGCCGACCGCGCAGGGCGGTGACGTGCGCCAGCCCGATACCGATTACTTCAACGCCCTGCAGACCGAGGTGAACGACAAGGGTTTCCTCGTCACCAGCACCGAGGACCTGTTCCAGTGGGCCCGCACCGGTTCGCTGTGGTGGATGACCTTCGGCCTTGCCTGCTGCGCGGTGGAGATGATCCACGTCAACATGCCGCGCTATGACATGGAGCGGTTCGGTGTCGCCCCGCGCGCCAGCCCGCGCCAATCCGACGTGATGATCGTGGCCGGAACGCTGTGCAACAAGATGGCCCCGGCCCTGCGCAAGGTCTACGACCAGATGAGCGAGCCGAAGTACGTCATCTCCATGGGCAGCTGCGCCAACGGCGGCGGCTATTACCACTACAGCTACTCGGTGGTGCGCGGCTGCGATCGCATCGTGCCGGTGGACATCTATGTTCCCGGCTGCCCGCCAACGGCCGAGGCGCTGCTCTATGGCGTGATGCAGCTGCAGCGCAAGATTCGCCGCGCCGGGACGATCGAACGGTGAGGCGTATCGCATTTGCCATGCTGGCGGTGTTTGCCGCAGGCGGTGCGCTGGGTGCGCCTGCCCAGGCACAGGAAGCAGCCCCTCCCAGGGTCTCTGCCAATCCGCTGTGTGATGTCCACGGCGAGGGTTGTTCGGCTGCGCCCGCGGATTGGGCATGGCAGCGGCTTCAACCGCGATCAAGCGGCTATTCTGTCGAAGTGCCGTGCGATGCGGAGCAGGCCGACAGGTTTGCTCTGCTGCTCGGGATCTCCCGGGCGCAGTTTCCACCCGCAAATACCCGCGCCTGCATGAAGGAGTCAGCCGGGTTTACTGCCACGCTGATCGGCTATGCCTCCCCGCCAGCAGATGGTGTGCCGGCGGACCTTGAGGCCCTGATGCAGGACGCGCCGGATCTTTTCACCGCCTTCGTGCGGCAAGGTCTGGGCAATGGCGTTCCGGAAACGAGCTTCAAGGGGCGCCGCGCCCTTGCCAATACAATCGAAAGGGCGGATCGGCGCTCGCGGGTGGTGATTGTGGAAGTCGGCCAGTTCGGCATCATCATGCTGAGTGCGGATATCAACAGCGGTTTTCCAGGCACCCGCGACGAGGCTGATGCCGCGATGGAACGTTTTCTTGAATCACTGGAGATTGCGGCATGAGTGTCCTTCACTCCGCCCCGCGTTACGCGCCTTTTGATGGTGCGCTGGAAACGCTCTCTGCTGCGCTCGGGCCCATGCTTGTCTCCGCCAAGGAAGAGCATGGCGAAATTGTTCTGACCGTGAAGCGTGAGAGCATTGAGGATGCCCTTCGCCTGCTGCGGGACACCCAGCAGTACCAGCAGCTGATGGAAATGGCCGGGGTCGACTACCCTGACCGGGCAGAGCGGTTCGAAGTGGTCTACATGCTGCTTTCGCTCACCCGCAACCATCGCGTGATGGTGAAATTGAGCACCGACGAGGCGACACCGGTGCCCACCGTTACCACGCTGTGGCCCAATGCAGGATGGCTGGAGCGCGAGGTGTTCGACATGTTCGGCGTGCTCTTCGCCGGCAATACCGACCTCAGGCGCATCCTGACCGACTATGGTTTCGAAGGGCATCCTTTCCGCAAGGACTTCCCGCTGACGGGCTACCAGGAACTGCGTTATTCCGAGGAGGAAAAGCGCGT
>CAZTED010000160.1:4886-5956 GCA_964612175.1 uncultured Sphingomonadaceae bacterium
GAAGGCAGCGGCAAAGAAGCCGGCGGCAAAGAAGCCCGCCGCGCGCAAGCCCCGCGCCAAGAAGGAGGACGGTGAATGAGCGGCATGATGCTCGAGGAATCGCCGACCACCACCGGCGAGAAGATCACCAACTACACCATCAACTTCGGCCCCCAGCACCCCGCGGCGCACGGCGTGCTGCGCATGGTGATGGAGCTGGATGGCGAGATCATCGAACGGATCGATTGCCACGTGGGCCTGCTCCATCGCGGCACCGAGAAGCTGATCGAGCACAAGACCTACCTGCAGGCGCTGCCCTATTTCGACCGGCTGGACTACTGCTCGCCGCTCGCCATGGAGCATTCCTATGTGCTGGCGATCGAGAAGCTGCTGAATATCGACGTGCCGATCCGCGCCCAGTACCTGCGCGTGCTGTTTGCCGAGCTGACCCGCATCTGCAACCACATGCTCAACATCGGTGCACACGTGATGGACGTGGGTGCGATGACGCCCAACCTGTGGGTGTTCGAACTGCGCGAGGATTGCCTCAACTTCTTCGAGCGCATGTCCGGCGCGCGCATGCACCACGCCTACCTGCGCCCGGGCGGCGTGCACCAGGACGTGCCGCTGAAGCTGCTGACCGATATCGGCGACTGGGTGGACAAGCGCCTGCCCGAACTGTTCGGCGATGCCATGTCCCTCGTCATGGACAACCGCATCTTCAAGCAGCGCAACGTCGATATCGCCGTGGTGAGCAAGGAGGATGCGGTGCGCTGGGGCTTCTCCGGCCCGATGATCCGCGCCGCCGGCATTCCGTGGGATATCCGCAAGAGCCAGCCCTACGAAGTCTATGACCGGATGGATTTCGACATTCCCGTCGGCACCAATTCGGACTGCTATGACCGGTTCATGGTGCGCGTGCAGGAAGTCTACCAGTCGGCCCGCATCATCAAGCAGTGCATTGCCGAAATCCCGGAAGGCCCGGTGGCGAGCCTTGACCGCAAGGTCGTGCCGCCCAAGCGCGCCGAGATGAAGCAGTCGATGGAAGCGCTGATCCACCACTTCAAGCTCTACACCGAAGGCTTCCACGT
>CAZTED010000161.1:0-4113 GCA_964612175.1 uncultured Sphingomonadaceae bacterium
TCCACCGCGGCGCGCATGGCGCGGGCAAAGCCCTTGAACACGGCCTCGCAGATGTGGTGGTTGTTGGTGCCGTAGAGCTGCTGGATATGCAGCGTCAGGCCCGCTGCCTGAGCCACAGAATGGAACCAGTGATCGATCAGCTCGGTATCCAGTTCGCCCAGCTTTTCCTGCGTGAAGCGCACCTTCCATACCAGGAACGGGCGGCCGGAAATGTCCAGCACGACGCGCGCCAGCGTCTCGTCCATCGGGCTGTGCGCCTCGCCGTAACGGCCGATGCCGGCCTTGTCGCCCAGCGCCTGCGCCAGCGCCTGCCCGAGGGCAATGCCGCTGTCCTCGCAGGTGTGGTGCTGGTCCACGTGCAGGTCGCCATCAACCTTAAGCGTCACGTCGATCAGCGAGTGTCGGCTGAACTGTTCGATCATGTGGTCGAGGAAGCCGATCCCGGTGGCAATGTCATACTTGCCTGTCCCGTCGAGGTTGACCTCGACGAGGATCGCGGTTTCGGCGGTCTTGCGCTCTATCCGGCCGGTTCTCATGATGCCGCCTATAGGCCGCCCGCCGTGCCGTGCAATACTTTCGCGGTGGATGCTGCATGCTTTGCGCCTTGACCAAGGGCGCTTCGATAGTCACCTAACCAGCATATGAGCGAAGCACCCGACAGCCTGATCCCCTACGACGAGATCGTGCAGGAAGCCCTGCGCGCGGTGGTTGGCCGCGTACTGGGCGAAGTGGAGGCCGCCGGCGGCGTGCTTCCCGGCGCCCATCACTTCTACATCACCTTCAAGACCGGTGCCCCCGGCGTGCAGCTGCGGGCAGACCTGAAGGAACGCTTCCCGGACGAGATGACGATCGTCCTGCAGAACAAGTTCTGGGACCTGAAGGTGGAGGACACCTATTTCACCGTGGGCCTCAGCTTCAACCAGCGCCCCGCCCAGCTGATCATCCCGTTTGCCGCGATCACCGCCTTCGTCGATCCGGCGGTGGATTTCGGTCTGCAGTTCCAGGCAGCCGCCAGCGATATCGAACCGACCGAGCATGACGATCCGGAAAACGACGGCCCCGGCGGCGGTGAACCGGTGGCAACGGCCGAGGACGGGTCCAACGTCGTGACGGTCGATTTCGGCCGCAAGAAGTAGGGCGGCGCAAGGATGGCGCGGCGCGGCAAGTCAGGGGACGACCGGCCAGCCACCGGCCTGCGCGGCCATCCGCTGGTCAAGCTGCTGCTGGCCGACGTGGTGGTGCGCGGTGCCGGGCGCCTGGTGCGCAGCCAGACAGCACGCAAGTTCATTGCGCAACGCCTCGGCCTGACGCCGGGTGAGGTGGCGGAAAAACCGTCGCTGCCAAAGCGCGTGGCCGGCGCCGTTGCCCTGCGGGTCGCCACCCGATCGGTTCCGGGCGCGGTGGTTGTGGGTACCGGGCTCATCGCCCATGGCCTGTACAAACGCGGCAAGGCGCGGCGCGCGGCGCGGCAGGCCGCTGGCGTAATGCCCCCTGCGGACGGGTCTGCCGGCTCCTGACGAACCCGCCACTTGAAAAGGTGGCGCTGCTTGGGGCAAGTGCGGTCATGGCCGAATCCTCCCCGCCCGCCCCGCTCCAGCCCGCCGCCCTGCAGCGCCGCGGGCTGATGCTCATCCTCTCCTCGCCATCGGGCGCGGGCAAGACCACGATCTCGAGGAAGCTGCTGGCGGCCGAAGGCGATGCCCTGACCATGTCGGTCTCTGTCACCACGCGGCCGATCCGGCCGGGCGAGGTGGACGGGCGCGACTATCACTTCACCGATCAGGCGCGCTTCCGCCAGATGGTGGCGGATGACGCATTCCTCGAATGGGCCGAGGTGTTCGGCAATCTCTACGGCACACCGCGCGCTGAGGTGACCGAGGGCCTTGTTGCCGGGCGCGACTACCTGTTCGACGTCGACTGGCAGGGCGCGCAGCAGCTGTCGCAGGCAGCCGGGGCCGATGTGGTCTCGGTCTTCCTGCTGCCGCCTTCGGTGGCCGAGCTGGAACAGCGCCTGCGCAACCGCGGCACCGACAGCGAAGAGGTGATCCGCGGTCGCATGGACCGTGCCCGCGCGGAAATGAGCCACTGGAGCGAATACGACTATGTCGTGGTCAACGACGATGTGGAGGCCTGCTTTGCCAAGGTCCGCACGATACTGGCCGCCGAGCGCCTGAAGCGCACCCGCCAGACCGGCCTGACTGGTTTTGCCCGCAGCCTGACCACCTGATTCACGCTGCCGGTTGCGCCTTGGCCCCCGCCAAGCTAGCGCGTGCCGAAGTCAGGATAATGCAGGGAATATGGCCATGAGCGGCGATCTGGAACAGTCCATCGAACAGGCATGGGAGGATCGCGACAGCGTGACCCCGGCCAGCGCCGGCGTGCGCAAGGTCGTCGATGCCGCGCTCGACCTCCTCGACAGCGGCAAGGCCCGCGTGGCCGAGCCGGACGGCAAGGGCGGCTGGCAGGTCAACCAGTGGCTGAAGAAGGCCGTGCTGCTGTCCTTCCGCCTCAACGACAACGTGGTGGTGGAGAACGGCTCGGCCGGGGCCCCCGCCTTCGACAAGGTGCCGAGCAAGTTTGCCGGCTGGGGTGAAAGCCGCTTCCGCGATGCCGGCTTCCGCATCGTGCCCGGCGCCGTGGTGCGCCGCGGATCGCATATCGGGCGCGGCGTGGTGGTGATGCCCAGCTTCGTGAACATCGGCGCCCATGTCGGCGATGGTTCCATGGTCGACACCTGGGCCACGGTCGGGTCCTGCGCGCAGATCGGCAAGAACGTCCACCTTTCGGGCGGTGTCGGGATCGGCGGCGTGCTCGAACCATTGCAGGCCGGCCCGGTGGTAATCGAGGACGGCTGCTTCATCGGCGCGCGCAGCGAAGTGGTGGAAGGCGTGCGGGTTTGCGAAGGCGCGGTGCTGTCGATGGGCGTGTTCATCGGCGCCTCCACCAAGATTGTCGACCGCAACACCGGCCAAGTCCACATGGGCATCGTTCCGCCCTATTCGGTGGTGGTCCCCGGCTCCATGCCCGGCAAGCCGCTGCCCGATGGCTCGCCCGGCCCCAGCCTCTACTGCGCCGTAATCGTCAAGACGGTCGACGCGCAGACCCGCTCGAAGACGGGCATCAACGACCTGCTTCGCGACTGAAGGCAGCGTGGAAACCACCCTCATCCGCGACCTGCTGGACGATTTCGTCGTTTCGGCGGTGCTCGTGGTCATGTGCGTTGCCATCCATGGCGCGGGGCTGTTCGGCCTCGGCCACTGGATGCGCAGCGAGGCATCGCTGGAGCGGATCAAGCGGCTTAACCCCCTGTCCCCCCGCGGCGCAGTGTTCACGCTGGGGGTAGTGGTGGCAATCATCATGCTGCACGGGCTGGAGATCTGGCTCTATGCCTTTGCCTACATGGCCATAGGGGCGGTCAACGGAGGGCTGGAGGAAGCGCTCTACTTCTCGACAATCAGCTATTCCACGGTCGGCTATTCGGATGCGCAGATCGTGCCTGAATGGCGGCTTGTCGGGGCGTTCGAAAGCATTCTGGGCGTGATCCTGCTCGGCTGGTCGACTGCCTTCTTCCTGCGTACCCTGTCGCGCATAGACCCGCACTGAAGCCCGGCGCTTGCGGGAGGGGAACCCGGCACAACGGAACCCTTTGCCCCCCTGTCCGTAGGTCATCCAAGACCAATGGAACGGGAAAGGACCGACCATGGAAAGCCGCGGCGAAGAGATTCACATCGACAGCGACAAGGCGCGGGCGGGATCCACGCCCCACGTCATGCGCTGGGTGCTGGGCGTGAGCCTGACCCTGGCGATCATCGCCATGTCGGCCGTCTGGATCATACCCAGCCTGCTGCAGGGGGAAACGGTGGCGGAAAACGATACCGCAGCCGCCGCCAATGCCCGGGAAGGCAGGCGTTAGTTTACCGGGGTTTCAATCGGCGACATGCCGCGCAGCGATGCGGCGTGGGCCTCCGCTTCGCGCAGTACCCGCATCATGTTGCCGCTGGCGATCTTCTCGAGGTCGCGCCGGGAATAGCCGCGCCGGGCCAGTTCCGTGAACAGCGCCGGATAGCCGGACACGTCCTCCATCCCCACCGGCCCGATGTCCATCCCGTCATA
>CAZTED010000161.1:4213-5902 GCA_964612175.1 uncultured Sphingomonadaceae bacterium
ACCATCACGATCCCGCCTTCCTGCGGCAGGCGTTCAAGCACGCTGTCGGGCACGTTGCGCATATGGCCGTTGACCGCCCGCGCACCCGAATGGCTGAAGATGACAGGCGCGCCGATGGCATCCATCGCGTCGTGCATGGTCTCCTCGCTCACATGGCTGAGGTCCACCAGCATCCCCAGCCGGGCCATTTCCTGCACCACCTGCACGCCGAACGGGGACAGGCCGCCGTGGCGGGGGGTGTCGGTGGCGCTGTCCGCCCAGTCGAGCGTGCGCGAATGGGTCAGCGTCATGTAGCGGGCGCCAAGGTCGTACATCTGCCGCAGCACTGCCAGGCTGTTGGCAATGGAGCTGCCGCCTTCCATGCCCAGCAAGGATGCGATCCGCCCGCGGGCCATGGCCTGCTCCACCTCGTCGGCGGTAGTGGCGAACTCCAGCTGGTCGGGATAGCGCGCGATGAGCCGCTTCATCACGTCGATCTGCTCGATCGTGGCGACCACCGCCCTGTCCTGCGGCAGGCTGGCAGAGACATAGACCGACCAGAACTGCGCCCCCACCCTGCCTTCGCGCAGGCGTGGCAGATCGGTATGGAGCGATGGGCTACCCCAGCCGCTGGGCGGCACGGCAAAGCCATCGGTGAAGTCGAACGGGCCGATGACATTGTCATAACGCGAGCGCAGCTGCCCCGGCAGGTCGTTGTGGCCATCCCACACCGGCGCATTGTCGAGCGCTGCTTCGGCCGTGGCTTCGGGCGACTGGGCGCCCACCGGAACGGCGGCGAGCAGAGCAAGGGACAGGGCGCTGGCAAAGGGAAGCAGTTTCAACGCGGCGATCCTTTTTCGCTCGGTGTGGCTTCACCAAGCTTAATCGCAATTACCCGATTCTCCATGCGCTAAACGGCGAACGGCGGCCCTCCGGGTGGAGGACCGCCGTCCGTGTTGCCGCAATGCGGCAGGTATGGTTGCGTAATGCCGATCAGAACTTGATGCTGGCACCCACGCCGCCGCCCAGGGCGTCTTCCGAGAAGCCGACGTTGGCGCCAATGCCAAAGCCGCTTTCGGTGACGAACTGGGCGCGGAGGGCACCGGCATACTCACCCTCGAACGCACCGGCACCGAAGGAGATACCGCCTTCGCCGTTGGCCAGGTTGAGCGGGGCTGCATTCAGCGCGAAGCCCATGGCCACGCCCTGGAAGGCCTGGCGGCTTTCATGCTCCAGCACGGTAACCCGGGCATTGGTTGCATCGATCCGCGCGTTGAGCGTGTTCACCGCAGTGGTCAGCTGGCCGAAGGTGGCCACGTCGTTGGCGGCAACGCCCGACGACACGCCGGAAACGCGGCCGGTCGAGCTGTCGAGGCGGATGGTGCCGGCCACAACGTCGCCCGTCACGGTGATGATGTCACCGCTGGTGGTCGAGATGTTGCCGCTGGTGGTCGTGATGCTGCCCGCACCGGTCGAGATCGCACCACCGCTGGTGATGATCGTCGCGCCATTGGTGGCGATGCCGCCATTGGCAGAGGTAAGGCCGGCCACGGTCAGGGTACCCGTCATTGTCGAGTTGCCGGTCACCGCCAGGTTGCGATTGACCTGGAGATCGCGGCCAATGGTCGCATCGCCGGTGGTGTTGAGCGTGGTGGTCTGGATGTTGCCATCGTTGATGATGCCATCGGTGGTGGTCAGGCCATCGACATC
>CAZTED010000162.1:0-5691 GCA_964612175.1 uncultured Sphingomonadaceae bacterium
CCTTGCGCGAAACCGGCGCTCTCTTCGGGTGCGGCGAGGCCTTCGGGTACGGGCGAGACGATCGGCGCACCAAGCTGCGCCTGTGCCGCCGTGCCGCCCGCCACCAGCACCAGCGCCAGGCCTGCCCCAAGTACCCCCAGCCTGGCCATCCTATTCCACCGTGCCCAGCGTGGTGCCATCGGCCTTGCGCACGCCAACATAGGAGCCGCCGCGCGCGCCGCTGCGCAGCGGGTGGACATAGATCCGCACCCTGTCCCCCTGCCGCAGCGAAGTCCGCGTCCAGCCTTCCTGGACAAGGTTGTTGGGGCTGGTCATCTCGATCGACCATTCCTCGGTCACCCCGCCCGCCTGCACCGTGGCGCGGATGAAGGCGTGCGGGTTCTGCCAGCGGAACTGGACAACGGTGGCGTCCAGCACGACTGTCCGCTGCATGTCGAACATCGAATAGGAATGATGCGCCGCTGCGGGCGCAGCCAGCGGTGCGGCCAGCACCATGGCAGCGGCAAGCGTTTGGAGCAGTCTCATCTCGGCCATCTCTCCTGTCTCGAACTTCGGGACGTTTCTCAGATTTGCGGAACGTTCACCGGCTGCCCGTTCTTGGGCAGCCCGGAATCGAGCGTGGTGCCATCGGCCTTGGTCAGGTCGAGGAACAGCCCGCCGGGCGATCCGTCGCGCAAGGGGTTCATGCGCAACGTCACCCGCTCGCCCGGGCGCAGCGACGTGCGCCGCCAGCCCTGCCGGGAGAGGTTGTTGGGACTGTTGAGCTCGATGCTCCAGTGCCGCACCGAACCGCCGCGCCGTTCCTCCAGCTCGATGAAGGCATGGGGGTTGGTCCACTGAAACTCCACCACCGTGCCCACTATCGTCATGATCTCGCGCTGGTTGAACATGGCGAAGCTGTGATGCGATGCCGCAGGCCCGGCGAGGCCAAGCGCGGCAACTGCCGCCAGCAGGCCGATGGCCATGCGCCTATTCATCGCCGCTCACCCCTTCCACGTTGCTGCGGCCGCGCTCCTCTGCCGCTTCTCGTCCCAGGTCGGTGCCGGGCAGGTTGGCATTGTAGGCCAGGATGCAGGTGCTTTCGTTGATGTCGGTATAGTCCTGCCGCGTGAAGCGCTTGGTCGAACGCCATTCGCCTTCCCACATCTCCGGGTCGGTCATGATGTATTCGATTTCCATCACGGTGCCGCCTTCCAGCAGCCGGATCCGCTCCTCGATCTCGAACGCGAAGGAGATCGGGATACCGTAGTCGATCCAGTGGTTGTCCGGCTCGAAGTACTTCGTGCGCACCACCAGCACATCGCCCTCGAAATGGCCGATGGATTCGCCGTTGTAGCTGGGCACCACAAGGTCCGGATCGCTGAAATCCCGCCCGTCGAGGAAGATCGTGCGAACCGAATTGTTGAAGCCGCTGATCATGTAGATCGCGGTGGGCAACTGGATGAACGCGTGCGGCCACACCCGTGTCATGATCATCGGCATGCCGGGCGGGTAACATTGCCCGATCGAATCGCGGTACGTTTCACCCCGTGCCTGCGCCGCTGCGCTGTCTATCAGGGCCTCCACGCCTTCGGGCCCGAACTGCGGATAGGGCGGGCCGAACAGGAAGTGCAGGAAGCCGTCGGAAAGGTCGATGAACCAGGTGCCGGTGACATTGACCGGAGCGGGCGGCCGTTCGGCATTGAGGTTGGCCGGGGCCAGCGCGCCCAGGTAGCCGGGGTGCTTGGGCACCATCTGGTTGAGGCGCTCCTGGCTCAACGGCAAATACTGGCGCACCACATCGGGTTGCCGCGGGGTTTCGTCCTGCGCTGCAACCGGAACCGCGGCCAGCGTGGCAAGCAGGCACAGCACCGCTGCCCTTTCCAAACGCGCCATCCTTCTACCCCACCTCGCCGCCGGTTGGTCCGGCAGCCCTTTTGACTATGTCAAAGAGGATGCCAGATCGTGCGCCACTTGCAAGGGGGCTTTCCTACAGCCGCGCAACTCGTCCACGCCCCTGCGACTCGTCCCCCCGACCGTTCCCAGGAGCACCGCCATGGCACTCATCGAATCCCTCATCGGACCCATTGCCTCGATCATCGACAAGGTCATTCCCGACAAGGCCGCGCGCGACCGGGCCAAGCTGGAGCTTCTCACCCTCGAAGGAACGCAGGAACTCCAGCAGATCGAGGCGCGCATGGCCGCCATCGTGGCCGAGGCGCGGTCTGCCGATCCGTGGACGAGCCGCGCCCGGCCCAGCTTCCTCTATGTCATGTACACCATGCTGCTGTTCGCCCTGCCGATGGGCGTGCTCAGCGCCTTCCGGCCGCAGGCGGCGATGGACATCGCGGCGGGGATGAACGCCTACCTCAACGGTCTGCCCGAACCGCTCTATGCCCTGTTCGGTACCGGCTACCTCGGCTACACGGCGGCGCGCCAGTGGGGCAAGGTCAAGGGCGTGGACTGACCGCGCCCCGCCGCGCCGCCGCGTAGATCACTGTCCCCAGAACGAAAACCAGCCCGAACACCATGAAGGCGCGCGGCTGGGCCTGCCAGCCGACCCACAGGCAGGCCACGATGGCGAGCGCGGGGAACAGGGCATAGGCAAGCCCGAAGGCCCCGCCCTCACCCACCGCCTCGCGCCGCCGGATCACCACCAGCGAGGCGGCCGACAGCACATAGATGGCAATCCGCATCAGCGTGCTCGCCACGGCGAGGAACACGAAAGCCCCCGACAGCGCAAAGGCAAGCGCCGCCACCGTCAGCGCCCCGATCGCCACATCCGGCGTGCGGTAGCGCAGGGAGACATGGGCAAAGACCTGCGGCAGCACGCCGCTTTCCGCCATGCCGAACGCGAAACGCGGGGCATAGATGAGGCCATGCAGGGTGTTGGCCGCGATGGAAAACACCGCCGCCACCGCAATCGCCAGGGCCCCGGCAGGTCCGGCAAGGGCGGCCGCCATGGTGGCCAGCGGCATGTCGTCACCGGGAGAGCCTGCCCCGACGCCGATATAGGCCCATGCCAGCGCCATGTAGAGCGCGGTGATGATTCCCAGCGCCAGCAGCAGGGCAGACGGGATGGCCCGGCGCGGATCCTTCACCTCGCCCGCCGTCGTCGCCAGCCCTTCAAAGCCCATGAAGGTATAGAAGGTGATCAGGGCCACCGATTCCGCGGTCGAGAAACTCGGCAGGACGAACCGCACCTCCGGCGGATACAGGGCCAGGCCGACAATCGCGAGAAGCACCAGCGGCACGAACTTGATTGCGGAAAATCCTCCCAGCGCCGCCACCGCACGGCCGATGCCGACATAGTTGAGCCAGCCGAACAGGGTCAGGATCGCGCAGACGAGCGCTGTCTCGATTGCCGCATCGCCGGCCGCCGGGAAAATCGCCGCAAGGTAGGCCACCAGCACATAGCAATTGGCCGCGCCCGAGGCGGAGGCGGAGGCCAGCCCCATCCATCCAGCCTGGAACCCGGCAAACGGCCCGAAGGCGGTCTGGGCAAACAGTTGCGGGCCACCTGAATGGTCGAACCGGCCCGCCAGCCGCGCATAGCACCAGGCAATCGGCAGGAAGGCGAGCGCCATGGCCCCCAGCATCCACGGGGCAAAGTCGCCTGCCTCGGCATAGAGGATCGCCGGGGCAGCGAAGATACCCGCCCCGACCATGCCGTTGACCGGCATCAGCACGGCGCCTGCCCGGCCCACGGCACGGCGCGGCGCGATGGCTGCTTCGCTCATCCACTCCCCCTCTTGTCCTTATGCGGAGAAAGTCTGGGCCGGCGGCTCGCGCTTGGCAAGTCGCGGCCCCAAGGCTACCACGCCGCCCATGGCTGACATCGTCTTTGTCCTCAACGGACCCAACCTGAACCTCCTCGGCACGCGGGAACCGGAAATCTACGGCTACCAGACGCTCGACGACGTGGCAGGTATGCTGGAAGATCGCGGGCGCGAGCTGGGCCTGGAAATCGACATGCGCCAGTCCAATCACGAAGGCCACCTGATCGACTGGATGCACGAGGCACAGAGCGTTGGCGCCAGGGCCATCATCATCAACCCCGGAGCCTATACCCACACCTCGATCGCGCTGCTCGATGCGGCCAAATCGATCACCACGCCGGTGATCGAGGTCCACCTGTCAGATCCCGAACAGCGCGAGGCGTTCCGCCATGTCTCCTACATCGGAATGGCGGCGGTGCAGACGGTGAAGGGCCTCGGCGTCAACAGCTACCTTGTCGCGCTAGAGGCTGTCGCACGGCTGTAACTCTTGCCATGATGGCCCGCTGCTTCTAGCGGGATTGCCGACAGATTAACCCAGCAAGAGGTTCGCATGGCCGAAAACAGGGGCTCCACGGCGCGCAAGGGCGCCATGAACATCGATGCCGCGCTGGTGCGCGAGCTGGCGGATATGCTCGCCGAAACCGGCCTGACGGAGATCGAGGTAGAAGACGGCGACCGCAAGATCCGCGTGTCGCGCGGGTCCGTTGCCGCACCCGCCGCCGTTGCCGCGCCGGTGGCCGTGGCTGCACCCGCCGCCCCCGCTGCCAATGCCCCCGCACCTGCCCCTGCCGCCGCAGCCGCGCCGGACATGTCCAAGGCGGTCCGCTCGCCCATGGTGGGCACCGCCTACCTCACGCCGGAACCAGGCGCTGCGGCCTTCGTCTCGCCCGGCGATACGGTCAAGGCCGGGGCCACCCTGCTGATCGTGGAAGCGATGAAGGTGATGAACCCGATCACCGCCCCGCGCGATGGCACGGTGACCGAGGTGCTGATCGAGAACGGCCAGCCGGTCGAATACGACCAGCCGCTTGTCGTGATCGCCTGAGGCGCGCGCCGTGGGTATCAAGCGCATCCTGATCGCCAATCGCGGCGAAATCGCCCTGCGCATCCACCGGGCAGCGCATGAAATGGGGATCGAGACGGTCGCGGTGCATTCCACCGCCGATGCCGAGGCGATGCACGTGCGCCTGGCTGACCATGCCGTTTGCATCGGCCCGCCTGCTGCCACCGACAGCTACCTCAATACCGCAGCGATCATTTCCGCCGCCGAGGTAACCGGGGCGGATGCGATCCACCCGGGCTACGGCTTCATGTCGGAGAACGCCCAGTTCGCCGAGATCGTGGAAGCCCACGGCATAACCTGGATCGGCCCCAAGCCCGAACACATCCGGACCATGGGCGACAAGGTGGAAGCCAAGCGCACCGCCGGCGCGCTGGGCCTGCCGCTGGTGCCGGGTTCCGATGGCGCGATCAGCGATCCGGTGGAAGCAGCCCGGATTGCCGAGGAAATCGGCTATCCGGTGATCATCAAGGCCGCCAGCGGCGGCGGCGGGCGCGGCATGAAGGTGTGCGAAAGCCCCGACATGCTCGAAACCCTGATGATGCAGGCCGGGAACGAGGCCAAGGCCGCCTTCGGCGACGATACCGTCTACCTCGAAAAGTACCTCGGCAACCCGCGCCACATCGAATTCCAGGTTTTCGGCGATGGCAACGGCAAGGCCATCCACCTGGGCGAGCGCGACTGCTCGCTCCAGCGCCGCCACCAGAAGGTGCTGGAAGAAGCCCCCAGCCCCGTGATCACCCCTGAAGAGCGGGACCGGATGGGCGGCATCGTGTCGAAGGCCATGGCCGACATGGGCTATCGCGGCGCGGGCACGATCGAGTTCCTGTGGGAAAACGGCGAGTTCTACTTCATCGAGATGAACACCCGCCT
>CAZTED010000163.1:0-5670 GCA_964612175.1 uncultured Sphingomonadaceae bacterium
AGTCGGTGATCACGCCGGAAGCGGCCACCGTGCTGGACTCGGCCGTCACGGCTTACGGCAACTGCGGCCGGGCTTCGGTCATGCTGGCAGGTCACGCCGACCGTTCGGGCTCGGTGACCTACAATGTCGGCCTTTCGGAGCGTCGCAACGCAGCGGCCCAGGCCTACCTGACCGGCAAGGGCATCCCGGCCGAGCGCATCTCGGGCGAAGCCTTTGGTGAAAGCCAGAACCGGGTGCCGACAGCAGACGGTGTCCGCGAACTGCAGAACCGCCGGGTGGAAATCACCTACGGTCCGGGTTCGGGCCGATAAGGCCTGACCACAAGGCCAGGGAGATCAGGGCCGGACGTTCCGCAAGCCTACGGGCAAAGCGAAATGACCGGCTTCTGAACTTCTTGCAGGTTACAAGGTCAGGGGGCAGCGCCAGTCGCCGCCCCCTTTCTTTTTCGAGGGCAACACATGCTTCGTGCCGAACTGACAATCGCGGTCGACCCCGAAGATGCAAAAGGCGAAAGCCTTGATCTGGCGATCACGGTAATTTCTCCCGATCCGGAGCTGATCGGACCTGCGCCGGTGGTCTGGTTCGCCTGGCCGGGCGGCGGGTACAACCGGCGCTATTTCGAACTGCAGCTGCCTGGCCGGACGGGTTACAGTCAGGCTGAATTCCATGTCAGCAGGGGCGCGATCTTTGTCGCCTGCGACCATCCCGGGGTGGGCGATTCGGCCATTCCCGAAGGGGCTTTCGGCCATTCGGACACGGCGCGGGTGAACGCGGCCATGGTCCGCAAGGTGATTTCCGGGCTGCAGGATGGCACCCTTGTTCCCGGATTGCCGCCGCTGGATGCCATCTTTCCCGTGGCCATGGGCCAGTCCTATGGCGGGCTGCTGCTGACCCATCTGCAGGCCGAACATGGCCTGTTCCGCGGCGTGGCCATGCTCGGCTGGAGCGGGATCTGCACCCAGGTGAAGGACCTTGGCGGAGAGTCCAATGTGGCCCCGCCTTCGGAACTCGCCGGGACCGAGGCGCTGCGCGACGGGCTGAACCACCCCTATCGCCGCTCGTTCCATTACGACGATGTGCCCGAAGACATCGTGGCCGAAGATCTGCTGGGCTATCCCGCGCGCGTCGGCGTGCCCGTTCCGGTATGGGGAACGCCGTTCATGCCCGGCGGGCCGAATTTCGCGCCCGAGCGCGGCCCGCTGGGCCCCGGCGTTGTCACCCGGGAAGCTGCTGCAATCGATGTGCCGGTGTTCCTCGCCAATGGCGAGATCGACGTTGTGCCCGATCCGCGCGCAGAGCCTGCGGCCTATGGCAGCTCGCCGGACATCTCGACCATGTTGCTGCCGCGTTCATCCCACATGCACAACTTCGCCGGCAGCCGCGCCATATTGTGGAAGCGGCTGGATGGATGGGCTGCGGGCATTCGCGATACCTGGAGCTAGGCCGCGCAATGTGGGGCCTCGGCAGTGACGATGGACCTGCGTGCAGGTAGCCGATCAGCGGTTGATCTTCGCAAACACCGCTGCGCTGGTCTGCGCCGTCCGGCCTGCGCTGGCCGCGGGCGCTGCTGGCGGCGTTGCCGCAGGCATCAATCCGGCGACTGCGGTGGCCAGCTTTTCCAGCTGGGCCGGTACGATCGCATAGAAGACCTGCTTGGCATCGCGCCGGGTGGTGACAAGCCCGGCGCCGCGCAGCACGGCCAGTTGCTGCGACAGGGCAGGCTGGCCGATGCCGCTCGCCTCCTCGATCTCGCCGACATTGTGCTCGCCGTCGGACAGCGTCGCGAGAATGCGGAAGCGCAGGGGATGGCCCAGTGCCTTGAACAGTTCGACCTGCGCCACGGTCACTCCTGCGCGCCCTCGTTCAGGAACCAGGCCGAGGCGCTGGCAGAGGCAAAGACCTTGTCCAGGTCCGGATCGGGTTGTGCCAGCATCGGCTGTCCGGGCTGCCAGCCTTCGGGCGCGAGGTTGCCGGTCGTATCCGCGGCCTTGAGCGCGGACAGCGTGCGCAGCATCTCCTCCACCGAACGACCGACATTGATGGGGTAGGAAGCTAGCGCACGGATCACGCCATCGGGATCGATGAAGAAGATGGTGCGGACGGTCGAACTGTCGGTCGAGTCCGGACCGACCATGCCATAGGCGCGGCCCACCACCAGTGTCGGATCCTCGATGATGGGGAAGCGGACCTCCACGCCAAACCGCTCGTGGATGGCGCGCACCCAGGCGAAATGGGCGTAGAGGCTGTCCACCGACAGTGCGAGCAGCGCGCAGTCGAGCGCGGCAAACCGGTCCGCCGCGCGGGCAAGGGCAACGAATTCGCTGGTGCACACCGGAGTGAAATCAGCCGGGTGCGAGAACAGCACCAGCCAGCGCCCGCGATAGCCAGACAGGCTGACCGGGCCACAGGTGCTGCGTGCCGTGAAATCGGGCGCCTTGTCACCGATCCGCAGGCAGGGGCGGAAGTCGCCGTGGTGGTCGATGTCACTCATGGCGGGTTTGCTATCATCTTGACATTAGTGACGCAACACATATACATAAAATATGAAAATGTTATTCGAGAGGCCGTTTCGGTGACTGACCAGTTCCTCCAGCGGGCCAGTGCCCAGGTTGCGGCCGCACTTGCCGATCCGGCACAGCGTCCTGTGGTGAAAGGATTTTTTGACCCGGCAACATACACGATTTCCTACGTCGTCCATGATCCGGCGACTCGCGAGGCGGCGGTGATCGACCCGGTGCTCGACTACCGGCCCAATTCGGGCCGGACCTCGCATGCCTCGGCTGACCATATCATAGCCCATGTCGTTTCGGAAAATCTGAAAGTGACCTGGCTGCTGGAGACCCATGCCCACGCCGATCACCTGTCGGCAGCGCCATACCTGCAGGAAAAACTCGGCGGCAAGCTGGCCATCGGCCAGGCGATCACCGAGGTCCAGCAGGTCTTCGGCAAGCTGTTCAACGCCGGCAGCGATTTCGCGCGTGACGGGTCGCAATTCGATCACCTGTTCGAGGACGGGCACACCTTTGCCCTCGGCGCGATCCCGGCGATCTCGCTGCACGTTCCCGGCCACACTCCGGCCGACATGGCCTATGTCATTGGCGATGCGGTGTTCCTGGGCGATACCATGTTCATGCCCGACTATGGCACGGCGCGGGCGGATTTCCCTGGAGGTGATGCGCGCCAGCTGTTCCGGTCGATCCGGCGGCTCTTGCAGCTCCCGCGCGATGCGCGGCTGTTCATGTGCCACGATTACAAGGCCCCGGGCCGCGATACCTATGCCTGGGAATCGACCGTGGGCGAGCAGCATGACCGCAACGTCCATGTCCACCACGGCGTGACCGAGGATGAATTCGTGGCCATGCGCACGGCGCGCGATGCCACGCTCGACCTGCCTGAACTGATCCTGCCAGCGGTCCAGGTGAACATCCGCGCCGGCCACATGCCCGAGCCGGAACCCAACGGCATCAGCTACATCAAGATCCCGGTGAATGCCGTATGATGCTCCCGGGCTTTCCTGATGCGCAGCCGGTGGAAGGGTTCATCGGCGGGTTGCTGATCGGCCTTGCGGCGGCGGTGATGCTGCTGGGCAATGGCCGGATTGCCGGCGTCAGCGGCCTGTTGGCGCGGGCAACGGGACTGGCCGAGAGCGGTCCGCCGCGCGGCCTGGCCTTCACCTTCATTGTCGGGCTGATGCTGGGCGGTCTTGCCTTTGCGCTGGCGGCTGGTCCGATCCCGGCAAGCTTTCTCCCATCCCTTCCCCTGCTCGCCGTGGCCGGGCTGCTGGTCGGCTTCGGCACGCGCCTTGGTTCCGGCTGCACGAGCGGCCACGGAGTCTGCGGCATGTCGCGAATGTCTCCCCGGTCGATAGCGGCAACGCTGTCCTTCATGGCGAGCGGCATCGCCACGGTTGCGATCATGAATGCAGTGGGGCTCGGCTGGTGATGAAGCACTTTCTCGCCCTTCTCTCCGGCGTTCTGTTCGGCATCGGGCTGGCCTTGTCCGGCATGATGGACCCGGCGCGGGTGCGCGGCTTCCTGGACCTGTTCGGTGCCTGGGATCCGACGCTTGCCTTCGTGATGGGCGGCGCGCTGCTGGTGATGGCGGTGGCCTGGCTGTTCCAGCCGCGCATGAAGCGCCCGCTTGCCGACAGCATGTTCCACCTGCCGGCCACCCGGCACCTGGACGGCAAGCTGCTGGCAGGTGCCGCGTTGTTCGGCGCTGGCTGGGGTATCGCCGGCCTGTGTCCCGGGCCGGCCGTTGCCTCGATCGGCACCGCACCGGTCATGCCGATCGCCACATTCCTGATCGCGTTGCTGGCAGGCATGGTCCTGCACCGGTTGGTCGCGGACCGGATCTAGCAGCAAGCGAGAGAGGAACGGTCCCATGGCAGCAAGCGCACACAAGGTTATCGTCGTCGGCGGCGGGGCGGCTGGTATTGCCACCGCGGCAAGCATGCTGCGCCGGCGTCCGGGGCTGGACATTGCCATCATCGATGCGGCGCAGGACCATTTCTACCAGCCGGGCTGGACCATGGTTGGCGGCGGCATCTTCGATGCCCCTGTTAACCGGCGTTCGATGGAAAGCGTCATCCCGCCGGGTGCCACGTGGATCCGCCAGAACGTGGCCAGCTTCGATCCGGCCGCCAACAGCGTGACGACCGACGGCGGCGACGTGCTGACTTACGAGCTGCTGGTGGTTGCCCCCGGCATCAAGCTGGACTGGGGCCAGGTCCGCGGCCTGCCCGAGACGATTGGCCAGAACGGTGTTACCTCCAACTACGGCTACGATACCTCGCCCTATACCTGGGAGCTGGTGCAGGGATTGAAGCGCGGGCGTGCCCTGTTCACCCAGCCGCCGATGCCGATGAAGTGCGCCGGCGCGCCGCAGAAGAGCATGTACCTGTCGTGCGACCACTGGCGCCGTTCGGGCGTGCTGGGCGATATCGAGGTCCAGTTCCGCAATGCCGGGGCCGTGCTGTTCGGCGTGGCCGACTATGTCCCCGCGCTGATGGAATATGTCGAACGGTACGCCATCCAGCTGAAGCTGGAGAGCAACCTTGTCGCCATCGACGGGCCAAACAGGGTGGCAACCTTCAAGGGCAAGGACGGTGATGAGCAGGTGGAGTTCGACATGATCCATGTCGTGCCCCCGCAGGTCGCGCCCGATTTCATCCGCAGCAGCCCGCTGGCCGGGGCTAGCGGCTTTGTCGATGTCGACCAGTTTACCTTGCAGCACACGCAGTTTGCCAATGTCTTCAGCCTTGGCGACGGGTGCAGCGCGCCCAATGCCAAGACCGCAGCCGCAGCGCGCAAGCAGGCGCCGGTGGTGGCCGTCAACGGCCTCGCCGTGCTCGATGGGAAACCGCCGGTTGCCGCCTATGACGGTTATGGCTCGTGCCCGCTGACGGTGGAGCGCGGGCGGATCGTGCTCGCTGAATTCGGCTATGGCGGGAAGCTGATGCCCAGTTTTCCGACCTGGCTGATCGACGGAACCAAGGCCACCCGCCTGTCGTGGATCCTCAAGGCCGACGCGCTGCCGTGGATCTACTGGAACGGGATGCTCAAGGGCCGCGAATGGCTCGCCGGGCCGGGCAAGTGAGAGCGGACGCCAGGGGTAGGTAACGGCCATGCTGCGGCGCTATTTCCCGATCCTCGAATGGGGTGCGACCTA
>CAZTED010000164.1:0-2461 GCA_964612175.1 uncultured Sphingomonadaceae bacterium
GAGGAAGCGACGCGCCAGTTCGCCATGGAGCTGGAGCGGTTCGACATGGGGCTGCGGACTTTGCAGAACCTGCCGATCGGCGAGGAGCAGCCGACCCGCTCCACCAAGCTGATGGTCTATCGCTTCGGCACCATCAGCGACATTGGCCGCTTGGCAGGCTTCCCTGGCGTAGCCGGCTTCTACATTGCACGCGCCGGCGATTCTGTCGCATTCACCCCCGCCCGGGGCGAACAGCGCCGGGGTTCATTGAGTGTCACCAACATCGCCCGCAACCGTGCCGAGGAAACGCGGCTCGACGAAGTGAGCGTGCTGCAGCACGAATATGTGCACTATTTCATGATGCAGCATTTCCCGGCCGCCTATCCTGCCTGGTATATCGAAGGCTATGCCGAGTTGCTTGCCACAATGCGCTTCAACGATGACGGTTCGTTCTTCATCGGCGATCCGCCGCTCTACCGCTCATACCAGGTTCTGGAGATGTCACAGTTTCGGCTGGAAGACATGCTCGACCAGGAGCACAAACTGTCGGGCCGGGATAACCTGCAGCATTACGGCACCGGCTGGCTGCTGACCCATTATCTCAGCTTCAACCCAGAGAGGCTGGCCCAGCTCAATTCTTACCTCACCGCTATCGGCGCAGGCGAAGACAGCCTGACGGCCGCACGTCGCATCTTCGGCGACCTGCGAGCAATTGACCGCGAACTCCTGCGCTATCGCAACGGTCCGTTCCCCGGATTGATCGTGCAGGTACCAAACTATCACGCCCCCGAAGTCCGCATACGACAACTGAGCCCTGTCGAGACCCAGTTGATCCGTCACGAAATGGAGCTGCGGGTCGGTGTATCGAAGAACGAAGCAACCCGTATCGCCCGCTCGGTCCGCTCTGTCTCCGAGGCAAACCCGACAAGCCCCGAAGCCCTGGCATTGCTGGCTCGGGCCGAGCTCTATGCCGAGAATTATGATGCGGCCGATGCCGCGGCAGACAGACTGATGGCGCTTGCCCCCGACAACCTGGAAGGGCCGCTATACAAGTCCTATGTCGCGATCGACCGGATCGAGTACGACGCTACCTGGGCTGATGCAGCACGTCAGCACGCCCTTGCCGCAGCGCGACTGGATGTCGACGACCCACGGGCCCGCATTGCCTATTATTACAGCTACGTCGAAGCCGGGCAGGATCCGCCGGAGAACGCGATCATCGCGTTGGAAGGAGCATTCGACCATGCCGGATCAGACCCGGGGTACCGCGTGCTGCTGAGCAGGCAACTGTTGATCGAAGACCGGATGGACGCAGCCCGTCAGGTATTGATGCCGATCGCCTTCCGCGGCCACAACCAGAGCCCGGACGAGGACGAAGAGGATGCCGGCGAACCCTCGCTCGACAAGATCATGAACTTCATCGCCGAGGGCAACCGTGATGCCGCCTTGGCCATGATGAACGAAATGATCGACGACGAGGACGAGGAAGAAGGTGAAGAAGCCTGAGGTGTTCCTCGCCTAGCGCACACCCCTCCGCTCCCGCCGCAGCAGCTCGCGCTTGATGGCCTCGCCCCAGGCATAGCCCCCCAGCGTGCCATCCGCCGCGATTACCCGGTGGCACGGGACCAGCACGGCCACCGGATTGGCGGCATTGGCTCCGCCCACCGCCCGGCTGGCCCGGGGCTGGCCAAGCGCCACGGCAACCTGCGCATAGGACCGGGTTTCGCCAGCGGGGATTGCCCGCAGCTGGGCCCAGACGCGCTGCTGGAAGGGCGTACCGCCCGTGTCGAGCGGGACATCGGGAGACGGGCCGGGTGCCTCGATCGCCGCCGCCACCCGCTCCGCCAGCTCCGGCGGGATCGCGCCCTCCACCAGTTCGGCTGCCGGGAAATGCCGGCGCAAGTCCGCCTCGCCTTCGTGGAAGGACAGGCGGCACACGCCCTTCCCGGTGGCGGCGAGCAGCATGGGCCCGAGCGTGGTTGGCCGTACTATATAGCCGATCCGCACGCCTGCCCCGCCGCGCCGCCATGCCGATGGCGTCATCCCCAGCCGCGCCTGCATCGCGGCATAGAAGCGCGCAGGGCTGTCATATCCGGCTTCATATATGGCATCGGTGATGCGCCCGCCTGCCGCCAGCGCGCGCACCGCCCGCTCCTCACGCAGGGCGCGGGCGAAAGCGGCCGGCGACAGGCCCGTGGCGCGGGTGAACAGGCGCTGCACCTGGAACGGCGAGAGGCCTGTTGCGCGCCCCAGTTCGGCAAGCGAGGGGGCCTTGCCATCGGCATCGAGCAGGCGGGCAATGCGGGCTACCTGCGCCTCGTCTGCCGTCATGGTCGTTCCGGGAATCGTCATGTGGCGATGATAGGGCCGCGAAAATGGAATGCTTCCCGAATCTTGCAAGCGCGCCCCGGTGCTGGAACAAGGGCACCATGATCGCCCTCTGCCCCACCCGCCTGGCCCCAGCCCGACTTGTCTGCGCCCG
>CAZTED010000164.1:2561-5668 GCA_964612175.1 uncultured Sphingomonadaceae bacterium
GCCCGACTTGTCTGCGCCCGCCTCGCCTGCGCCCTGCTGGGCCTGCTCGCAATGTTCGGCCTTGCCGCCCCCGCGGCAGCCGACCCGGCCGACATCGATGCCGCCGCGCGCGGCGTGGTGCGGGTGGTCGTGGCCGGACGCGAAGGGGGCGAGCTCTACCCGATCAGCCACGGCTCGGGCTTTGCCGTCGATGGCGAGACCATTGTCACCAACGCCCATGTAGTGGGCGATGCCGTGGGCGATCCGGAGCTGGTCATCGGCATCGTGCCTTCCGATGGCGCCGAGGCGGTCTATGGCCGCGTCATCTCTGTTTCCCCGCGCAACGACCTGGCCCTGGTCCGGACGACCAGCCCGCTGCGGCTGGCCCCGCTGACGCTGGCGGGCACGGTGCCCGGCGGGGCCGGCTCGGTCACTTCGATCGGCTACCCGATGAACGTCGACCAGGCGCAGGGCCTCGGCACGGCCGACATCTTCCGCGCCCAGCCGCCGGTGACCAGCCAGGGTTTCCTGTCCGGCCGTCGTCCCAGCCGCGACTTCGACACCCTGCTGCACACCGCCCCCATTGCCCGGGGCAACAGCGGCGGTCCGCTGGTGGACGATTGCGGGCGGGTGATCGGCGTCAACTCCTTCGGCACCGACAGCGCCGGGACCGAGGCGGAGTTCTTCTTCGCCGTTTCGATGCGCGAGCTGCTGCCGTTCCTGCGCGCCAACGACGTTACCCCGCGCATCAATTCGCTGCCCTGCCGCAGCCTGGCAGAGATGGAAGAAGCCGAGCGCGAGTTCGAGGAGCAGCGCCAGCTCGCCGCCCAGCGCCGCGCCGCCGCCGAGGAAGAAGCCAGCGCCACGCGCCGCGCCGAGCTGCGCCGCGATGTAGAGTTCGCGGTGCTGGACGAACGGGCCAACGGCATGGCCATCGCGCTGGTGCTGCTGATGATCGCAACCGCCAGCGGGGCCTTTGCCATCGATGCGCACCGCAAGGGAGCCTTGCGCGATCGCAAGATCGGCGGAGCGGTCGCGCTGGGCGCCATCGCCCTCGCCACGCTCGCCTGGGTGCTGCGCCCGGGGTTCGCCGAAGTCGAGGACAGGCTCGAAGAACAACTGCGGCAGGAGATGGACAGCCAGGACACCGGTGTGATCACCCCCATGGCCGCCAGCGGCGCCTTGACCTGCGTGCTCGATACCGGGCGCAGCCGCGTGCTGGGCGAGCCGGTAGAAAGCGTGCCGCTTGAATGGGAGGAGGACGGCTGCGTCAACGGGCGCACACAATATGGCCTTGCCAGCGGCGAATGGACCCGTGTGTTCGTGCCGGAGGACGAAGCCAGCGTCTCTGTCGCCCGCTACGATCCGGCGACAGGCGAGTACGAGGTCGACCGATATCTGCTGGATCGCGAATCCATGTCTGCCGCCCGCACCGCCCGGGCGCAGTTCCAGGCCCCGGCCTGCGGCGCCGGTGCGGATGCGGCGGCGGACCTGGGGGTGCAGCAGGCGGCGGTTACTTCCGTCCTGCCGGCCAGCCCGAACGAACGGCTGGTTTATCGCTGTTCCCCGGGTGCCTCCGTTACGCAATAGGCAGTGCTCCGGAACGTTACGATGGCCTCGGCCACTGCGATGCGGCCCGGGTGGCTTGCATCACCGGCATGGCCCTGCTAGGCGCGCGCCAACCTTGCCCGGTCCAACTCGTTTTGGTCCATCTCGCGGCAAGAGAAATCTATCGTTTTCGGTAACCTGACAAGGGACCTTCGCGCGTGGAGCTTTCCGCCGGTATCAAGGCAAGCCTGGCAGGGCGTTATGCGTCTGCCCTGTTCGATCTCGCCAGTGAGGCGGGAACGGTGACTGCAGTCGAATCCGACCTGGACAAGCTGCGCGAAACCCTGCGCGAATCGGGGGAACTGCGCGCGCTGATCCAGAACCCGCAGGTCAGCCGCGGGCAGCTGGGCAAGGTGATGGCCGGCATTGCCGCCCATCTCGGCCTGTCGCAGCTCACCGGCAACTTCCTCGGCGTGCTGGCGGAAAACCGCCGCACCGGGGACCTGCCGGCAATCATCCGCGCCTTTGCCGCGATCGCGGCCGCCCAGCGCGGCGAAGTGGCGGCAGAGGTTGCCAGCGCGCACCCGCTCAGCCCGGCCCAGCTGACCGAGCTTGAAACCCGCCTGCGCGCCCGCGAAGGCCGCACCGTGAAACTGCAATCCCGCGTCGATCCCGGCCTCCTTGGCGGGCTCGTCGTCACCATTGGTTCAAAGCGCATCGACGCTTCGATCCGCACCCGTCTCAACTCGCTTGCCCAGGCCATGAAGAACGCCTGACCGCCCCATTTGTCGAAAGGCTGAATGATGGAAATCCGCGCCGCAGAAATCTCCAAGGTCATCAAGGACCAGATCGCCAATTTCGGCACCGAAGCCGAGGTGAGCGAAGTCGGCTCCGTGCTGTCCGTTGGTGACGGCATCGCCCGCATCCACGGTCTCGACAAGGTCCAGGCCGGCGAGATGGTCGCATTCTCCAACGGGGTGCAGGGCATGGCCCTCAACCTCGAAGCCGACAACGTCGGCGTCGTGATCTTCGGTTCGGACTCCGAGATCAAGGAAGGCGACGTCGTCAAGCGGACCGGCACCATCGTGGACGTTCCCGTGGGCAAGGGCCTGCTGGGCCGCGTGGTCGACGCGCTGGGCAAACCGATCGACGGCAAGGGCCCGCTAGTCGACGTCAAGCGCGAGCGCGTGGAAGTGAAGGCCCCGGGCATCATCCCGCGCAAGTCCGTGCACGAACCGGTGCAGACCGGCCTCAAGGCGATCGACGCGCTGGTGCCGATCGGGCGCGGCCAACGCGAACTGATCATCGGTGACCGCCAGACCGGCAAGACCGCCGTCGCCATCGACACCTTCATCAATCAGAAGGAAGCCAACGCCGGCACCGACGAGGGCAAGAAGCTCTACTGCATCTACGTTGCCGTGGGCCAGAAGCGCTCCACCGTGGCGCAGATCGTCCGCCAGCTGGAAGAAAACGGCGCCATGGAATATTCCATCGTTGTCGCCGCCACCGCTTCGGAGCCGGCACCGCTGCAGTACCTGGCGCCCTACACCGGCGCGACCATGGGCGAATTCTTCCGCGAC
>CAZTED010000165.1:0-5631 GCA_964612175.1 uncultured Sphingomonadaceae bacterium
GCAGCAACAAGGGCGCGACGAAGAATCACCGAAAAGACCAAGCCTCCAAGCCCGAGCCTCTGCTTACAACAAATGACAGCGGCGTGACAGTGAAGCGGCAAAAAGCCCCGGAGGCAATGCCGCCGGGGCCTTTGGTCCCAGTGCGTCCGGCCAGCATGACCGGCTCGCAATGGCTCAGTTCATGGCAAGGCGTGCCTGTTCGAGCGCGCGCAGCGCGGTGCGGGCGGCGCGGCGGGAATCGATCCATGTGCCGTCGGCCAGTTCGAGCTGGTAGCGGATCTCGCTGCCTTCGGCCTCGCGATAGGCGGCTTCGGCCCGCGCCACGTCGCCGATCGCGGCATAGGCACTGCCAAGGTTGATCAGCAGCGCCGGATCGCCGGGGTTCTCGGCCCGCAGTCCTTCCAGCGCCGTGATCGCATCGCGCGCCTCGCCTGCGGACAGCGCTTCGTAGGCCACGTCGCGCTGTTCCAGCTGAGGTTCGTCGATCACCGCGACCGATCCGGCCTGGGCGAAGAACAGTGCCCCGATCATAAGGCTGGCCAGCATTGCATCTCTCCTCGTTTGTATCGTGAAGCAGAAGATGCGCCTTGTCCGCGAAAACTGCAACAAAACCGTAACAGTGTCATAAAACTGCAATATCAGGTGCAGCGGAGTGCAGCCCGGGGCGTGTCCTGTGGATAGTGCCCCGCAACCGTCACACAGTCCGCAAATTGTCACATGGCGGCCCTAGCTGGCGATTCGCGACACGCATTCGCACCACAATTTCCCGCCGAATCCCGGCACATTTCAGGGGACCGCAAGCTGTGACCAACCTTTCCCGTTCGCTCGTCCTGGGCTGCTCGATGCTGGCGCTTTCCGCCTGCGGCCCGGAGGAAATCGCTTCGCCCGGCACCGGCGGCAACGTCACGATCAACAACGTGACCAACAACCCGCCCGCCACGCCGACCCCGACACCCACGCCGACCGCGTCGCTGGTGACCCCGGCCAACGGCTGCCCGACCATTCCCGCTTCGGGCGGCCTGATCGACGAAGGCACGATCACCGGCCCGACCGGCACTTGGCGCGTTTGCGCGCTGCCGCTCGTCATCGATGAAAGCAGCAACCTGCCGTACATCCCTGGCCTGCTTTATCGCCTCGCCGGCCAGACCCGGATCGGCACCGATCGCGGTGCTGCCACCGGCTTTACCCCTAACCCCGACGTGACCCTGTCGATCGAGCCTGGCGTGATCGTTTACGCATCGGGTTCGTCATACCTTGCGGCCACGCGCGGCAACCGCCTGAACGCTGTCGGCACCGAGGCTCGTCCGATCATCTTCACCAGCCGTGACAACGTGCTCGGCCTCAACGGTGAAAACTCATCGAGCCAGTGGGGCGGCATCGTCATGCTCGGCCGCGCTCAGGTTACCGATTGCGTTGCTGCTGGCGCTACTCCGGGTTCGGTCGCATGCGAATTCGCCTTGGAAGGTTCGGCCACCCCGGCATTCGGCGGCGGCGTGACCAACAATGACAACTCGGGCCGGCTCGAATTCGTCCAGATCCGCTTCTCGGGCTTCATTCTGGGTAACGACAACGAACTGCAGGGCCTGACCACGGTAGGCACGGGTTCGGGCACGGTGTTCAACAACATCCAGTCGGTCAACAGCTCGGACGATGGCGTCGAATTTTTCGGCGGTACCGTCAACATGAAGCGCCTGATCGTTTACGGTGCCGAAGACGATTCGCTGGACGCCGACGTTGGCGTGAAGGGCCAGTTCCAGAACGTGATCATTTCGCAGCGTGCCGTGGGCGATGCCCTGGTCGAAGGTGACTCGAGCAACGGCCGTGAAGACGAACTGCCGCGCTCGGACGTGGTCATCGCTAATGCCACCATGATCAAGCGCACTCCCGGCAGCGCAGGCTTGCGTATCCGTGGCGGCATGGACTTCACCTTGGTGAACTCGGTGGTGATCGACCAGTCAACCGGCTCCAACTGCGTGCGCCTCGACGACGAGGAAACCGTTCGCGCGACCGATGCTGGCCTGTCGGACGATGGCCCGCCGGTGTTCAACTCGGTCGCTTTCCAGTGCCCCACGATGACCGCCAACGGCAGCTTCGGCGGCACCAACGCCGCTGGTACCCTTGCCTTCATCACCGGCGGCACCGGCAACAACACCACCTTCACCAACTCGCTGACCGCGAACTACCTGAACGGCGCCAACGAAACCAACTTCACGCCGATCTTCAACGTGACCACGCTGTCGAGCTTCTTCACTGCGACCACCTACATCGGTGCAGTGGCGCCGACCGACAACTGGACCGCGGGCTGGACCTGCAACATGTCGCTGCTGAATTTCGGCACCGGCAACAGCGGTTCGTGTCTGACGCTGCCGGTTTACCCGGCGACCGTCTGATCGAGACGATCAGGCATGGGGGTGTCGGCACTTGCCGGCACCCCCTGCTTGGCGATTGTGTTCGGGCAGCGAGCCCGCGTGATGTTTTTCGGCTCATGAGGGAGTCCAGGGCCATGAAGACCGGCAACCGGTTGGCGATAATGCTTTCGCTGACTACCGCGCTCACCTTTCCCTTCGCTGCGTTCGCGCAAGCAACCGATACCGACGCCGATCCCGCCGTGGCGGATGAGGTGGTTGAGGAAGACTATCCGGAGATTTCGGTTCCCGGCGGTGACACCATCATCGTGACCGGCCGGATCAACCGCGATCCAACCCGCGCTTCGACCCAGGTTATCTCGGTCCTCTCTTCCGAGCAGATCGCCCGTACGGGTGAAGGCGACATCGCCGGCGCACTCAGCCGCGTTACCGGCCTGTCGGTTCAGGGACAGGGCTTTGTCTTCGTGCGCGGTCTTGGTGACCGGTACTCGCTGGCCCTCCTCAACGGCTCGCCGCTGCCCAGCCCGCAGCCGCTGAGCCGCGTGGTTCCGCTCGACATCTTCCCGACCAGCATCATTGCCTCGTCCTTGGTGCAGAAAACCTATTCGGCCAACTTCCCCGGTGAATTCGGCGGCGGCGTGATCAACCTCACCACTCGGGCGATCCCCGAAGAATCGTTCCTGTCGGTCGGCATGGGCCTAAGCGGCAACACTGAAACCACCTTCCACAATGGCCTGTCCTACTATGGCTCGGATACCGATTGGTCGGGTTTCGATGATGGCACCCGCGACGTTCCCCCGGCACTGCAGAATTTCCTCGATAGCGGTCGGCGCATCAACGATCTGTCGATTGCAGAGCAGGGTGCGATCGCCGAGCAGCTTGGCAATCCCAACCTGTTCCTGTTGCAGAAGATCGGCGAGATTCCGGCCAACTGGTCTGGCAGCCTTACTGCTGGTACCGCGACCGATATCGGCAGCGATGGCCGGATCGGCGTGATCGGCACAGCCTCGATCAGCAACGAATGGCGCACGCGCGACATCTTCCGCCAGTTGCCGCTGCAGAACTTCGAGTCCGGCACCGATATCAACGAGATTGCCACCGACAACCGGATCACGGTCAATGCCCTGCTCGGCTTCGGCCTCGAATTCGGCGAGCAGCAGATCCGCTGGACCAATCTGTTCATCCGCGACACGCTCAAGACCGCCCGTCTGGCCGAGGGTCTCGATTTCGTGGATGACGACAGCTTCCAGCAGCAGCAAACCGGCTGGTACGAACGCCAGTTGATGAACAGCCAGTTGGTCGGTGAGTTCGAGCTGGGGCAGATCTCGCTCGACGTGCGCGGCGGCTATGCCAGAACACAGCGTGAAGCACCGTACGAGTACGATTTCACTTATGTACGGGACAACACGACGGCATTCCTGGGTGACCGGTTCGTCAACCAGCTTGATGGCCAGGAAGGCGACGCCCGTGTGGCTTTCGCTAATCTGGAAGAGGAACTGTGGTACGGCGGGACCGACCTTACCGTTCCTTTGCTCGACTGGATGAACGGCACTGTCGGCTATGCCTATTCCGACACTGCGCGCTATTCCGAACGCCGTGAATTCGCCTTCCGCAATACGGACGGTACCCGCTCCTCGGAATTCCGCCAGGGTGTGGGCCTGCTGCGCCCAGACCTGCTGCTCGGCGATGCGATCATCGAGTATTTCCGTATCCGCCTGATCGAGCCGGGCGAGAATGCGGCAGCATTCGATGCCGGGCTGGAAGTCCACGCCGGTTACGCGATGCTTCGCGGCGAGCCGGCAGAAGGCCTCTCGTTCGACGTGGGCGTGCGGTATGAAGATGCCAGCCAGTTCGTGAGCCCGGTCGAAGTGTTCAACACGCCGGTCGCAATCATCAGCGGGACCAGCCTCGACAATTCCTATTGGCTGCCCTCGGGCACGGTCACCGTTACGCCGATCGACGATCTGCAGTTGCGGGCCCATGCCTCGCGCACGATTGCCCGGCCGCAGTTCCGCGAACTGGTGTTCTTGCCCTATTTCGATCCGGACACCAGCCGCTCGTTCGAAGGCAACCCGTTCCTGGTCGATAGCGAGCTGACCAATTTCGAATTGCGGGCCGAATACTACATGGGCCGCGGCCGGACCATTTCGCTGGCGGGCTTCTACAAGGATATCGCTCGTCCGATCGAAGTGTTCTCGCGCTTCAACGACAACGCGCAGACCTCCTCGTTCGCCAACGCCCCCAGCGCCACGTTGATGGGTGTCGAGTTCGACGTGCAGTACAATTTCGATCTGATGGATCTTGGCGGGCTGTTCGAAACCAAGGAACTGATCGTCGTTGCCAACTACACCTACACCACGTCGGATATCTCGGTGCAGACCGGCGATACCACAGTGAACCAGCGCGGCGTTGCCATCGCTGCGACCGACCTGTTCCGTGACGGCACCAAGCTGACCGGCCAGTCCGATCACATCGCCAATTTCCAGCTCACGCTGGAAGATACCGAACGTCTGCAGCAGTTCACCGCGCTGGTGTCCTATGGCAGCGAGCGGGTGACCAGCCGCGGAAGTGGCGCCATTCCCGATGTCGTCGAAGATCCGGGCATCAGGGTGGACCTCGTCATGCGTCAAGGCCTGAACCTGTTCGGCCGCGATGCCGAATTCAAGCTGGAAGCGCGCAACATCTTCGGCCGGATCAACGAGGAATACCTGGCCGACGCGAACAACCGGCTTGAAATTAACACCTTCAAGATCGGCACTTCGCTATCGGCATCGGTTTCGGTTGATTTCTGAAAGATCAAGGCCCGGCCAGCGCTGTCGGTGCCACAGATAAAAAGGCCCCCGTCCGGTATCCCGGGCGGGGGTTTTCCATGTCCGCGAAGGTGGCAGCTGAGCCCTTCAGGGCAGGTCGAGCACGTAGCCCTTGCCGTGGACCGTGCGCAGCATGTGCCCGGCGCCCGCTTCGCGCAGGCCGAAGCGAAGCCGCTTGATCCACACATCGACGGTGCGCAGGTACTCCGGGTCACCCGCCTTGCCCAGCGCGTTGACCAGTTCCTGCCGGGTGAGGATGCGGTTGGCGTTTTCCGCCATGAAGCGAAGCACGCGGAATTCGTTGGGCCGAAGGGGAATCAGCTGGCCGCGCCAGCGCGCCTGCTCGCCCGCGACATTGATCTGCAGGTTGCCGGCATCGAGCATCTGGCGCACCGTGGGCCGCGTGCCGCTGGCGTGCAGGGCCAGCACCCGGTCGAGCATGGCCTGCCGGTCGA
>CAZTED010000166.1:0-4311 GCA_964612175.1 uncultured Sphingomonadaceae bacterium
TCAGCGCCGGCCCGATCAAGACGCTGGCCGCCAGCGGCATCGGCGATTTCCGCTATATCCTGAAGTGGAACGAGCTGAACGCCCCGCTGCGCCGCAATGTCACCATCGAGGACGTTGGCGGGTCGGGCCTCTATTTCCTGTCTGACCTGGCGAGCGGGGTGACCGGCGAGGTCCACCATGTTGATGCCGGCTATCACGTGGTTGGCATGAAGCAGGAAGACGCGCCGGATATTGCCCTTTCCTGAAGCATTCGTTCGCCGTATGTTCTTTCCTGCGACTCGGGGAAGGAGACCAGGTCATGGCTACCGGCGGATGCCGCTGCGGCGCGGTGCGTTACGAGTTTTCGGGCGAGGCGGCGCATCATGCGCTGTGCCATTGCCGGGACTGCCAGATGGCCTCAGGCGCGCCGATGGTCGCCTGGCTGGCGGTCAAGGCCGACGCCTTCCGCGCGACCAAGGGCACGGCGGCCAGCTATAACGGTGCGGGCCAGTCCTTCCGCCATTTCTGCGGTACCTGCGGCACGCCGCTGTGGTTCGTGAACGAGGAAATGCTGCCAGGCATCGTAGACGTGCCGTCGGTTACGCTTGACGAACCGGACGCCAGCGCGCCCACCGCGCACATCCAGGTGGCGGAACGGAGGGCGTGGATGGCCGACTTGGCCCGGATGCCCGAATTCGCGCGTTTCCCCGGGGACTAGCCCGCCTGGCGCAGGTCCTGTGCAGCCGTTTCCTGCGCCACCGGCTGGTCGGGCCAGATGCCGCGGGTGTCATAGACCTGCTTGTGGGCGCGTTCGGCCAGCGGGACGGAACGGAACACGTCGTGGTCCACCAGCACGATCATCACGTCGCATTCTTCCAGCGCCGTATCGATATCGGTCTGCACCGCGCCGGTGCCTTCGAATTCGCGCGGAAGTTCTGCGGCGTAGGGCTCCACCACATGGATGCGGCTGCCGAAGCGGCGGGCAAGCGTTGCCGCCACCAGCCGCGCAGGGCTTTCGCGGAAGTCGTCGATATTGGCCTTGAAGGCCAGGCCAAGGCAGGCGACCTTCGTCGCCGGGTTGGCTTCTACCAGAGCGCTTGCACGGGCAATGACGTGGTGGATCTTGCCATCGTTTACCCCGCGCGCTGTGCGGATCAGTGGCGTCTGCTCCGGCGCGGCGGCCACGATGAACCACGGGTCCACCGCGATGCAGTGCCCGCCCACGCCCGGCCCCGGGGTCAGCACGTTGACACGCGGGTGGCGGTTGGCCAGCCGGATCACTTCCCACACGTCCATGCCCAACCGGTCGCAGACCATCGACAGCTCGTTGGCAAAGGCGATGTTGACGTCGCGGAAGGCGTTCTCGACCAGCTTGGTCATCTCCGCGCTGCGGGCATCGGTGGTGACGCAGGTGCCGCGCACGAAGCGCTTGTAGAAGGCCAGCGCCTTCCTCGCGCAGCGCGGGGTGATGCCGCCGATCGAGCGATCATTGTTGGTCAGTTCTTCCAGGATGCGGCCGGGCAGCACGCGCTCCGGGCAATAGGCGATCGAGACATCGGGCGTGCCGCCGGTCAGCCCCGGCATGGCAAGGTCGGGGCGCAGCTGCGCGATCACGTCGCGCATCTCTTCGGTGGTGCCCACGGGAGAAGTCGATTCAAGGATCACCGTGTCGCCTGCCTTCAGCACCCGTGCCACGCCCCGCGCCGCATCCAGCACATAGGAAATGTCGGGCGTGTGGTGGCCGTCCTTGGAAAACGGCGTGGGCACGGCGATCACGAAGACATCGGCCGGCGCCACTTCCAGCGAGGCGGTCAGCAGGCCGCGCGCGACCACGCCCTGCACCAGACCGTCAAGGTCAACCTCTTCGATGTGGATCTCGCCGCGGTTGATCGTGTCGACCACATGGCTCGTCACGTCCACGCCATGCACGCGCATCCCGCTGCGGGCGATGATCGCGGCCGTGGGCAGGCCGATATAGCCAAGGCCGATTACGGAAACCTGGGGAAGCGTCTGCCCGCGCATGAATTGCCTTTCGCGTGTGTCCAGCGGCAGGCATTGGCGCAAATTGGTTGATAATCGGGTAACGATGAGCCGGGCACGGGCCCTCTAGGTCCCCTGGTCGCGAACCAGCGCCCGCAGCGCGTCGATCCGGTCAGCCTCATGCGCGGGCTTGTCCCAGCGGATGCGGCGGATGCGGGGAAAGCGCATGGCGAGGCCCGACTTGTGCCGCTTGCTGGCATGGACCGAATCGAAGGCGACCTCGAACACCAGGCTGCGGTCTGTCTCGCGCACGGGGCCGAAGCGGTTGACCGTGTGCCGGCGCACGTGCCGGTCGAGGAGGGCGAGCTCCTCGTCGGTGAAGCCGGAATAGGCCTTGCCCACCGGCAGCAGGTCCGCGCCTGCATCCGGGTCCCCATCCCAGCAACCGAAGGTATAGTCGGAATAGAAGCTCGACCGCTTGCCGCTGCCGCGCGCTGCATACATCAGCACGCAATCGACCAGCAGCGGATCGCGCTTCCACTTGTACCACAGCCCGGCACGGCGGCCCGCGACATAGGGCGAATCCCGCCGCTTCAGCATCAGCCCCTCGATCGCCTCGTCGCGCGCGCCTTCGCGGATCGCGGCGAGTTCAGCAAAGTCCGCCGCCCCGACCACGGGCGAGAGGTCGAAGTGGCTGGCCGGCAGGCGCGGCACCAGCGCCTCCAGCCGCGCCCGCCGCTCGCTCCACGGCAGCTCGCGCAGGTCCTCGCCATCGAGCAGCAGAACGTCATAGAGCCGCACGAATGCCGGATACTGCGCCAGCATGGCCTTGCTCACGCTCTTGCGGCCGAGCCGCTGCTGGAGTGCGTTGAAGCTGGCCGCGCCGCCGGTCTCGCCCCCCTGGTGGCTGCCCCGCACCAGCAGTTCGCCGTCGAGCACGGCCGGCATATCCAGCGCCGAAACCATTTCCGGGAAGCTCGCCGAGATATCGTCGCCGGACCGCGAATAGGCCCGGGTAGCGCCGTTGACATGGACCAGCTGCACGCGGATCCCGTCCCACTTCCACTCCGCCACGTAGTCGGCAAGGTCCACCTCGCCCCCTTCCAGCGGGTGGGCGAGCATGAACGGGCGGAACAGGGGCAGCAGGTCGGTGCGCGGCGGCGGGGCCCCTTCTGCAGCCCAGGCAAACAGCGCGGCATAGGGCGGGGCCTGGCCGTGCCAGTACTCCTCCACCTCGTCGATCGAAACGCCGAAGGCCTGCGCAAAAGCCGTGCGGGCAAGCCGTGCGGAAACGCCGGCGCGCATCGCCCCGGTAGCGAACTTGATCAGGGCATAGCGGCCGGATGAATCGAGCCGGTCGAGCAGCCGGGGCAGTTCGACCGACGCGGACTGGCGGGTCATACCGGCCAGCAAGGCCACCGTTTCGCCCAGCGCAGGCGGTGGCATGATGCCGGGTGTAACCGGCTCGGGCCACAGCAGGCTGGCCGTTTCCGCCGTGTCGCCCACGAAATCGCGGCTGAGCGACCACAGCACCGGATCGACCCGTTCGTGCATCAGGGCACGGATGGTGCCGGCCTTGACCGCCGGGAAATCGAGACCGCCGGTGAGGGCCGCCAGCGCCCAGCCGCGATCCGGGTCGGGCGTGTCGCGCAGGTAACCGGCCAGCAGCGCCAGCTTGGCATTGCGGCCGGTGGTATAGACCAGCGCATCGAGCAGGGCGGCGAAACGCTGCACGGTCAGTCGCCCCCCTCAGTCATCTTCGTCTTCATAGCCGACCAGCGCCAGCGCGCGGGCGCGGCGCTGCACCAGCTGGTGCCAGCGCAGCAGGGCTTCCTCCCGGCCATGGGTGATCCATGTCTCGGCCGGGTTTACCTCCTCCACCGTGCGGGTGAGTTCGTTCCAGTCGGCATGGTCGGAGATCACCAGCGGCAGTTCCACGCCGCGCTGGCGGGCGCGCTGGCGCACGCGCATCCAGCCGCTGGCCATGGCGGTAACGGGATCGGGCAGGCGGCGGCTCCAGCGGTCGCCCAGCGCAGCCGGCGGGCACAGCACGATAGCCCCGCGCAACTCGTCCTTCGGCGTATCGGCCACGGGGCGCAATTCACCAAGGTCCACGCCGAAATCCTGGTACAGGCGGCACATCTTCTCCATCGCGCCGTGGAGGTAGACCGGATCATGGTAACCGGCGCGGCGCAGTTCGGCGATCACCCGCTGCGCCTTGCCAAGGGCATAGGCCCCCACCAGCACGCAGCGGTCCGGCTCAGCCATGCGGCGGGAAAGGACGCGGGCGATTTCTCCTTCGATCGGCGGATGGGTGAACAGCGGCAGGCCGAAGGTCGCCTCGGTGATGAA
>CAZTED010000166.1:4411-5566 GCA_964612175.1 uncultured Sphingomonadaceae bacterium
CTTCGATCGGCGGATGGGTGAACAGCGGCAGGCCGAAGGTCGCCTCGGTGATGAACACGTCGCAAGGCGTCACTTCGAAGGGGGCGCAGGTGGGATCGGGGCGTCGCTTGTAATCACCGGTTACGACCACCCGCTCGCCCGCGTGTTCGAGCAGGATCTGCGCGCTGCCCAGCACGTGCCCGGCGGGGATGAAAGTGGCCATCACCCCGCCCGGCAGGCGCACCGCCTCGCCATAGGCAACCGGCATTGCCCCGGCATCGGTGCCATAGCGCAGCTTCATGATCGCCAGCGTTTCGGGCGTGGCGATGGTCGAGCCGTGCCCGCCACGGGCGTGATCGGCATGGCCATGGGTGACAAGCGCGCAGCCGACGGCGCGGGACGGATCGATCCACGCATCGGCCGGCACCAGGTGGATGCCGTGCGGCTCGGGCCGGATCCAGGCAAAATCGGCGATCATGCCTGGTCAGGATGGCATGCTACGCGCGATTATCCAGACGCCTTTTGGGCCGCCCGGGGTCTCCGCCGGCAGGCCTATTTCTCCCCGGCAGGCTCGTCGCGCGAGGGTTCGGGCCGCTTGCGCGGAGCCGGCTTTCGGGCGGACTTGCGCGGCTTCTGGGCGCTGGGCGCGGCAGGCGCCAGCTCGAAGGCGAGCTTGTCGTCCTTGACGCTGACGTGGACCTCGCCGCCATTGGCGAGCTTGCCGAACAGCAGTTCCTCGGCCAGCGGCTGCTTGACCTTGTCCTGGATCAGGCGGGCCATCGGGCGGGCACCGTAGAGCTTGTCATAGCCGCGGTTGCCCAGCCATTCGCGGGCATCGCCGTCGAACTGGATGTGCACGTTCTGGTCGGCCAGCTGCAGTTCCAGCTGGAGGATGAACTTGTCGACCACCCGGCTGACCGTTTCGCGGGCGAGATAGGCGAACGGCACCACCGCATCGAGGCGGTTGCGGAATTCGGGCGTGAACATCTTCTTCACCGCCTCGTCCTGCGCTTCCACCCGCGTGCCAGCGCCAAACCCGATCCCCTGCCTGGCCGCATCGGCGGCACCGGCATTGGTGGTCATGATCAGCACGACATTGCGGAAGTCCACGGTCTTGCCGTGATGGTCGGTCAGGCGGCCGTTATCCATCACCTGCAGCAGGATGTTGAACAGGTC
>CAZTED010000167.1:0-5494 GCA_964612175.1 uncultured Sphingomonadaceae bacterium
AGCTGGCGAGCAATCCCGAACAGGTGGCAGGCCACCAGATCCCCGCCAGCAACGGCGCGATGCTGGCCGCCATGGCCGCACCGCTGGCAGCCCGGGTAGACCGGATCGGCCCCGTGCCGGACCGGCTCGAAGCCCTGGTCGCGGCATTTGATGCGGCTGGCGCTTCCGATGTCATCGTGACCAGTGGCGGGGCGTCGGTGGGCGACCATGACCTCGTGCGCCCGGCGCTGGAGGCATGGGGCGCAACGATCGACTTCTGGCGCATCGCCATGAAGCCGGGCAAGCCGCTGCTGGTGGCGCGCAAGGGCGGCACGGTGATCCTTGGTCTGCCCGGCAATCCGGTGTCGAGCCACGTCACCGCCTTCCTGTTCCTGCTGCCCCTGCTGCGGCGAATGGCCGGGGCGAGCGAGCCGCTGCCCAAGGCGCTTGCACTGCCGCTGGCGGTGGACCTGCCTGGCGTGGGCAACCGCCTCGAGTTCGTTCGCGCCACGCTGGGCCCTGCCGGCCTTGCGCCAGTGACCGAACAGGATTCGAGCGCGCTTGCGGCCCTTTCCCGCGCACAGGCCCTGATCCGGCGCGAAATCGATGCACCTCCCGCGCCGCGCGGCATGCTGCTGCCAACCTATCTGCTCGAAAATGGCGGTAACGCTTGACTTGAGCAAATCTGTTTCATAATTGTTCCTCGTTCGTTCCCGTATTGGAACGGAATTTAAGGGGACAAGCCCATGCTCACCGCCAAGCAGCGCGAGCTGCTGATCTTCATCCAGAGGAAGCTTGAGGAAAGCGGCATCTCGCCTTCTTTCGAGGAGATGAAGGACGCGCTCGATCTCAAGTCCAAGTCGGGCGTGCACCGGCTGATCTCCGCCCTGGAGGAACGTGGCTTCATCCGGCGCCTGGCCAATCGCGCCCGTGCGCTGGAAGTGCTCAAGCAGCCGGATGACGTTTCGGCCTCGCGCACTGCGCCCGCCAACGATGCGGCCGGCGGGATCATCGCGGCGCCACGCTCTACTCCCGCCCCCGCCAACGATGTGATCGAGGTGCCGCTGCATGGCCGGATCGCCGCGGGCGTCCCGATCGAAGCGCTGGAAGGGCAACAGTCGCTGCCTGTCCCTGCCGCATTGCTTGGTTCTGGCGAACACTATGCGCTGGAGGTCTCGGGCGATTCGATGATCGAGGCAGGCATCCTCGACGGTGATTATGCGCTGGTGAAGAAGACCAGCACTGCCCGCGATGGGGAGATCGTGGTCGCGCTGATCCGCAACGAGGAAGCGACGCTCAAGTACCTGCGCCACGAAGGCGGCAAGATCCGCCTCGATCCGGCAAATGGTGCCTATGACCCCCAGATCTATGACGAGGACGAGGTCCAGGTGCAAGGCAAGCTAGCCGGCCTCCTGCGCCGATACCACTGAGGTCCGGCTGGCCATCCCCGCTTCCCCCAAGGGGGAGGTGGGGAGGCAGTGTGCAGGAAGCCCGGGGGTTTCGTATTCCCCGAACAGGGCGTTCGCACCGGCCTATGCCCCTCATCCGTTTGGGCTGCTTCAGTTTGCGGGCCTGAAGGCCGGGCGTCACCAGCCATGCAGCCCTTGCTCGTCGGCCACGCTTTGCACGCCTGGCGGATCAAGGACGATGGCAAGGCCGCCGCTTTTCTCCAGCGACTGCCTGTCCGCCTTCAACCAGCGCGGCCGGCAACTTGATGGCAGCCGGCGATCGGATACGACGATATCGGCCCGCTCGCACGCGGCTGCCAGCGCGCGCTCGGTCACCAGCGCCCGACTGCGACTCATCAGCAGGTGCCAGTCGCGCCCGCCGCGTTGCAGGGTAACGACGCAGAAATCGGGATTGCATTGCGCCCCGGGCCAGTCCTCCAGCGCCACCGGCTCCCCCGCGACTCCGGCCAGTTCGAGGAGGTTGTCGGTCACATAATCGCTTCGGCTCTCCCGCAGGACCAGCAACCCTTCCGTTTCTCCGGTTATGCCGACATGGCGGCCGTCTCCCGATATCAGGATGTCCGGCACGGGGGTTGCCGCGAACAGGCTGCCTGCAACTGCTGCGGGGAGCAGGCCCAGCAATCGCACCCGCCCCCTCCACAGGGCCAGCCACAGGCCTGAAAGCAGGAACAAGGCAAAGGTTGCATTGCCCATCTGGGCTGTCAGTCGCACCGCACCCGGCTGTCCGGCCGTGAAGTGCGCGATGCCAAGCAGGAGTTCCAGCGATTTGCCGGCCAGCCACCAGACCGGCCCGCCAAGCCCGGCAAGGTCAAGCAGCAGTGCAAGCGCGATCAGCGGCATGGAGACGAAGGTGACCAGCGGGATCGCGATCACATTGGCCAGCGCGCCATAGGTGCCTGCCCGGTGGAAATGGAACATCACGATCGGCATCAGCGCGATCTCGATCACCACACCGGTCAGCAGCAGCATCAGGAATCGTCGCCCGTAGCGCTGCGCCAGGCTCTCCTCGCGCGGGGCGAGGAAGCGTTGCACAGGCTCCGCGCTGTGGAGTGCGACGATCGCGATGACCGCTGCAAAGCTCATCTGGAAGCTCGGCCCCACGAGTGATTCGGGCCACAGCAGCAGGACAAAGCCCGCCGCTGCCGCCACCATCCGCATCGACAGGGCCTCCCGCCCAAGGGCAAGTGCCCCCAGCACCAGCAGCGCGGCAATGCAGCTGCGTACGGTCGGCACCTCGGCGCCGGTGAGCAGGGTATAGCCGATCCCGGCCACGGCCCCGATTGCCGCAGCCATCAGCGGCAAGCGCACCCGCAGCACCAGCCATGGCCATAGCGCGAGCAGCTTGAGCGACAGCAGGTAGGCCGCCGCGATCACCGCGCTGACATGCAGGCCGCTGATCGAAAGGAGGTGCGTCAGGCCCGAATCGCGCATGGCCTGCTCGTCGGCCTCGGCGATCGCCCCACGATCCCCGCTGGCAAAGGCCGCGGCAATCGCTCCGGGAGACCCGTCGAGCCGGGACTGGACATGGGCAGACAAGGCCCGCTGGCTGGCCGCTAGGGCCGGTTCGCGGGTGGTCGGCGAAAGAAGCAGAGGCGTGCCGGTTACCGATCCGGTTGCAGCCAGCCCGTCGAACCAGGCGGCGCGGGCAAAGTTGTAGCTGGCCGGCAGCATCGGTGGTGCAGGCGGGGTCAGCCGCGCATCCAGGCGCAGCACGGCCCCTGGCCGGAAAGCGGGATCGTCTGCGGCCAATGGCAAGTTGACGCGGACCCGCATGGCCTCACCGGTTTCGGGATGGCGCGTGGCGAGCACAAGGCGCGTCCGCCCTTCGGCAGGCTGCGGGATGCGTTGCAGAATCCGGGCCTCGAATGTCCCATGGATCGTCCGCTCGATCCCCGGCGCCCCGACAATTTCGGAGCGCGCCCAGATCACCGCCATGCCAAGGGCAAACACCAGTGCCAGCGCAATTACGGCCGTCATCAGCCGCCCGCGCTCATCATGGCCTTTCCACAGGGCAACGGCGCCCAGGGCCGTGAGCAATGCCGCGCCAAGCACCATGACCCATTCCAGGGGGCCGGGAAGAACGAACCAGGCTGCGATCCCGCTGGCCAGCGCAACCACCAGCCATGGACCCCGGTCGAAGCCCGCCCGGTCCAGAAAACGCGCCGCCCCCTCGGCCATGCTGGACAAAGGGGCGCGCATTCGCCAAGGCGATTGCCGCATTGCAGCATCGCCGGTCTCCTCCCCCACAGGGACCATGGGCGTCAGGCGTGTTGCCATAGGCGGATTGGACAGGAATCAGAACGACATGGCAAGCACCGGTGGAACAGGAACAGACGGCGGACGGCAGGTCGTCACCCGTTTTGCCCCCTCGCCCACCGGCTACCTGCATATCGGTGGCGCGCGCACGGCCCTGTTCAACTGGCTCTACGCCCGGCACCATGGCGGCAAGTACCTGCTGAGGATCGAGGATACCGATCGCGCCCGCTCCACAGAGCCGGCCATCGCCGCCATTTTCGACGGCCTCGACTGGCTTGGGCTTGGCGGTGACGAGGAGCCCGTTTTCCAGTTCGCCCGCACCCCGCGCCATGCCGAGGTTGCCCACCAGCTGCTGGCGGCTGGCCACGCCTACCGCTGCTACCTGACCCAGGAAGAGCTCGCGGCCCGTCGCGAGAGGGCGCAGGCAGAGCGCCGGCCTTTCCGGATCGACAGCGAATGGCGCGATGCCGCACCTGAGGCCTGGCCGGCCGACTTGCCCTATGTCGTGCGCATCAAGGCGCCCAAGGAGGGCGAAAGCACCATCGAGGACCGGGTGCAGGGGCGCGTCACGGTCAGCAATGCCGAGCTCGACGACTTCATCCTGCTGCGGTCCGATGGCACGCCGACCTATATGCTGGCCGTCGTCGTAGACGATCACGACATGGGCGTGACGCACGTGATCCGCGGGGACGACCACCTCAACAACGCTTTCCGCCAATTGACGATCATCCGTGCCATGCAGTGGCCCGAACCGGTCTATGCCCATGTCCCGCTGATCCACGGCAACGATGGCGCCAAGCTGTCCAAGCGCCACGGGGCCCTTGGCGTCGATGCCTATCGCGACGACCTGGGAATCCTGCCAGAGGCCCTGTTCAACTACCTCCTGCGGCTTGGCTGGGGCCACGGCGACAAGGAGGAGTTCACCCGCGAGGAAGCCGTGGCGCTGTTCGATATCGACGCGGTGAACAAGGGACCGAGCCGCTTCGACATGAAGAAGCTGCTCAACATGAACGGCCACTACATCCGCGCTGCCGACGATGCCCGTCTGGCCGCTCTGGCCGCCGCCCGGATCGGGCCCGAGGCCGATGTTGCCCTGCTGGCCGAGGCCATGCCCGTGCTCAAGCTGCGCGCGAAGGACATGAACGAACTGGCCGATGGCGCCCGCTTCCTGTTCAAGCGCCATCCCATCGTCATCGAACCGGCCGCGGAGGCCCTGCTGGATGACGAGGCGCGGGCGCGCCTGGCAGCCATTTCACAGCGCCTCCGGGCGGAAACGGACTGGACAACCGGGCCGCTGGAGGCCAATCTGAAGGCCTATGCCGAGGCGCTGGGGGTCGGCCTTGGCAAGCTTGCGCAGCCATTGCGTGCGGCGCTCACGGGGCAGACGACCTCGCCGGGAATTTTCGATGTACTTGCCCTGCTCGGCCGCGACGAGAGCCTTGCGCGTATCGACGCGCAGGCTCGTGGCTGACGAGGTGAAGGCATCAGGCACTTTATGCAATCAGGAGACGTGAATTGACGGACAAGAAGGCGCAACTAGCCGTCGGCGGCCAGACCCACGATTTGCCTGTCATGGCCGGAACCACCGGTCCCGACGTGGTGGATATTCGTAAGCTCTATGCCCAGACCGGAATGTTCACCTACGATCCCGGCTTCACCTCGACTGCCAGTTGCGAAAGCGCACTGACCTTCATCGATGGCGAAGAAGGCGTGCTGCTGCACCGTGGCTATCCCATCGGACAGCTGGCCGAGCATTCCAGCTTCATGGAAGTGTCCTACCTGCTGCTGAA
>CAZTED010000168.1:0-5451 GCA_964612175.1 uncultured Sphingomonadaceae bacterium
GCTGGCCGCCGCGCTGGAAGGGCTTGGCGTGCGCAAGCAGGACCGGATCGGCATGGTCTCGACCAACTCAATCGAATACTTCGAGTTCTACGCCGCTGCCGAGGTGGCCGGCTTCATCGCCGCACCATTCAGCTTCCGTGCCGCGCCGCCTGAAATCGAATATCTTGTGATCGATTCCGGTACTTCGGTGCTGTTCTTCGAAAGCAGCTTTACTGCCACTATCGACAGCTTGCGCCCGCACCTGCCGGCCGTGCGACACTTTGTTTGCGTGGGTGGGGAGGCGCCTGACTGGGCGCTGGATTACGAGCAGCTGGTGGCAGGCGGCGATCCGGCGGGCCCGCGCAGCCGGGCCGAGCCTGACGACATTGTCTACCTGTTCTATACCAGCGGCACCACCGGCAAGCCCAAGGGCGTGCCGGTAACCCAGCGCTCGCAGGTGATCAGCGCCCGCTCGACCGCCAATCACCCGGCGCTGTCCCTTCTCCAGATCACGCCTGCCAATCACATTGGCGGACGCGGGCCTTCGCTGGGTTGCTATTGGGTCGGCGGCAAGACGGTGCTGCACAAGTCATTCGATCCCACGGCCTTCATGCAGACGGTGCAGGCGGAGAAGATCAACGCCAGCTTCATGGTGCCGATGATGGTGCAGGCACTGCTCGATCATCCGCAGATCGATGATTATGACCTGTCGTCGCTCGAAATGGTTATGCTGGCCTCCACCACCATTCCCACCGACCTGCTGCGCCGGGCGCTGGAGCGATTTGGCCAGATCTTCTACCTGGCCTATGGTTCGACCGAGGGCGGCGGTGTCTGCCGCCTGCCGCGCCACGAGGTGCGGCTTGATGGCGGGGAGGACATGACCCGCCGCCTTGCCTCGGTCGGCCATTTCGAGCCTGAATGCGATGGCGTGATCCTCGATGATAACGGAAACCCCTGCCCCACCGGCGTGGTGGGCGAGGTGTGCATCTACAATTCCTACAATTTCCGGGGCTACTGGAACAACGACAACGCCACCCGCGCGGCCATGCACGGGCGCGCCTTCCGGACCGGCGACCTGGGCTACATGGACGAACAGGGCTACGTCTTCCTGGTCGATCGCAAGAAGGACATGCTCATCACCGGCGGGGAAAATGTCTATTCCCGCGAGGTGGAGGATGCGCTGGACCGGCATCCTGCGGTGCGCGAGTCGGCGGTGATCGGCAAGCCTGACCCCAAGTGGGGAGAGACGGTTTGCGCGATTGTGATGTTGCAAGCTGGCGAAACCCTGGCCGAGGCAGACCTCATCGCCTTCGCCCGCACCCAGCTGGCCGGGTACAAGTGCCCCAGGACGGTGGTTTTCGTCGACGACATGCCGCGCCAGAGCACTGGCAAGACCGACAAGGTGGCGTTGCGCAAGCTCTACGCGACGGCCTGAACGGGCACTTGCGGAAGTCTCTTGACGCCAACCTAGCGATCGCTAGGGTGGCGGCATTGAGGAGATGCGCCATGCAGTTGAGCAGGTTGTCCCGCGCCCTGGGAGAGGGCAATGTCGTCGGGTGCCAGGACGAAGAGACCGAACGCGTGGTCAAGTCCGCCAGCCGGGTGATGCGCATCCTCGAGCTGTTCGACGTGCTGCGGCGCGAGGCGCTGGTGTCGGAAGTGTCGGAACTGCTCGATCTTCCCCAGTCCAGCACGTCTGTCTTGCTGCGCAGCATGGTGGTGATGGGGTACCTCTACTTCAATCCGAAGACCCGCGCGTTCGGGCCAACCACCCGCGTTGCCTTGCTGGGCAGCTGGATCAACGGACCGGTCGTGCGCGATGGAACGCTGACCCGCCTGATGGAGCGGGTGAACATGCGTACCGGCCAGGCCATCGTGCTGGCGGTCCGCAACCGGACATGGTCCGAGTATATCGACGTGGTGCAGGCGACCCACGCGCTGCGCATGTTCGTGGTCAAGGGATCACGGCGTCCGCTGGTCCGTTCGGGAACCGGGCTCGCCTTGCTGGCTGACCTGCAGGACAGCGACATCAGGCGGCTGGCCCTGCGCCATAATGCCGAGCTGGGCGACAATGTCTGCCTTGCAACGCTGTTGGAGCGGGTCAACGCGGCGCGCGCCCAGGGCTGGGCGTCGAACTATGACGGGGTAACCAAGGGCGGCGGGATGATAGCCCAGTGCCTTCCCCAGTTCGATAACGAGGAGCGGATCGTGATCGGCGTTGCCGGCCTCACCGACGTTCTGCGTGAGAACGAGGCCGACTTTGCCCGCATTATTCAGGAAGAGGTGGCGGCGAATTTTGGCGCTTTTGCCCGGGCGGCGGATGGAGCAGCCGGCCTTCGACGGGATGCATTGCCCGCCTGATCGCCGGGCCGGCCCTTGCCGGTTGGCTGACCGGCCTGCCTGAATCACACCGATGATTTGTGCGTCCTCCGGCCGACACGAGATGGCGGCATCATCGCCTGTTTGTTAGCCCTGCAAACTTGCCGCGCAGCATGCGCATGATCTTGCCAGGAATGCCCCGTGAACTTGCAGCTAGACGAACGTGACGAGCAGTTCCGGAGCATGGTACGCAAGAGGATTGCCGAAATCCTGCCACCAGACATCAAGGACAGGCATCGCCGCATCCTGGGCAGCTCGTCGAACCTGGAGGACCAGCGCCGCTGGATCGCCGCACTGGATGCCGAGGGCTGGTCCGTGCCGGCATGGCCGGTGGAGCTGGGCGGTACCGACTGGACGCCGCTCCAGCGGTTCATCTTCGAGGACGAGATGTATGCCGCGGATGCGCCCGAATTCAACTGGATCGGGTCACACATGGTCGGCCCTGTCCTCTACACTTTCGGTTCGCAGCAGCAGCGCGATCGCTTCCTGGCGCCGATCCGTGACGGACGCGAAATCTGGGCGCAGGGCTTTTCCGAGCCTGGTGCCGGTTCTGACCTTGCTGCCCTGCGCACCCAGGCGCGGCTCGTGGGTGACAATTACATCGTCAATGGCTCCAAGATCTGGACCAGCGGTGCCTTTGAGGCGGACTGGCTGTTCTGCCTGGTCAAGACCGACACCACCGGCAAGCCGCAGCGCAGCGTATCCTGCCTGCTGATCGATCTGACCACGCCCGGCGTGACGGTGCGTCGCATCCGCCACATCAGCGGCGAGGCGCATCTGTGCGAAGTCTTCCTGGAGGACGTGGTTGTCCCCGTCGGGAACCTCGTCGGGCAGGAAGGCGAAGGCTGGACCTATGCCAAGTTCCTGCTCAACCACGAACGCGCGACCAGCTCGTTCGTGTTCTGGATCAAGCGGGAACTGGCCCGCACACGGGAACTGGCCCGCACCCACCTGCGCAACGGCCGTCCTGCCATAGAGGATTTGCAACTGGCGGCGCGGCTGGCGGTGGCAGCGGCCGAGATCGAAGCGCATGAGTGGTCGGTGCTGCGGGTCCTGTCGGAAGAACCATCCGACTATCCGCTTACCGCCCGTGCCTCGGTGCTCAAGGTCAAGGGATCGGAACTGCAACAGGTGATCACCGGCCTGCAGGTCGACATCCTGGGCGATCACGCCCTGCGCGACTATGGCGGGGACCAGCATCCACCGTCCGGGGATCCGAACTGGCCGGACCTGATCCAGGGGCGCACGAGCCGGGCCATGATGGCGCGTGCCTCCACCATCTATGGCGGCTCGCAGCAAATCCAGAAGAACCTCCTCGCCAAGCTCGCGCTTGGCCTCTGAGCGCACGCCATGGATCTTCAACTCAACGAAATGCAACAGATGCTCGTCGATACCGCCCGTCGTTTCGTGGCGGCGGAAACGGGCCTCGAGCAGTGGCGCAACCGGCGCGAAATTGCCGATGGGGTCGATCCCCGGCTGTGGTCGGCAATGGCCGGGATGGGGTGGCTGGCGCTGGCCGTGCCGGAAGATGCCGGCGGCCTTGGCGGGTCGATGGAAGACGTGGCCTTGCTGATGATGGAACTGGGCCAGGGGCTGGTGACGGAGCCGCTGGTCAGCACCGGCATCCTTGCTACCCACGTGCTCGATTCCACGATGACGGGTGGCCTCCGGCAAGACTGGCTGGAAAAGGTGGCGGCCGGCGCGGTGCGCATTGCCCTTGCCCATGCCGATCCGCAGGCCCCCGGCCTCGCTCCGCTGACCGCCACGGCAGCAGCTGCCGGCCATGTGCTGCAGGGCCACAAGGTCATGGTGTTCGATGAGCCCTCGGCCGATCATTTCATCGTGCTGGCGCAGCTGGAGGGCGCGCCGGCGCTGTTCCTTGTTCCGGCGCAATCAGGTGCAATCGCGGCCACCAGCTATCCCCTGGTGGATGGCAGCCGGGCATCCGACCTGCACTTTGCCGAAGTCAGCGTGCCTGCCGAGGCCCTGCTTGCGCAAGGTGATGCGGCGCTGGCCGTGCTGGATGCCGCGCTTGACCGTGCCCGCGTGGCGCTGGTTGCGCAAGCGGTCGGCGCGATGGAGGCAACGGTGCGCATTTCTGCCGACTATGCCCGCGAACGCCAGCAGTTCGGCCAGCCGATCGGCAACTTCCAGGCGATCCAGCACATCGCTGCCGACATGTTCGTGGCGTCCTACCAGGCGCGCTCCGCTCTCTATGCAGCGCTGCGCGATATCGGTGCTGCCGCGCCGGTCCGCAGCCGGACGACCTCCGTCGCAAAGCTGGTTGCAGGGATGGCGGGGCAGACGGTCTCGCGCAATGGCATCCAGATTCACGGCGGTTATGGCGTGACCGACGAATTTGCGGTCAGCCACTATTTCCGGAGGCTGCTGGTGCTGGAAAAGCAGTATGGCGGTATCCACGACCACACCGGACTGCTGGCAGCGGTTGAGCAACGCGGATGAATCCGGGCGCAACGCCGGGATTCTCGCAAGGGGAGGGGCACGAGACAATGGCAGGACCTGCCGCAAGCGGACCGCTCGCCGGGCTCAAGGTAATCGACATGACGCGGGTCATCGCCGGCCCCTACAGCGGCCAGATAATGGGCGACCTCGGGGCGGATGTGATCAAGATCGAACGGCCGGTCGAAGGCGATGACTGCCGCCGGGTAGGCCCCCCGTGGTTCCGGGAGCCGCACGACGATGTGCCGGGGGAATCGACCTATTTCCAGTCGGTCAATCGCAACAAGCGCTCTCTGGCGCTCGACTTCCAGCAGCCCGATGGGCAGGCGGTGCTGCAACGCCTTGTTGCCGGCGCGGACATCCTGATCGAGAACTACCGCACCGGCACCCTGGCCCGCTACGGCCTCGGCTATGCCGATCTCAAGGCGATCAATCCGCGCCTGATCTATTGTTCGATCACCGGCTTCGGTCAGACCGGCCCCTACAGTGACCGGTCGGGCTATGATTTCCTGATACAGGGCATGGGCGGATTGATGAGCGTGACGGGCCATCCCGATGGCGAGCCGGGCGCCGGCCCGATGCGGGTCGGCATTCCCGTGGCGGACCTGCTGGCGGGGATGAATGCCGCAATCG
>CAZTED010000169.1:0-5335 GCA_964612175.1 uncultured Sphingomonadaceae bacterium
TAGCCCAGCGCCTGCTGTGTATCGCGGAACTCCAGGCCCCAGGCCCAGTCGGTGTCCGGCACGTCGTGGCGGAAATCGAGGCGGATCTCGAACGGGGAATTGCGGTCGTAGCGACGCTTGACGCCGGTTACCGGGTCGATCAGCGCGCTGTCCTCGGCCTCTATCCGCACATCCAGCTGCGCGCCGCGCCAGCCGGCCGCCTCCAGTTCCAGCGTGCCGTTGAAGCGCAGCCCATAGCGGCGGGCGCTGTCGATGTTGCCGCGCGATTCCCGCCCCCCTTGCGTGGGCACGATCGTGACGAAATCCTCCACCCGGTGATCGAACAGCGCCAGCGTGGCCGAGCCCCAGGCGCCGAAGTTGCGGGTGATTTCCAGTTCGGTCTCCCAGCTCTGCTCCGGGCGCAGCTGGTTGTTGCCGCTGTTCTGGTTCTCGTCGGAAAGGTTCACGCTGGCGAGGAAATCGCCGAAGTTGAGCTGGCCCACCCGCCGCGCAACCTCGAGACTGATGTCGAGGCCATCGGCGGCTGCCCAGGCGAGCGACAGGCTTCCCTTGGGCCGGCGGAAGCTGCGTGACAGGGCGTTGATGCCGGTCTGCGAGATGGTCGAGCGTTCGGCCCCCGCCGCAACCTGCAGGCTGAGCCCGGTGGCGAGCTGCGTGCCGTAGCTGACGATCGATTCGTACCGCTCCTCGCGCACGCCGCCCACGCCGGCAGGGAAAGGCAGTTCGAAGAAGGTCGCGCCGGCAGGATCGTAGGCAAAGAGGCGCGCGACATTGTCCAGCCGGTTGAACGCCGCCTCGGCAGAGACCTGCCAGTCCCCGCCCAGCATCATCCAGGCATATTCCGCACGCCCGATCCGCTCGCCGGTGTTGCTGCGCCGTTCGAAGCGGCTGCCGGTGGTCTCCAGGTTCTCGATATCAAGCAGCGACTGGGTGCGGAAATTGCCACGTCGGAAGCTTTCCAGCGCGATCAGCTTGAGGTCGCCCGGCCCCACCGGAAACTCGATATCGCCGCCCAGTTCATAGCGCCGCTCGTTGTTCCAGGAGCGGAAGCGCTCCAGGAAATCGGGCAGCGGGTTGCCGGTTATGCGGCTCTCGGCCTCGCGGCTGCGGAAGATGGTCAGGGCGCCGGTGAGGTTGAGGTTCACAGTTACCTCGGGCGCGGGTTCGAAGGTGAAGCGACCGCTTAGCGAGGGCGTGCGGAAGTGCGCGGACTGGGTGTTGAACCTCTCGTCCACGGTGCCATCGGCCAGGGTGAAGATCGCCGGCCCTTCGGAGCCGCGGATGAAACCGTCGCTGTCCAGGCCTATCGAGTAATCGACCCCGCCGGCAGAACCGCGCAGCGAAATGTCGCCTTCGGTCCAGCCGACCGGGGCCGGGCCGGTCGACATCTGCGGCCGCCAGGTGAACTGGCCGGCCATGGTGCTGGTCTCGGCTATGACATTGGCCACCTGACCGGAAAGGCCCGGTATCTGCAGTGTAGCCCCGTCGACAATCTCTATGCGCAGGACATTGCTGGCCGGGATGCGTGCCAGTTCGTCCTCGACGCTGTTCGACTTGCTGGAAATGCGGTCGCCGTTGATGAGCAGGTTGCCTGAAGCCTCGCCGAAACCACGTGCGTTGCCGCCCGGACCACCACCGCCACCGCCGCCGCCCATGTCCACGGAAAAGCCGGGAATCCGCTGCACCATGTCGAGCGCGCTGCGCGGCGCGAACCGCTCGAAATCGGCCGGAAGATAGACGCGCGGGGCGGAGGAGAGGGGAAACTCGGCAACCCCGCCAGCCACGGTACCGGCCTCGCCCGCGAGGAGGTCACCCGGGTTGGCCGGCACTTCCTGCGCGCTGGCCAATGCGGGCAAGGCGGTGCCCACCATGGCAAGCGCCATGGCAAACCGCCCCGACTGGACCAGGCAGTGCCGCAATCCCACATCCATTCTGTTGACTAAGTCCGGCCCCGTTAGGCCTGCACAACCACGGCGACAACCGGGATTATGTAACAAACTGTCGTTTCAATCGGGTGACCAGGGCCTGAAGCGCGGCTGTGGTACGGCGGCGGTTCGTGCCCGTTCGTAGGCTGCCCCGGCCTGCAGCACCGCCTCGTCGGCCCAGGCCGGGCCGATGAAGGACAGGCCCACCGGCAAACGCTCGACCGCCCCCATCGGCACGGTGAGGTGCGGGTAGCCGGCGATGGCAGCCAGGCTGCCTGCACCAATGCCGCTGGTGAAATGGTCACCCAGCACAAGGTCGATCGGCCATGCCGGGCCTTCGGTGGGGGCAACCAGCAGCGCGACATCGTGCTGTTCCAGAAGGTGATCGATCCCTTCAGGCCCTGCCAGCCGCAGCGAATTGGCACGCGCACGCTCGTACTCGGCGCGGTCCGTGGTCTTGGCCGCAAGCTCGAAGATGTCCTGCCCGAACCAGCGCATTTCTGCCCCGGCATTGGCCTCGTTGAAAGCAATCACATCGGCCAGCGAGCGGACCGGGATGTCGGCAGGCGAACCGGAGAGATAGGCATCCAGCCCTTCGCGCAGTTCGTAGAGCAGCACGGTGAACTCGTCGGCATACATGCTCGCATCCGGCTCGAAGGGGACATCCACCAGTATCGCGCCAGCTGCCTCAAGGTCGCGCAGGGCCTGCTCGAACAGCGCGGTAAGCTGCGCGAGATTGCCCACCTGGTTGCGAAGCACGCCGATCCGCACACCCTCGAGCGAAGCCGTGGCGAGCCCGGCAGTGAAATCGCCTATGTGATCTGCGGCACGGACAGTCGCTGGATCAAGCGGATCCGGCCCGGCCATGGCAGTCAGCAACATGGCCGCATCGGTCACGCTCCTCGCCATCGGACCGGCCGTATCCTGGCTGGAACTGATGGGGATGATGTGCGTGCGGCTGACCATGCCGACCGTGGGCTTGAAGCCGACAATGCCGTTGACGCTGGCGGGGCAGACGATGGACCCGTCGGTCTCGGTTCCGATGGCCGCCCAGGCCAGCCCAGCCGCCACCGCCGCGCCGCTGCCGCTGGACGATCCGCAGGGGCTGCGGTCGGTCGCATGCGGATTGCGCGCCTGCCCGCTCACCGCGCTCCACCCGCTGGAGCTGTCGGAGCTGCGGATATTGGCCCATTCGGAAAGGTTGGTCTTGCCCACGATCCGGGCGCCATTGGCACGCAGCCGCGCCACCAGCGGCGCATCGCGGCCGGTGTTGTTGGCTGACAGGGCCAGGCTGCCCGCGGTGGTGGGAAATTCGCGCGTTTCGATGTTGTCCTTGATGAGCACGGTCCTGTCCGAAAGGATGCGTGCCGCCACGAACCCATCGCTCAGGGCAAACCGGTTGTAGCTGACGATGGCATTGATCTCGGCATTGATCGCGGCAATGTCGTCCTCGTGCATGCCGGTCGAAGGATCGACCAGGCCCGGCCGGCCATTGTCGACGATTTGCGGATCGTTTGGCACCGCCTCCTGGGCGACCAGCGGTCCGGCGCAGAGCAGCAGAACGAGAGCGGCAATCGGATGCTTGATGAATCTCATGCCCCGCTTGATGCGCAGATTTGCAGCAGTGCACAAGGCAAAGGGCCAAGACCCTTGAACATCACGCTTACAGGCGCGACATAGGCGCTAGACTATCTACCTCGAGAGGGCCTTCATGTTCGACCTGTTCGGCGACAGCCGCGACCGTTTCCATACCGATCCCGTTACCGGCGCGCTGGTGCCTGTTGTCGTCGAATCCACCAGCCGGGGCGAACGCAGCTTCGACATCTTCAGCCGCCTGCTGCGCGAACGCATCGTGTTCGTGACCGGGCAGGTGGAAGACAACATGGCTTCGCTGATCGTGGCCCAGCTGCTGTTCCTCGAAAGCGAGAACAGCCAGGATATCTCGATGTACATCAACTCGCCGGGCGGCGTGGTGACGGCCGGCATGGCGATCCACGACACCATGCAGTACATCAAGCCGAAGGTGCGCACGGTGTGCATCGGCCAGGCCGCATCGATGGGCAGCTTCCTGCTGGCCGCGGGCGAGCCGGGGATGCGCGTGGCCCTGCCCAATGCGCGGATCATGATCCACCAGCCTTCGGGCGGGGCGCGCGGCATGGCCAGCGACATCGAGATCCAGGCGCGCGAGATCCTGCGCATCCGCGCCCGCATGAACGACCTCTACGTCAAGTACACCGGCCGCTCGCTGGAAGAGATCGAGAAGGCGATGGACCGCGACACCTTCCTCGAAGCGGACGAGGCCAAGGCCTTCGGGCTGGTCGACGCGGTATTCGCGCACCGGCCCAAGACCGATGGCGAGGAAGGCCACGGCGCCACCGGATCGGGCGGCGCGCCCGAGTAGCAATCCGGGTAACAACAGGGGCTCCGGGCCGTTATTGTCCGCAGATGCTGTTGTAGCATTTTGGCAACCCTGCTCCTTCAGGCTGGATCAAGACTGGGGGAATTAGGATAGGCTGATTGATATTGCGCCCGCCGGGTCTACACTGGCGGGACGACTCCTGCGCCGGAAAAAGGCGGCGCAGCAAGGAAGGTTATGACCAAGTTGAGCGGATCCGATAGCAAGAGCACCCTGTACTGCAGCTTCTGCGGCAAGTCCCAGCACGAGGTGCGCAAGCTCATTGCCGGCCCCACCGTGTTCATCTGCGATGAATGCGTGGAGCTGTGCAACGACATCATCCGCGAGGAAACCAAGGGCGCGATCGCCGGCAAGAAGGATGGCGAGATCGCCACCCCGCGCGAGATCTGCGAGACGCTGAACGACTATGTGATCGGGCAGGAGCGGGCCAAGCGCGTGCTCAGCGTGGCGGTCCACAACCATTACAAGCGGCTCAAGTATTCGGGCAAGTCGAACGATGTCGAACTCGCCAAGTCCAACATCCTGCTGATCGGCCCCACCGGCAGCGGCAAGACGCTGCTGGCGCAGACGCTGGCGCGCACTTTCGATGTGCCCTTCACCATGGCCGATGCCACCACGCTGACCGAAGCGGGCTATGTTGGCGAGGACGTGGAGAACATCATCCTCAAGCTGCTGCAGGCAAGCGACTACAACGTCGAGAAGGCGCAGCAGGGCATCGTCTACATCGACGAGATCGACAAGATCACCCGCAAGGCGGAAAATCCCTCCATCACCCGCGACGTTTCGGGCGAAGGCGTGCAGCAGGCGCTGCTGAAGCTGATGGAAGGCACCACCGCCTCGGTTCCGCCGCAGGGCGGCCGCAAGCACCCGCAGCAGGAATTCCTGCAGGTGGACACGACCAACATCCTGTTCATCTGCGGCGGCGCCTTCGCGGGCCTCGAAAAGATCATCGGTGACCGCCTGCAGAAGCGGTCGATCGGCTTCGGCGCGAACA
>CAZTED010000170.1:0-5315 GCA_964612175.1 uncultured Sphingomonadaceae bacterium
TGGGCATTGGCCTGCCGTTCGGCCGCGCCATCGGCGGCGCGCGGATCGTCGTGGGTGAATTCCACCGTCATGCCATTGGGATCGACCACGTAGACCGAGCGGCAATAGCCGTGCTCCAGCACATAGGTCGCTTCCAGCCCGTTGGCCTTGATCCGCCGCTCGATCTCGTCCTGCGTTTCCTTGGACACGTCGAGCGCGAGGTGGACGAAGGGCGTTGCCGGGATATCGGGCACGAACAGCTCCTCGTCCTCCTTGTTGGCGAACTGGAAGAAGGCCAGCGCCCCGCCATCGCCGATGCCGAAGAAGCAGTGGCAATAGGTCCGCTCCTTGCCGAACAGCATGTCGCTTTCGCACCAGGTGGCAACCAGCGGCAGCCCCAGCACGTCCTCGTAGAAATGGCGCGTCGCTTCCATGTCCTTGGTGACATAGGCGGTGTGGTGCAGGCGGTTGGGCAGTTTCATCGTCTCTCTCCCTCCGGTCCGAGTCTTGCCCGGCCCCTTTGTTACTTAGCCTAACAAATATGCGCCGGCACGCAATCGAGCCTTAGCTGCGACCGAGGATTTCGGCATTGTCGGCCCCCAGCTCCGGCGGCGGGGTGACGCCGGTGTGCACCTCGCCATCGAAGCGGATCGGACTGCGGATGGTGCGGAAAGGCCCGCGCACCCCTTGCCCCTCGATCACCAGCTCATGATGGGCGGCCAGATCCCCCTCGACCACTTCCTTGCTCGAATAGACGGCCGAATGGGGCACTTCGAGCGTGGTCAGCCGCTCCTCCCACCAGGCCCTTGGCTGCGTGGCGAAGATCGGTGCAAGGAAATCCACCACCTTCTCGTAATTGGCGATGCGCGCCGGACGGCTTTCGAATTCCGGGCGCGCCAGCATGTCCGGCTGGCCGACCGCCTCGGCCAGGTTCTCCCAGAACTTCGGGGGCGAGGACATGTGCAGCGCGATCCAGCCGCCATCGGCGCACTGGAAGACATAGGACTGGCTGACGTGCGGGCGCGAAGTCGGCCCCATGACCTCGCCTTCGCTGAGGTAATGGGTGAAATCGTCGAGGTTGAAGTGGCTCATCGCCTCGAACATCGATGTTTCGACCTTGCGGCCTTTCCCGGTCCTCTCCCGTTCGTACAGCGCGGCCAGCACGCCGTAGGCGGTGTAGAAACCGGTCACCGCATCGCCGATGGCCGGGCCCACCACGCGCGGCCGGGCGGGGTTCAGCAGCAGCCGCAGGAAGCCGGTGCAGGCCTGGCTGACAGTATCGAAGGCAGGCCGGTCCTTCCACGGGCCATCGCTGCCGAAGCCGGTGATGGTGGCATAGATCAGGCGCGGGTTGATGCCCTGCAACCGCTCCGCCCCCACGCCCAGCCGCTCGGCTACGCCGGGGCGGAAATTCTGGATGAACACGTCCGCGCCCCGCACCAGCCCGTCCAGCGCCGCGAGGTCTTCCGCCAGCTTGGTGTTGAGCGTGACCGATTTCTTGTTGCGGTTGTAGGTCTGGAAATGCGGGGCGTAGAGATCGCCCTTGAAGGCGCGGAAGGGATCGCCGCTGTCCGGCATCTCCACCTTGATCACCTCTGCCCCCAGGTCCGCCAGCAGCATGCCGCAGGCAGGACCGGTGATGAAGGTGCCCATGTCGAGCACGCGAATGCCTGCCAGCGGTTGTGCCATTGTTCTCTCCCACTCTCTCCCCTGGCTCCCTAGCCGCTCGTGTCGAGCGAAGTCGAGAGACCACAGCGCTAACGTGGCTCGACTTCACTCGACACCAGCGGGTAACAGGGGTGCAATCGAGGAGAGAGCCATGCGCATCGGCAAACAGGACCAGCCCTTTTCCGCCATCTGCACCAGCGATGCCGACAGCATCACCGTGCGCGGGCTGGACCTGTGCGAGGACATTATCGGCAAGTTCGATTTCTCCAGCTATTTCTGGTTCCTGGTAACGGGCCAGCAGCCCAGCGAGGACCAGAGCTTCTTCCTCAACGCCGTGCTGTGCGCGCTGGCCGAACACGGGCTGGTGCCAAGCGTGGTCGCCGCCCGCATGACGCTGGCCGCCGCGCCAGAAGCCGTGCAGGGCGCGGTGGCGGCGGGGATACTGGGCTGCGGCAGCGTGGTGCTGGGCAGCGCGGAAGTTGCCGGACGTTTCTACGCCAAATGCGTGGCGGACCAGCGCGCTTCGGGCGATGACCTGCACAGCGTTGCGGTGCGCCAGATCACCGAACTCAGGCAGACGACCAAGGCCCTGCCCGGCTTCGGCCACCCGCAACACTCAGAAGGGGACCCGCGCGCCAACCTGCTGCTGAAGCTGGCTGACGAGCGCGGGGTGAGCGGCGAGCACGTCGCCATGATGCGCGCCCTGCAGGCGGCCCTGCCGGAAACCATCGGGCGCGCCCTGCCGGTCAACGTCAACGGCCCGATCCCGGCGATCATGCTCGACCTCGGCTGGCCGGTGGCGGCGCTGAAGGGGATAGGGTTGTTGTGCAGGACCGCTGGCCTGATCGGCCACCTGACCGAGGAGGCCGAGCGGCCTGTCGGCTTCGTGATGAGCGGGGCAGCAGCGGCGGCGATTGCGTATGATGGGGAGTGAGGCTTCATTTCGTGGACGTTGCGTCCCACTATGAACTCCATCCTGAAGCCCACGCGACCCTAACGCCTGTGACAATTAGCCTTGCCAAGCCTCCCTCCCCCTCGCACAAATGCGGGCGGGAGAGAGTCAACAATGACCGCTGGTGAATTCGACTACATCGTTATCGGCGCAGGCTCGGCCGGGGCCTGCGTGGCCGCGCGGCTGGGTGAGGACGAGACCAAGACCGTCTGCGTGCTGGAGGCGGGCGGGCATGACAGCCATCCGTTCATTCACGTGCCCAGCTTCGTTGCCGCCGCCATCGGCCGCAAGGAGACCAACTGGCGGTTCGAGACCGTGCCGCAGGCCGGCATGGCGGGCCGCCGCATCGGCGTGCCCCGCGGCAAGGTGATCGGCGGATCGGGCGCGATCAACGGGATGGTCTATTTCCGGGGGCATCCGACCGATTACGACGACTGGGCGGACAGCGGCGCCAGGGGCTGGTCCTATGCCGAGGTACTCCCCTATTTCACCCGGACCGAGCATAACGAGGACTATCCCGAAAGCGTGTTCCACGGGAAGTCCGGCCCGATCAACGCCAAGATGGTGGAAGGGCCAAACCCGCTCAACTACGCCTTCATGGATGCCCTTGCCTCGCTCCAGTTCAAGGCCTGCCCCGATTTCAACGGCCCGGACCCGGAAGGGTTCGGCCGCCGCCAGGGCCTGATCCGCGACGGCCTGCGGGAGAGCACGGCCAAGAACATGCTGCGCCCCGCCATGGCCCGCGGCAACGTGCACGTGCAGACCCAGGCGCAGGTCGCCCGCGTGGTGGTGGAGAACAGCCGTGCCGTGGCGGTGGAGCTGGTCGATGGCCGGGTGATCCGCGCCCGCCACGAGATTGTCCTTTCCGCCGGCACGATCCAGACCCCGCAGATCCTGATGCTGTCGGGCATCGGCCCCGCCGCGCACCTGCAGGAGCACGGCATCGACGTGGTGCACGACCTTGCGGGCGTGGGCGGCAATTACCAGGACCACGTGGCCAGTCCCATCCACATGGAGACAAAGGATGCGACCTCCTACGGCATCAGCTGGAAGGCCATGCCGCGGGACGTGTTCTGGTTCTTCTGGTATCTCGCCACCAGAAAAGGCCCGCTGGCCGGCAACGTGTTCGAAAGCGTGGCCTTCCTGCGCACCGATCCCACGCTGGCGAAGCCCGACGTGCAGTTCGTGTTCCAGCCGGCCAGGCGGCTGACCAACCCCAAGGTGCCCTTCCCGCTGGGCCATGGCTATGCGATCAGCCCGGTGGCGCTGTATCCCAAGAGCCGGGGCACGGTGCGCCTCGCCAGCGCCGATCCGGCGGCAGCGCCCTTGATCGATCCCAACCTGCTGAAGGAGCCCGAGGACATCCAGCCGCTGATCCGCGCGCTGAAGATCTGCCGCGCCGCCTTCGCTTCCGCCCCGTTTGCCAGGTACGATGGCGTGGAAGTGGCCCCCGGCCCCGATTGCACCACCGACGAACAGTGGGACGCCTATATCCGCGCCACCGGCTATACCGTGCACCACCCCGTCGGCACCTGCCGCATGGGCGACCCGAAGGATGCGGCCAGCGTGGTCGATCCGCAGCTGCGGGTGAAGGGCATTGCCGGGCTTCGCGTGGCCGATGCCAGCGTCATGCCCACGGTCATCGGCGGCAACACCAATGCGCCCTGCGTGATGATCGGGGAGCGCTGTGCGGATTTCATCATGGGCAAGGCACCCCTGCCTGCCGCCGAATTGCCGCCCGAAAGCGTGGCACGCCACAAGCCGAAAGCGAAACGAGCGGCCAAAGCCGCCTGAACCGGAGAGACGCCACAATGGCACGCGAAACGATGATGAGCTGGAAGGTGGGTGACGTGACGATCACCCGCATTGTCGAGCTCTGGAACTTCACCGACAACATCCAGATGACCATGCCCGATGCGACCGCCGAGGAGGTGATCGCCCTCGAATGGCTGCACCCGCACTATGCCACGCCCGAGGGGCTGCAGCGGATGAACTTCCAGGGCTTCGTGGTGCAGGCACCCGGCCGGGTCATCGTGGTGGACTCCTGCATCGGCGCCGGGCGCGAGCGGGACTTCGACGTGTTCTGCAACCTTCCCGAAGGCTTCCTGGAAGACCTCGAATCGCTCGGCCTGACCCGCGAAGAGGTGGACACGGTGATGTGCACACACCTCCACTTCGACCATGTCGGCTGGAACACCTACAAGGATCCGGAAACCGGCACCTACAGGCCCACCTTCCCGAAGGCCCGCTACCTGTTCGGCAGGACAGAGTATGACGCCTGGCAGAACGTTCTTCGCCACGATGGCCACCACAGCGATACCCACCTCGTCGAATGCGTCGATCCGATCGTGGAGCTGGGCCTGGCGGACTTCATCGAGGCCGACCACGTGATCGCTCAAGGTGAGGGCCCGAACGGACTTTGGCGGATCGTCACCGAACCCAGCTACGGCCACACCCCCGGCCACGTCCATGTCTGCATCGAGAGCCAGGGCCAGCGCGCCGTGATCACCGGCGACCTGATGCACCACCCGATGCAGTGCGCCATGCCGCACCGCACCGCCACCTTCGACATGGACAAGGACGCCGGCCGCCAGTCGCGCGTGTCCTTCGTCGAGAAATACCGCGACAGCGGCGTGGTGGTGATCGGCGCGCACTTCTTCGATCCCACCGCCGGCCATATCGAGACCGCACAGGACGGTGAGACCTGGTTCCACGG
>CAZTED010000171.1:0-5304 GCA_964612175.1 uncultured Sphingomonadaceae bacterium
AAACGCACGAAATCGATATCGCCCGATGCCTGGACACGGGCGGCAAACGGCACCACCCGGCGGCCTTCCGCCAACTGCTTCAGGGCGAAATCGCGGCTGGCCTGCAACAGCAGGGCAAGGCCTTCGTGGGTCAGTTCCTCGCTCACTTCTTCGCCGCCTCCTTCTTCTTTTTCATCGCATCGTGGAAGCGGTCGGCCCAACCGGGCTTTACCAGCTGTTCGGCGCGGACCATGCGCAGTTCGCCGGCGGCCACATCCCGGCTGACCGCGCTGCCGGCGGCAACGATCGCATCCTCGCCAATGGTGACCGGCGCGATCAGGGCGGAATTGGAGCCGATGAAGGCCCCGCGCCCGATCACCGTCCTGTGCTTGAAATAGCCGTCATAGTTGCAGGTGATGGTGCCCGCACCGATGTTGGCCCCTGCCCCCACCGTGGCATCGCCGACATAGGACAGGTGGTTGGCCTTGGCCCCTTCGCCCAGCGTTGCGTTCTTCACTTCCACGAAGTTGCCGATCTTGGCGCCCGCTTCCAGCACCGTCCCGGGCCTGAGGCGGGCATAGGGACCGATCTCCACCCCTTCGGCAAGGCTCGCCCCTTCAAGGTGGCTGAAGGCACGGATGCGGACATTGCTGGCTACGGTCACACGCGGGCCGAAGACAACGTTGGGCTCCACCAGCACGTCCTGCCCCAGCACGGTATCGTGGCTGAAGAACACCGTTTCCGGCGCGACCAGCGTGGCCCCCCGGGCCATGGCCTTGGCGCGCATCTGCTGCTGGAAACGCTGCTCCGCATCGGCCAGTTCGGCGCGGCTGTTGATCCCGGCGACCTCGTCGGCATCGGCCGTTACCACCACGGCGGTGGGGATATCGGCGGCAATGGCCACGTTGACGATATCGGGCAGGTAGAATTCGCCCTGCGCGTTGTCGTTGCCGATATTGCCCAGCAGGGTGAACAGGATATCGCTGCGCACCGCCATCAGGCCGGAATTGCACAGCGGGCACTGGCGCTCCTCGTCGGTCGCGTCCTTGAACTCGACCATCTTCAGGATGCGGTCGCCATCGGCCAGCACCCGGCCATACTGGCGCGGATCCCACGGCTTGAAGCCCAGCACCACGGCGGCCGGAGCATCGTCGCCATGCAGGCGCTTCAACATCGCCATCATGGTTTCGGCCCGGACAAAGGGCACGTCGCCGAACATCAGCAGCACATCGCCGGTAAAGCCTTCAAGCGCGCCTTCAGCCTGCATCACCGCGTGGCCGGTGCCAAGCTGCTTGTCCTGCGCGGCATAGGCCACCCGGTCACCCAGCCGCGCCTGCACCTGCTCGCGCGCCTCGCCCACGACAACCACGGTGCGCCGGGGCGCCAGGCGGTCCACTTCGTCCAGCAGGTGCTCGATCATCGGCTTGCCGCCGATTTCGTGCAGCACCTTGTGGCGCTGGCTGTTCATGCGGGTGCCCTTGCCCGCGGCAAGGACAATGGCGGCAATCGGTCGTTCGGCATCCATCATGGGCACAGGCCATGCCACCAAATGATTGCGGATTCCACCGCGCTGCGGCACATCGCCGGGCATGGACGCATTTCCCTTTCGCATCATCGGCTTCGACCTCGACGGCACCCTGGTCGATTCCGCGCTCGACCTGGCACCGGCGGTCAACCATGCCCTGGACCATGCCGGGCGGCCGCAGGTCACGCTGGAGACGACGCGCTCGCTGATCGGCGGCGGCGCGCGGCGCATGCTGGAACGGGCGCTGGAGGTGACCGGCGGGGCGGTGGAACCGGCCCATTTCGAGGACCTGCACGCCCGCCTGCTGGAGCATTACACCGCCAATATCGCCGCCAACACCCTGCCCTATCCCGGCTGCCTCGACGCGCTGGATGCGCTGGAGGCGCAAGGCGTTCGGCTGGCGGTGGTCACCAACAAGGCCGAGAACCTCGCCCGGTTGCTGCTCGACGAGCTGGACCTCACCCGCCGCTTTGCCAGCGTGATGGGCGGCGACACATTGGGCCGCGAGCGCGCCAAGCCCGCGCCCGACATGATCCACGAGACGATTGCACGCTGCGGCGGCGGCAGCTTTGCCATGGTCGGCGATTCGACCTTTGACGTGCTGGCCGCGAAGAATGCGGGCGTGCCGGTGGTGGGCCTTTCCTTCGGCTACCACGACGTGCCGCCGCACGAGATGGGGGCCGACGTGCTGGTGCACCATTTCGATGACCTGGCGGAAGCCTTGCGCGGGCTGGGAGTAAATCAGGGGGGATAGGAATGACGGTCAGCAACCGGGGGGCTGCGCGGCTGGAGACACGGGCGGGGATCTGCCGGGTGGCGATCTGGGCCTTTATCGGCGTGGCGGCGATAACAATGCTGTTGCTGCTGGCCGTCATGGCGCGGCAGTTGCGGCTGGCCGATCCTCCGCCCGAAGTGCTGGCCTTCTATTCGCTGGGCGAACTGGCGCTGTGGCTGGTGCTGCTGCTGGGCGCTGTCCCGGTGAGCCTGTGGGCATGGCGCGCCCATGCCAACCTTCATGAAGGCGGGGTGAGCGGGCTCAACTTCTCGCCTGCATGGGCCGTGGGCAGCTTCTATGTCCCGGTCGCCAACCTGTGGGTGCCGTTCCAGGCCATGCGCGAGCTGGTCAATCGCAGCCAGGGGGAGCCGGCGGACTTTGCCGCCAGCAGCGTGGGCGATGCCACCAGCTGGTGGTCCTGCCACATCGCCGCTTTCCTGCTGTCCTGCGTGACCACGGTGATCGCGCTGGTGCCGCTGGTGAGCAACGCCTGGTGGACCACGCCGCCCGCCGCCACCAGTTTCCTTGGCATGCTGACGCTGCTCTTGTGGATCGGATCGGCCAGCTACCTGCTGAAGATCATCAACCGCGTGACCGCCGACCAGCGGCACGGCGTCAGCTCTGCCGCCGTCTTCGAATGATCAGACCAGCTTGACCAGCTTGCGCTCGATCGGGGCGAGGACGCCGGCCAGCTCGTGCCCGCGTTTCAGCACCTGGCCATGCTCTCCGAACAGGGCCCACATGCCCTGCCGGCTTCGCAGGGCGGGCCGCTTTTCCAGCCGCATCTGCGGCACGTCGGCAGTGCGGCGATAGGCGGCAAAGACGGCATAGTCCCGGGTGAAGTCCATGGCATAGTCGCGCCATTCGCCGGCGGCGACCATGCGGCCGTAAAGGTCGAGGATGCGAGACAGCTCCGCCCGGTCAAAGCCGACCTGCTGCGGCTGCAAGGGCTTGTTGAACGGAACGACGGTGAAATCGCCCGGACTGCCCGTCATCAGGCGTCGGTCCCGCTCTTGCGGCGGCGCGGCGCGGGTTCGGCAGCCGCGCGCAGGGCCGCCAGTTCAGCCTTCAGTTCGGCCAGTTCGCGCTCCAGCTTGTCGATCCGGCTGGTGTCCGGTTCGCACGGTTCCTCGCCCCGTTCCTCGCAGGGCGTGCCGTAGGGGATGAATTCGCGCAGCCAGGTTTCCGCAGGAACCAGCGTGGAGCGGGCCTTGAGGCCGATCATCGTCGCCCCTTCGGGCACATCATCGGTGACCACGGCATTGGCCCCCACCCGCGCACGTTCGCCCACGGTGATGGGGCCGATGACCTGCGCGCCCGACCCGATGATCACGTTGTCGCGCAAGGTCGGGTGGCGCTTGCCGGGCACGCCGTTGGTGGGATTGGTGCCGCCAAGGGTGACGCATTGGTAGATCGTCACGTTGTCGCCGATCTCCGCCGTCTCACCGATCACGGTGAAGCCGTGGTCGATGAACAGGTTGCGGCCGATGGTAGCGCCGGGATGGATATCGATCGCGGTCAGCCAGCGCGACAGGTGGTTGACGAAACGGGCGAGGAAATAGAGCCGGCCTTCGAAGAGCCAGTGGGCCACGCGGTGGAAACCGAGCGCCCAGACGCCGGGGTAAAGCAGGATTTCCCAGCGCGATCGCGGCGCGGGATCGCGGGCACGGACCGAGTCCAGGTAGCTGATCAGCCGGTCAAACATGTCGCACCCAGTCTCCCACCGATACCCCGTCAAAGCAAGCGCGGCTCATCAGGGCCATGCAGCGCTTCCAGCGCAGCGCGCCAGATACCGGGGGAAGGTGGGGATTTCCTTTCCAGAGACAAGCGGTCGATCATTCCCACCAGCGCCTCGATATCCGCCGCGGTTCGTCCGCAGCGCGGAACCAGGTAGGCCGCCGCCTCCGGCCCCAGCGCAAGGCCCCGCTCCGCCGCCATCGACAAGAGCAGTTCCCCGGCCATCGCATCGTCGGGCATGGCGATGGACAGTTGCAGGGCGGCGCCAAGGCGCGATCGCAGGTCCGGCAGGGCGATGGGCCAGGGCGGTTCCCCGCCCACCAGCAGCAGCGGGGTGCCGCTGGCCTGGGCGCGGTTCCAGCGGTGGAACAGTTCGTCCTCCGGCAAGAGGTGGGCATCATCCACCGCCTCGCCCGCTCCCGAAGCGGCAAACCAGCGGGCAAACAGCGACTTGCCCGAACGCGGCGGGCCGGTGAGCACGGCGGTGTGAAACGGCCAGCCCTCAGGCCGGGCCAGGGCTTCGGCAACATGGGCATTGGCCGCGCCGATCACGATCCGTCCCGGGCCTTTGCCCGCAGCCTTCAGGGGAAGTGCGATTTGCGACATGGCGCGGCCTTCCCGCCCCGGCTCAGCGCGAGATGGCGAGCGCGTTGCTGCCCACGGTGACCTGCCACCCCGCTGCCCGCAAGGCATTGGCAAGGCCCTGCAGGTCGCCGGCATAATTGACCTGCACCACCGATGTCCCGCCGATGGCCGTGCTGGTCACGGACAGGCCGCGCACCCCGGCAAGGCCGCGAATTCCGGTGAGCGCGGCATCGAAACTGCGCGGATCGGGCGTTGATGCCTGCACGGTGATGGCATTGATCGACGGCGCCTGGACCGGCTGGGTGCCGCCGTCCGCGCCGCCCGCTGCCGGCAGGGAGAGCCCTTCTGCCCCGGCCTGCTCGACCGCTTCGGCCAGCCGCCCCTCTTCGATCAGGGCGCGCAGTTCAGGGCTGATTTCCACCATGTCGAGCGTCAGTGTCGGGTCCGGGCGCAAGGTGCCATCGGCCAGGGCCCGGCGGAAGATCTCGTCGAAGCGGGTGACAGCGCGGGTCAGCATGTCGGGCACCTGCGCGGGACTGTCGGCGCGCATGGTGAAGCTTTCGAGGAAGCGATTGTCGGGGCCATGGCGGGCGGTGAAATGCCCTTCGACCGGGCCGCCCGGCCAGGAATGTTCGAGCCGCGCCACCGGCACCAGCACGTCTGCCGCGCTGAACAGGTCGAGCACGGTGTTCCACCAGGCGCG
>CAZTED010000172.1:0-5267 GCA_964612175.1 uncultured Sphingomonadaceae bacterium
TCGAATTCGGCTTCGCCTTCTATGCCAAGGCCGTGCTGCAGGGCGCGGTGGAGGAAGCGGCACGGACCGCTTCGCTGGAAAACACCCGGTGGGACGATATCGGCGAGAGGGTGAACAGCCAGGTCCGCAAGGTCATTCCAGCCAGCAATTCAGAAACGGATATCTCGTTCGATATCGATCCGGTCTACTATGCCAACTACGTGGACGTGACCCTTCCCGAGGATTTCGAGGACAACAACAACAACAACCTCTGGGATCCGGAAGAGTGTTTCGTCGATCGGAACAACAACGGGCTTTACGATACCGACGTCGGCCTTGAAGGCCGGGGTGGCGCCCAGGACGTGGTGGCGATCAGCGCGACCCTGACCTATGTCCGCCCGTTCCCGCTGTGGAAGCTCTTTGACCTCGAACCGACGCAGACGGTCAGGGTCAATACCTTCCTGCGCAACCAGCCGTTCTCCGCGCAGGCCGCCGAATCGAGTGTGCGCATATGTCCCGCCGCATGAGCCGCCTGCGCGCCATCAGGCCCGCCCGGGCCAGCAGGAAGGTGAGCGCGTGTTTTCGCCGACTGGTGACCTGCGACGACAGCGGCTCGGTGGTCGTCGAATTTGCCTTCAGCGTCCCGATCTTCGTCCTGCTGTCGCTGACATCGTTCGAGTTGATCAACCTGGCCCTTGCCCACATGCGGACCAGCCAGATCGCCATGACCGTGGCGGACAACCTTTCGCGGGCGAAGACCACCGTGCCCCTTGGCCTGCCGCGGCTGCGCGAAGTCGACATCAACGACACGCTGCTGGGTGCCGAGATCCAGGGCGGGGAGACCTTCGCCCTGCTGGAGAACGGCCGGATCATCGTGTCCAGCCTGCAGCAGACTTCGACCGGACGGCAGATCATCGCCTGGCAGCGATGCAAGGGCGAGCTCGACGTGGCTTCGCAATACGGGCCGCAAGGCACGCTCCAGCCCGCCACCGGCACATCCGGCTTCCAGGGCATGGGGCCGCCGACTGCACTGGTAAAGGCCCCGCCCAACAGCGCGATCATCTTCACCGAAGTGACCTACGACTACCGGCCGATCATCGGGGAGTGGCTGCTGGGGGCGCAACGCCTGCGCAAGGAAGCGGCATTCTTCGTGCGCGATGACCGCGACCTGGTAGGCGGGCCAAGCGCCAACGGCATGTACAACCCGGCACCAACCGCCACGGTATCAAGCTGCGCCGTCTTCGACAGCAGCTTCTAGGCTGCGGCCACTCCTGAACCGGCTTGAGCAGGAGTGGCCGGAACCCGTCCAGCAGACTTGCCGGATGCAGGATATCGCGAACTGGCGCCGCTGTTACACCACGCCGAAGGCCAGCATGGCATCGGCCACCTTCTTGAAACCGGCGATATTGGCGCCCTTCACATAGTCGACATAGCCACCGCCCTGGTCGCCATAAACGATGCAGCGGCCGTGGATGCCGTCCATGATGTCCTTGAGCAGGACCTGCAGTTCCTCTTCCTTCCAGCTGCGGCGGGCAGAGTTCTGGCTCATTTCCAGACCGGACACGGCAACGCCCCCGGCATTGGCCGCCTTGCCCGGCGCGAACATGATCCTGGCCGCCTTGAAGTGATGCACCGCGTCAAGGTCGCTGGGCATGTTGGCCCCTTCGGACACGGCAATGCAGCCATTGTCGACCAGCAGCTTTGCGTCCGGGCCCAGCAGCTCGTTCTGGGTGGCGCAGGGCAGGGCCACGTCGCACGGCACGCCCCACGGGGTCTTGCCCTCATGGAATGTCGCCCCGGGGAAAGCATCGGCATATTCGGCGATGCGCCCGCGACGGTGGGTCTTGTGGGTCTTCACCCAGTCGATCTTTTCCTGCGTGATGCCGTCGGGATCGAGTATGAAGCCGCCACTGTCGGAAAGGGTCAACACCTTGCCGCCCAGCTGGACGATCTTCTCCGCCGCGTGGGTTGCGACATTGCCCGAACCGGAGATGACCGCCCGCTTGCCGTGCAGGTCCAGGCCGCGGTGCTTCAGCATGTTCTCCAGGAAATAGACCGCGCCATAGCCGGTTGCCTCGGTGCGGATCAGGCTGCCGCCCCATTCCAGCCCCTTGCCGGTCAGCACGCCGGTGAATTCGTTGGTGATGCGCTTGTACTGGCCGAACATGTAGCCGATTTCGCGCCCGCCCACGCCGATATCGCCCGCCGGCACGTCAACGTCAGCGCCGATATGGCGGTAAAGCTCGGTCATGAAGCTCTGGCAGAAGCGCATGATCTCGCGCACGCTCTTGCCCTTGGGGTTGAAGTTGGACCCGCCCTTGCCCCCGCCCATCGGCAGGCCTGTCAGCGCGTTCTTGAAGGTCTGTTCGAAAGCCAGGAACTTGAGCACGCTCTCGTTTACGCTCGGGTGGAAGCGGATGCCGCCCTTGTAGGGGCCGATGGCATTGTTGTTCTGCACCCGCCAGCCGCGCTGCACGCGGATGTTGCCATTGTCGTCTTCCCAGCACACCCGGAAGCTGACCACGCGGTCAGGTTCGGCAATGCGGCGCAGGATCTGCTGGCTGTGGTATTCCTCCTTGTCTTCAATGAAATCGAAGATGTCCTCGGCGACTTCCTGCACCGCCTGGACGAATTCCGGCTGGTGCGGGTTACGCTTGTTGACGCCTTCCATGAAGGTCGCAAAGTCGACGTGATCGGATACGGCCATTGTTCAATCCCCCAAAACTGCGATGCCCGACAGTTGCAGGCACTTTGCCCGCGACTCGGCCATCGAACACACCCCGGCGCATCAGAACACTTGTCCCGGCCGAAATAAAGGCCGCTTTGTCCTTGCCTTGCCGGTGACCTTGACGCACCCTTTGCAGGCGGATGGGCAAGCCGGGGTGGATCAGGGTGACAGGCGAACGAGGGGAGGGGCCAAGGTTGCGCGGCCTGGTCCTGCGCGGCTGGCGCAATGTGCGCGAGGCCGGGCCAAGGCAGCTGGCACTCACCGTGCTGCTGCTGCTCGCCGCCCTCATGCTGGCGCGCTTTTCGTGGGCCCTGCCCTTTACCGACAATGCCGAGCGCGCGCTGTTCGACTGGCGCAGCTATGTCCTGGCCGAGCAGGTGGAACAGGACGACCGGGTCCGGATCATCGCCTACAACGACCGCACGCTGATCGCGCTGGGCAAGCGATCCCCGCTCGATCGCGGGATGCTGGCCCGCGCCCTGCGCAACATCGACGGCATGGGCGCCCGGGCCATCGGCATCGACATGCTGTTCGACCAGCCGCAGGACGAGGACGAGGACCTGATAGCAACCTTGCGCGCGATGCAGACGCCGGTTGCGGTCGGCTATGCCGAGGTGGACGTCAACGCGCTCGACATCCAGTTCGAGCAGCAGCAATACCTCGATGCCTTCATGGCCCGGCTGGAAGGCAGCAACGCGCGGCCCGGCAGCGTTACCCTGAGCGAGCGCGAAGGCGTTACCCGCACCTGGCCGCATGCGGAAAACGGCGGCGTGCCGCTGCTCGGCAGGGCCATGCTGGAAAGCGCCGGAGAGCCGCCTGGCACGACGCTGCCCGGCTATGAAGGGGCAATCCGCTATCGCAAGCCAGCCCTGGTGGACGTGCCGATCTTTGCCGTTTCCAGTATCGAATTCTATGCCGACGACGCGCTGATGGCGATCCCGGAGGTGCGTGCCGAGGCAGAGCGGGCGATCCGCGGATCATATGTCCTGATCGGCGGCGACATCATCGACTATGACCGCGCGCTGACGCCTTTTTCCGGGATCGATGACGATGCCGTGGCCGGTGGCGCGCGCAGTGTCCGCCCGCCGGGGATAGAGATCCATGCCCACAAGATCGCCCAGATGCTCGACGGGGCGCGGCTGGAGCAGGTCCCCGGCGCGGCACTGTGGGCCTTTGCCCTGCTGACCGTGCTGGCCGCCGCATTGACCGGCCTGCTCGAGGCGCGCAGCTGGCGCATGGTACTGCTGCTTGCGGGGCAACTGGCCATCTTTGCAGGATTGCCCTTCGCGCTCCACGCCAGGGGCATCGATACATACGGCTTCCCGGCAGTGGGGCTGGCTCTGGGCTGGATCCTTGCCTTCACGGTCGTCACCGCCACGGCGCGGGCGGCAGGAGCGGTGCAGCGGCGCTTCGCCCAGGGTGCCCTCGGCAAGTACCTGCCCGCCTCGATCGCCCGGGAGATCATCGACAAGCCCGAACTGCTACAGCTAGGCGGCGCCAAGCGCGAGATCTATGTCATCTTCTCCGACCTCGAAGGCTTCACCAAGATGAGCCACGCGATTCCGCCGGAGATGGTCGCCAAGCTGCTCAACCGTTACCTCGAGATGCTGAGCCAGGTGGTGCTCGACCATGGCGGGATCCTCGACAAGTTCGTGGGCGACGCAGTGGTCGCCTTCTGGGGGGCGCCGATTGCGCGACCCGACGATGCCGACAACGCCGCGCGCGCCGGCTTTGCGCTGTGGCAGGCCGGCGAGGCGTTCCGGGCGGAAGTGGCGGCAATGGACCCGGCGCTTCCCAGCATCGGCAAGACCCGCGTGGGCATGCATTTCGGTGAAGCGGTGGTGGGCAACTTCGGCGGCGAGAACCGTATTCAGTACACCGCCCTTGGCGATTCGATGAACACCGCGGCACGGCTGGAGGCGGCCAACAAGGAGCTGCAATCCTCGGTCATGGCGAGCCGCGAGTTCGCCAGCCGCACCAGCCTCGACTGGTGGCGACCCATGGGCCGGGTGGTCCTGCGCGGGCGGGCAAGTCCGGTGGAACTCTTTGAACCTGCACCAGACTTTGCCCCAGATGCGCGCGCAGACCTTGCCGCGGCAGTAGCGCTGCTCGATAGCGACCAGGCGGCGGCCATCACCAGCATAGAGCGGATTGCGGCGAGCAATCCGGCTGACACGGCGCTGCAAAACCTGCTATTACGGTGTCGGGGTTTAAACACGGGAGGGTCTTATGTCCTGGGGTAAAGGGATCATAGCCTGCATGATGGCTGCCACCGCCTTCGTTGCGGTGCCGCAACCGGCACATGCTGGCGTGGTGGTTTCTTCCAGCGGGCCGTCCGCCAGCCAGTACCCGGTTGGCCGGCAGATCGGTGCCGGGGACCGCATCACCTTGCGCGATGGCGACATGGTGACCGTGCTGGAGAACGGCGGCACCCGCGTGTTCCGCGGGGCGGGCACCCATTCGCTTGGCAGTGCCAGCACCGCCAGCCGCAACCGCGCCTTCGCTTCGCTCACCACACAGCGCGCTGCCGCCAGGGCCCGCACCGGGGCCGTGCGCACCG
>CAZTED010000173.1:0-5160 GCA_964612175.1 uncultured Sphingomonadaceae bacterium
GCCATGACCGGCGATCCGGCCGCCTGCAGGCGGCGGTCCAGCTCTACCAGGTGGAGCGCATTGGCAAGCTTGCTGGCGTAGTATCGCTGGTTCTTGTTGTAGGATCTTTCGGCATTGATATCATCCCAGTCGATCGTTCCGCCCCGGTGCGCGAGGCTGGAGGTGATGACCACCCGCGCATCCGGGGTTTCAGCCAGCTTAGGCAGCAGCAGCCCCGTAAGTGCGAAAGTGGCCAGGTGGTTGACCCCCATCTGCAATTCGAAACCCTGCGCCGTGCGCTGCAGCGGCGGAACCATGACCCCGGCATTGTTGATCAGAACGTCGAGACGCGGTTCGGCCATGACCTGTTCCGCCGCTGCCCGGACGCTGGCCAGGTCCGCCTGGTCGAGCGGCACGAAGGCAAGGTCTGCACCCGGCACTTCGGCCAAGATCCGCTGCATGGCGGCCCTGGCCCTGGCCTCATCCCGACAGGCGAGCAGCACCCGGGCACCGCGGCCTGCCAGCACCAGCGATGCTTCGTATCCGATGCCGGTGTTTGCACCCGTCACCATGATGCAGCGGCCCTGCTGCGAGGGAACCTGCGTGGCGGTAAATGCGGTCATAGCGGAAGCTCCCATTGTGCCACCGGCGCAAAGCTGCGTCGGTGGAGAGGTGTGGGACCATGGCATCGCAAGGCTTCGAGGTGTTCCTTCGAGCCATAGCCCTTGTTGCGTTCCCACCCGTAATGCGGGAACTCCCGCGCGGCTTCAATCATTACCCGATCGCGGTATTCCTTGGCGAGGATCGAGGCGGCGCCGATCGAACGGTCCTTGCCATCGCCGCCCACGATCGCGCGCGCGGGCCAGCGCCAGCCGTCGACACGGCCCTGCGGCGTCAGGTTGCCGTCGATCAGGGTCTCCACCGCATGGCAGCCGGTCACCTCGCACAAGGCCTGCATCGCCCGCGTCATCGCCAGCATGGTCGCACCGAAGATGTTGAGCCGGTCGATTTCCGCCACATCGACCACGCCGATGCCGAAGGCGCAGTGCTTGCGTATCTCGGCCTCCAGCCGCGCGCGGGTGGCGGGGGAGAGCGCCTTTGAATCCCCTATGCCCCTTGGTCCACGCTTGCACAGGATCACCGCAGCCGCCACAACCGGGCCAGCAAGAGGGCCCCGCCCCGCCTCATCCACGCCGGCAACCGGCGCAGCGGGCGAATAGAGGGCCGACACATCGACAGACGGAGTACCGGAGAGCATGTCCAACAAGATCCTCAGCCTCGCCTTATTCCCTGCCGCGTTCCTGGCCGCAAGCTGCGGCGCGCCCGCCGTGGGGGATAGCGCCGCCGTGGCCCAGACCGTGACTGGCGAAGCCGTAGAGCTGGAAGCCGGTTCGCCTTTCTCCGCAACCGCACACATCGGCCTTGCCGAAGGCTGGGCCATCGCGGTGGAACCGGGCACCGGCAACCTGCTGATCACCGAGAAGGCCGGCACCGCCAAATACTACAACCCGGCCACCGGCACGACGCTGCCGGTCAATGGCCTGCCCACGGTCGGCTATGGCGGACAGGGCGGCCTTGGCGATGTGGCCTTTGCGCCGGACTATGCGACAAGCGGCACGATCTACCTGTCGTGGGCGCAGACCACCGAAGGCACCAACCGCCGCGCCGTGGCGGCGCGCGGGCAGTTTGCCTGCGATGCCTCTGCCTGCACGATCTCGGACCTCACCGAAATCTGGCAGCAGGACCGGTCGGTGGGCGCATTTGGCCACTTCAGCCACAAGTTCGCATTCACCCCGGACGGCAGCCACCTGTTCATTTCCAGCGGCGACCGGATGCAGCCACTCCTGCCGCAACAGCTCGACAACAACCTTGGCAAGGTCGTGCGCCTCAACCTCGACGGCACGCCGGCGGCAGGCAATCCCTTTGCCGGACAGGGCTCGCCGGCGGACCAGATATGGTCCTACGGCCAGCGCAACCTGCTGGGCCTGCAGTTCGACCTTGATGGCAACCTGTGGGACCTTGAGCACGGTCCGCGCGGGGGAGACGAGCTGAACCTGGTGGAACCGGGCAACAATTACGGCTGGCCGACCCGCTCCTATGGCGACAACTACAACGGCGACCCGATCCCCGACCACACCGCCGACGACGGCTTCGTCAAGCCCGCGATATACTGGAACCCGGTGATCGCGCCGGGCGATTTCCTGTTCTATCGCGGTGACATGTTCCCCGAATGGCGCGGCCAGGCGCTTATCGCGGCGATGAGCAGCGTGACTTCGATCGTGCGCGTTGCGGTGGATGCCGAAGCCGGCACCGCGACCGAGGAGGCGCGCTACAAGTTCCCGGCCCGCCTGCGCGACATTGCCGAGGCTGCCGACGGTTCGCTGTGGGTGGTGGAGGATGGCCCGCGCGGCCGCCTGCTGCACCTGACACCCGCGCAATAGGACCGCGCAGCAACAGGTAACCGCAGTAACAATTGCACAGGGGGGCCTGCGCCCTTATCGGCGCGGCCCCAATGGATACTCTTGCGCCTTCGCTGATTCCCCTCGACGCGGTCGACCCCGAACTGGTCGAGCAGTTGCTCGACCGCGCCTTCGGTCCGGGCCGGCTGGAGCGCACGGCCTACAAGGTCAGGGGCGATGCGCAGTACCTTCCCGCGCTCAGCTTCGCGCTGGTGGACGAGGCGCAGATGCTGGTCGCCACGATCCAGGCCTGGCCGGTCGCGCTGACCGATGCGCAGGGCCGCGCCCATCCGCTGATCATGGTCGGCCCCGTGGCCGTGCTGCCCGAACGGCAGGGCGAAGGCTTTGGCACCGCCCTGATGCTGGCCCAGGCCCAGGCGATCGACCCCGCAGCCCCGCTCCCGCAGGTGCTGATCGGCGATGCACCCTACTACGGCCGGTTCGGCTTTACTGCGGAACACACCGGCGGCTGGACCCTTCCCGGCCCGTGGGAGCGGGACCGGTTGCTGCTGCGCTGTGCAAATCCCGCCATCCTGCCGCGCGAAGGCACGCTGGGGCCTTGGAAGGGCTGACACTTCCTGCCAAGTGACGGCATATGCTTTGCCGCACCCGCCCCTGCTCCGCCTGATGGAAATCTTCGACCGCCTGGCCGATCACTTCGAGCGTGGCCACAGCCGCGATGTGCCGGTGCAACCCGGCTTTGCCGTGACCATGCCGCAAACCCTGCAGAAGGCCGCGGTGCTGATCGCCATAACCGAACGCAGCGAGCCCGGCGTGATCCTGACCCACCGCCGCGCCGACATGCGCAAGCACCCGGGCCAGGTGGCTTTCCCCGGCGGCAAGTGCGATCCCGGCGAGGATGCCGTGACCACAGCGCTGCGCGAGGCGAACGAGGAGCTGGCGATCGATCCGGCACTGGTGCGCGTGATCGGCAGCACCGACCGCCTTGTGACCGGCACCGGCTTTGACATTACCCCGGTGGTCGCCATGGTCCCGCCGGACCTGCCGCTGGTCCCCAACCCGGATGAAGTCTCTGCCTGGTTCGAGCCGCCGCTTTCCTTCATCCTCGATCCTGCAAACCATGTGCAGAAGGAAACGACATTCGCGGGCGTCTTGCGTCCCTATATCGAGATCATGTGGAACGAACACCGGATCTGGGGCGTGACGGCGGCGATCATCGTCAACCTGGCGCAACGGCTGGCATGGCTGGAAGGGAAGCGATGAGCACGCTTCCCGCCGCACCCTGGACGCAGCGGGAGGACCTTGCCGCCCTGGTGGCGGCACTTGGCCCGGGCACCCTGCGCTGGGTCGGCGGCGCCGTGCGCGACACGCTGCTGGGCCTGCCGGTGAAGGACATCGATGCCGCCACCACCCACCGGCCGGAACAGGTGGTGGCGCTGTGCCAGGCCGCAGGTATCCGCACCGTGCCCACCGGGATTGCCCACGGCACGGTCACCGCGCTCCTGCCGGGCGGACCGGTGGAAGTGACCACCCTCAGGCACGATGTCTCCACCGATGGCCGCCGCGCCACCGTGGCCTTCGCCAGCGACTGGCGCGATGATGCCGCCCGCCGCGATTTCACGATCAATGCGCTATATGCCGATCCGCTGACGCTGGAGATTGCCGACTTCTTCGGCGGCGAGGACGATCTGGCCGAGCGCCGCGTGCGGTTCATCGGCGATGCCCGCCAGCGCATCCGCGAGGACCACTTGCGCATCCTCAGGTATTTCCGCTTCCAGGCCCGCTTCGGCGCCATGGCCGATGGCGAGGCCGAGGCCGCCTGCCACGACCTTGCCAACACGCTAAAGGGCCTCTCGCGCGAGCGGGTGGCAGCCGAACTGCTTGCCATACTCACCCTGCCCGATCCGGTGGCCACGGTGGAGAGGATGCAGGGCCTTGGCGTGCTGCCGGTGGTCCTGCCGGAAGCGGGCGCGCAAGGGCTGGCTGCGCTGGCCGCCCTGGTCGAGGCCGAGGCCCGCTTCGGCGCATCGCCAGCGGCCCTGCGCCGGATGGCGGCTCTGCTCCCCCCCGATCCGCCGCTGGCGGAGAAGGTGGCGGCGCGCCTCAAGCTGTCGGTCGCGCAGCGCAAGCACCTTGCCGCCTGCGCTGCGCGCGATGTGGCCGATGCCGGCAACCCGCGCGCGCTGGCCTATCACACCGGGATCGAGCAGGCGCATGACCGGCTGCTGCTGGCCGGCGTGGACCCGGCACCGCTGGCGGGATGGACCATTCCCGAACTGCCCCTGAAAGGCGGAGAGATCGTGGCCAGGGGCATCGGCGCCGGACCGGAAGTGGCCAGAGTGCTGCGTGCGGTGGAACGCCGCTGGATCGCTGAAGGGTTCCCGCCCCGCGCCCGGGTGGAGGAATTGCTGGCCGAGGAAATGCCCTGACACGCAATTTCCTTGCTTGTTAACGAAATACCATTATATGCCGCCTCGACCAGCGCGAATTCGTCGCGTTACCCGGCAAGCGAGCGTGAGCCTCCCCAATTCCAACAGGGGTGAGGACCGGCACCGGGACAGGCCTTCAATGGCCTGGGTGGTCACCTGCCAAAGCAACCCGTGTCACGCTTGGGTCGCCTTAAAGGCGCCCATTTTCGCGCCCGGAATCCGTCCGGGGCGCGGACCAGTGAACGACGAAAGATTATCATGTCCTATTTTACCGAACTCGGCCTTGCCGAACCGATCCTGCGCGCACTCGAAGCCAAGGGCTATTCCGAGCC
>CAZTED010000174.1:0-5140 GCA_964612175.1 uncultured Sphingomonadaceae bacterium
CCCGGAACCCTGGCCCAGCCGCACCGTCTATGGCTGGGAGGCCAAGGGCAAGATCCCGCGCCCGCCGGTCCAGAAACACCTCGCCAGTTTGGGCATCTGCGACCCCGCCGACTGGCTGGACCCCGCCCTACCCGAAAGGCCCGCCGCTTCCGCCATGCTCAGCCAGACCCTCCCGTTCCACGCCATGCACCGGCACGGCTTTGTCCGCGTGGCGACAAGCACCCCTGCCGTGCGCACAGCCGACGTGCCGTTCAACCGCGATGCCATCATCGCCGAGGCGCGGCGCGCGCACGATGCCCAGGTCGACCTGGTGATCTATCCCGAACTGTGCCTGTCATCCTACATGCTGGATGACCTGGTGATGCAGTCGGCCTTCCTCGACCGGGTGACACAGGCGCTGGGCGAAGTGGCCGAAGCCAGCCGCGCGCTGGCCCCGGTGCTGGTGATCGGCGCGCCGCTTATGGCGCAGGGGCAGCTCTATAACTGCGCAGTGGTGATCGCCGGGGGCGAGATCCTGGGCGTGGTACCCAAGAGCTACCTGCCCAATTACCGCGAGTTCTACGAAAAGCGCTGGTACGCGCACGGGCGCAACGTGAAGGGCGCGTCCATCAGCCTTGGCGGCAAGGCCGTGCCCTTCGGCGTCGACCTGTTGTTCCAGAGCACGGCGATTGCCGATTTCCGCCTGCACGTGGAAATCTGCGAGGACATGTGGAGCCCCGCCCCGCCCTCCATCGAAGGGGCACTGGCGGGTGCAACGGTCTGCGCCAACCTGTCGGCCTCCAACATCGTCATCGGCAAGTCCGATGAGCGGCACCTGCTGGCCCGCAGCCATTCGGCGCGCACTTCAACCGCCTATGTCTATTCCGCCGCCGGGCATGGCGAGAGCACCACCGACCATGCCTGGGACGGGCAGGGCTTCATCTATGAACTGGGCGTGCTGCTGGCGGCAAGCGAACGCTTTGCCCTTCACCCCGAACTCGCCATTGCCGATGTCGATTGCGAGGCGATCATGGGCGACCGCATCCGCAACAAGACCTTCGACGATGCGATCGAGGCGGCCGGTCGTCCTGCCGACCGGTTCCGCGTGATCGCCATGCCCCATGCCCCGGCCCGGGGCGACATCGGCCTTGTCCGTCCGATTGCCCGTTTCCCCTTCGTGCCGGCCCGCCAGCACAAGCTGGACGAGGACTGCTTCGAGGCGTTCAACATCCAGGTCGACGGGCTGATGCGGCGGGTGGAGGCGACGAAGCCGCAGAGCCTCGTCATCGGCATATCGGGCGGGCTCGATTCCACCCACGCGCTGATCGTGGCGGCCAAGTGCTGCGACCGGCTGGGCCTGCCGCGCACCATGATCCGCGGCTATACCATGCCCGGCTTCGGCACCACCGACCACACCAGGGGCAATGCCTGGAAGCTGATGCAGGCCTTCGGCATCACGGCGGAGGAAATCGACATCCGCCCCGCCGCAAACCGCATGCTGGAGGATATCGGCCACGCCTTTGCCGATGGCCACCCGGTCTATGACGTGGTGTTCGAGAATGTGCAGGCGGGAATGCGCACCGATTACCTGTTCCGCCTGGCCGGCCAGCACAAGGGCTTCGTGGTCGGCACCGGGGACCTTTCCGAACTGGCGCTGGGCTGGTGCACCTATGGCGTGGGCGACCATATGAGCCATTATGCGGTCAACGCCGGGGTTCCCAAGACCCTGATCCAGCACCTCATCCGCTGGGCGGTCCGGTCCGAACAGTTCACCCATGATACCGACGAAGTGCTTCAGGCCGTGCTCGATACCGAGATCAGCCCGGAACTGGTCCCGGTGGGGGCCGATGGCACGATCCAGAGCACCGAAAGCGCGGTAGGCCCATACGAACTCAACGATTTCTTCCTGCACCACGTGATGCGCTGGGGCCTGCGGCCGTCGAAGGTGGTGTTCCTGGCCTGGCACGCCTGGCGCGATGCGGGGGCGGGCGAATGGCCGCCGTTCTTCCCCGAAAGCGCCCGCAACCAGTATGACCTGGCCACCATCCGCAAGTGGATGGAGAACTTCCTGTGGCGCTTCTTCCAGACCAGCCAGTACAAGCGCAGCGCCATTCCCAATGGCCCCAAGGTTTCGAGCGGCGGCGCCCTTTCCCCCCGCGGCGACTGGCGCGCGCCCAGTGATGCGGTGGCAACCGTGTGGCTGGAGGAATTGCGACAGAACGTTCCGGACAGCTGAGACAGGGCGATTGCCTCCACCGGGCCGAGGGAGTATCCCGCAGGACATCAGGCAAGGGGAAGCGGACTCATGACGCATCGCATCGGCAAGGTCGCACTCGCCCTTTCCGGCATGGCGCTGGTTGCCACCGGTGTGCCGGCCCAGGCGCAGTTCGGCGGCATCCTGCGGCGGGTCACCAACAATGCCGCCAGCCCCCCGTCAGACCCTTGCAGCGAAGGCTCGTCGAGCAGTGTCGGCTCGCGCATAATGGGCGATGTCCTGAGCGGCGCGGCAAGCGATGCAGCCAGTCGCGCAGGCGTGTCTTCCTATGTCCCGCTGTCCGAGTTTTCCGACCAGCTTTCCACCGCCATCGCCTGCCGCCTCGACCCGCAGGAGCAGCAGCAGGCGGCAGAGGCGACAATCGAGGCGACGCGTGGCATCGGTGAAGATGGCGAGGGCGTTCCTGAAGTGGGCCAGATGGCGGCATGGCAATCCAACACCCGCGATGACGTGTCCGGCACCTCCACCGTCACCGCGCGCGAGGATACCGGCAGGAGCGGGCTCGACTGCATTACCGTGAGCGACGTGATCATCGTGCGCGGCGAGGAAACCCGCGCCGACAAGCGCATGTGCCGCCGGCCGGGTTCGGCGCGCTACTCGATTGCGGCATGAAGGCGGCCCGCGCCGCGCTGGTCCTCGCTGCTGCGGCCATGCTGGCGGGCGCCGCGCCGGTAGATCCGGACAATCCTAGCTGCCCCGCCACCCTTGACTGGGGCCCGGCCACGGCGATGACGCTGACCACCCGCGATGTCGGCGGGCGACGGGTGCTGGTGGCCGAAGGCGTGATCGATGCCACCCTGCCCGCCCGCCTGCGCACCGCGATCGAGGCGGACGAGATGATCGGCGAGATCTGGGTCCGCTCGCGCGGGGGCGATGCCCGCGCCGGCAACGAGGCCGGCCGCATCATCCGCTCGTTCACCGGCATGCTCACCCGCATCCCGGAAGGCTGGACCTGCTTTTCGGCCTGCAACTTCCTGTTCATGGGCGGCGACCGGCGGATCGTCGATCCCGGCGGGGTGTTCATGGTCCACATGTTCACCCACACGGCCGACCGCTCGGCCATCAGCGAAAGCGTGATGGACGGCACCGCTGCCACGACCGAGCTGATCGCCGGGATCGAGCAGTCGAGCGCCATGCTGGCGAGCGAGGACAACGATTTCCTGATCCGCATGGGCATCAGCCGCCGGCTGCTGACCGAGATCATGTACCGCCAGCAAGCGGTGCAGACGGAAGGCAACCCCAGCACCCGCTACTGCCTCAGCCAGGATGAAGTGCGCCTCTACAACGTGATGCCGGAAGAGGGGCGGGCCTGACCCGCCCCTGTCCCGGATGCCATACCGGCGCCAGGCCCCGTCAGGGGTGGCTATGGGTAAACACGGTGTCCACGTCCTCGACGTAGCCGTTCATTTCTTCCCACATCGTCGCGACCGCCTCTTCCGAGCCCAGCCTGGCTTCGAGCGCGGCATTCAGCGCCACGCGGGCAGCGGGCTGGTGGTGGTCGAAGGTGCCCATGCCACCGGGCATCGCCATGATCACGACGTATTCGTAGTCCTGCATCATCACCCAGTGCAGTTGCGGCGCGGGCAGGCCGGCATCGGCATGGGCAGGGATGATCGTTTCCATCATGTAGTTTTCCCAGCGCACCCCGGCTTCTTCGGTAATGTTGACCATCTGGATGCGCCAGGTCGTGCGGGGCTGTTCGGCTTCCTGTGCCGTGGCGGCAGGCGACAGGCATGCGATTGCGGTTACCGCGAGTGCGGCCTTCAGGATCTTCATGATCTTTCCCCCAGTTGTGCCGACAGGGAATGCCGACACGCACAGGGTACCATCTTCGGCCCGCCTCAGGGGTAAAATTGTTTCACTTGCAATCAACTCTTTCCCGCAGTGCGATTGAGCCGCGAGGCTCCCGGCCCCCCTCCGCACGATCGTCGGGGTGCCGAGTCGCTGCGCCGGCGGGAGCGGGGCTCAGCTGCCCGGCACTATCCTCAGCACCGCCCCGTCGGCCATGTCGGTCAGCAGGTACAGCGCCCCGTCCGGCCCTACACGCACATCGCGCCAGCGCTGCCTCAGGTCGCGCAGCAGGTGCTCGGGCTGGCCCACGGGATTGCCGAGGGCATCGGTATCATAGCGCAGCAGCCCTTGCGTGAAGCTCGCCAGGAACAGGTCGCCTCGCCACTCAGAAAACAGGCTGCCATCGTAGAAGGCCAGGTTGCCGGGATTGAGCGAGGGCGGACCAAAGACGAGCACCGGATCGATCTTGCCCGGACGGCCCTGGATGAATTCCTGCTGCGCGCCGTTATAGTGGAAACCCTGCGTCACGCTCATCCAGCCATAGTCGCCGCCGCGCACGATCCGGTTGACTTCGTCCCCGCCGCGCGGGCCGAATTCGCTCTCCCAGAGCTCGCCGGTGAACGGGTTCAGGGCAAGGCCCAGCGGGTTGCGGTGGCCGGTCGACCAGACTTCGGGCGCATGGCCATCGCGGCCCACCCACGGGTTGCCGGCGGGCACGCTGCCATCGTCATGCAGGCGCAGGATCTTGCCGAGGTGGTTGCCCGGATCGGCCACCAGTTCGCCGTAATTGCGATCACCGCTGGTGATGAACAGATAGCCATCGGGATCGAACATGATCCGCCCGCCGAAACTGCCGAAAGCCGGCCCCTGACCGCAGCACCGCTCTGGTTGTGTCAGGGCGCCATACCAGGGCGCGGCAGTGAAGATCACTTCCCAGCCGGTAACGCTTGCCCCGCCATCCCAGCGTGCCCGGGCGACCATCAGCGCCTGCTCGTTGGCATTGTCCGGATTGCTGCCGGAATAGGCGAAATAGACCAGCCGGTTCTCGGCAAAGTCCGGGTGCAGGGCCACGTCGGTCAGGCCGGCGATGCCCAG
>CAZTED010000175.1:0-5108 GCA_964612175.1 uncultured Sphingomonadaceae bacterium
ACAAGCAGAAGTACCGCTTCATCGACTTCAAGCGTCGCAAGTGGGACATGCCGGCCACCGTGGAGCGGATCGAATACGATCCCAACCGCACGGCCTTCATCGCCCTCGTCAAGTACGAGGACGGCGAGCTGAACTACATCCTGGCGCCGAACCGCCTGGCCGTTGGCGATACCATCGTCGCCGGCGAGAAGGTCGACACCAAGGTCGGCAATGCCATGCTGCTCGGCCAGATGCCGGTCGGCACCATCTGCCACAACGTGGAGATGAAGCCGGGCAAGGGTGGCCAGATCGCCCGTTCGGCCGGCACCTACGTGCAGCTGGTCGGTCGTGACCGCGGCATGGTGATCGTGCGCCTCAACAGCGGCGAGCAGCGTTACCTGCGCGCCGACTGCATGGGCACCGTCGGCGCCGTGTCGAACCCGGACAATCAGAACCAGAACTTCGGCAAGGCCGGGCGCAAGCGCTGGATGGGTTCGCGTCCGCTGACCCGCGGTGTCGCCAAGAACCCGGTCGACCACCCGCACGGCGGCGGCGAAGGCCGCACCTCGGGCGGCCGCCACCCGGTTACCCCGTGGGGCAAGCCCACCAAGGGCGCCCGGACCCGCAGCAACAAGCAGACGGACAAGATGATCATCCGTTCGCGTCACGCCAAGAAGAAGAGGTAAGCAGCGATGGCACGTTCCGTCTGGAAGGGTCCGTTTGTCGACCTTCACCTGCTGAAGAAGGCGCAGGAAGCCCAGGAAGCCAACACCGCGAAGCCGATCAAGACCTGGTCGCGTCGCTCCACCGTGCTTCCCGATTTCGTCGGCCTGACGTTCAGCGTCTACAACGGCCACAAGTTCATTCCGGTGTCCGTCAACGAGGACATGGTCGGCCACAAGCTCGGCGAATTTGCGCCCACGCGCACCTTCCCGGGCCACGCCGCCGACAAGAAGGGTAAGCGATAATGGGCAAGCAGAAAGCTCCCCGCCGCGTCGCCGATAACGAGGCGCTGGCCGTCGGCACCACGATCCGTGGTTCGGCCCAGAAGCTGAACCTGGTGGCCGCGCTGATCCGTGGCAAGAAGGCCGAGGATGCGCTGAACATCCTGTCCTTCTCCAAGCGGGCCATGGCGCGCGACGCCAAGAAGGTGCTGGCCTCGGCCATCGCCAATGCCGAGAACAATCACGACCTCGACGTCGATGCCCTCGTCGTGGCGGAAGCCAGCGTCGGCAAGTCGGTGACGATGAAGCGCTTTGCGACCCGCGGCCGTGGCAAGTCCACCCGCATCCTGAAGCCCTTCAGCCGCCTGCGCATCGTTGTGCGTGAAGTGTCCGAAGAAGCAGGGGAGGCCTGAGCCATGGGTCACAAGAGCAATCCGATCGGCCTGCGCCTGCAGATCAACCGCACCTGGGACAGCCGCTGGTACGGCGAAGGCGCCGATTACCGCCAGCTGCTGATCGAGGATCTGAAGATCCGCAAGTTCGTGTTCGAAACCCTGCCGCAGGCCGCCATCTCGAAGGTGGTGATCGAGCGTCCGGCCAAGCTGTGCCGCGTGTCGATCTTCGCCGCTCGTCCGGGCGTGATCATCGGCAAGAAGGGCGCCGACATCGAGAAGCTGCGCAGCCAGCTGTCGCAGCTGACCGCCAGCGAGGTGAAGCTGAACATCGTCGAGATCCGCAAGCCGGAAGTCGATGCCAAGCTCGTCGCCCAGGGCATTGCCGACCAGCTGGTTCGCCGCGTGGCGTTCCGCCGGGCGATGAAGCGCGCGATGCAGTCGGCCATGCGCCTTGGTGCCGAAGGCATCAAGATCATGTGCTCGGGCCGTCTGGGTGGTGCGGAAATCGCCCGTGTCGAGCAGTACCGCGAAGGTCGCGTGCCGCTCCACACGCTGCGCGCCAACGTCGACTATGCCGAAGCCGAGGCGCTGACCGCCTATGGCATCATCGGCATCAAGTGCTGGATCTTCAAGGGCGAGATCTTCGCCCACGATCCGATGGCGCAGGACCGGCTGATGATGGAAGCGCAGACTTCCGGCGTCCGTCCGGCTCGCTGAGGTTAGGGTAGAGCAATGCTGCAACCGAAGAAAACCAAGTTCCGCAAGGCATTCAAGGGTCGTATCCACGGCCTGGCCAAGGGCGGTTCGGACCTGAATTTCGGCTCCTATGGCCTCAAGGCGCTGGAGCCGGAGCGGATCACCGCACGCCAGATCGAAGCTGCGCGTCGTGCGATCACCCGCCACATCCGGCGCCAGGGTCGCCTGTGGATTCGCGTGTTCCCGGACGTGCCGGTGTCGAAGAAGCCGGCCGAAGTCCGCCAGGGCAAGGGCAAGGGTGCCATCGAATACTGGGCTGCCCGCGTGAAGCCGGGTCGCATCCTGTTCGAGCTCGACGGTGTTCCCGGCCCGCTGGCCGCCGAAGCCTTCAGCCGCGCGGCCATGAAGCTGCCGATCAAGACCAAGGTCGTGGCCCGCCTGGGCGACACCTCGCACCTGGGAGGCGAATGATGGCCCAGAAGAACGCCTTTGAAGACCTGCGCACCAAGACCGACGACCAGCTTGCAGAAGCGCTCGTCGGCCTCAAGCGCGAGGCTTACAACCTGCGGTTCCAGGCTGCCACCAACCAGCTCGAGCGTCCGGCCCGGGTAAAGGAAGTGCGCCGCGAAATCGCCCGTATCAAGACGCTTCAGGGTCAACGCACCCGCGAAGCCGCCAAGGCCTGAGGAAAAGACCATGCCCAAGCGTATTCTGATCGGGACCGTCACTTCCGACAAGACCGACAAGACCGTGACCGTGAAGGTCGAGCGCAAGGTGAAGCACCCGCTGTACGGGAAGATCATCCGCCGTTCGAAGAAGTACCACGCCCATGACGAGGCGAACGCGTACACCGTTGGTGATACCGTCCGCATCGAGGAATCCGCGCCGATCTCCAAGACCAAGTCCTGGCGGGTGATCGATCGCGTGGCTGCCAGCAAGGGTGTGGCGGTCGAAGCCGATCTCGATGTCGAGGCCGCCGGCAACTGAGCCATTTCGTCCCGTGCAAGCGGGTCTGACGTATTAGGAACTGCCGGACTTGTTCCGGCAAGCCAGTGAGAAGGAAGACGGATCGATGATCCAGATGCAATCCAATCTCGACGTCGCGGACAACAGCGGCGCCAAGCGCGTCCAGTGCATCAAGGTACTGGGTGGCTCGAAGCGCCGCACCGCGTCTGTCGGCGATGTCATCGTGGTTTCCGTGAAGGAAGCCCAGCCGCGCGCCCGCGTGAAGAAGGGCGACGTGCACCGCGCCGTGATCGTGCGCACCCGCAAGGACGTGCGTCGTCCCGACGGTACGGTGATCCGCTTCGACACCAATGCCGCGGTGCTGGTGAACAAGAACGAGGAGCCGATCGGCACCCGTATCTTCGGCCCGGTGGTGCGCGAGCTGCGCTCCAAGGGCTTCATGAAGATCATCTCGCTCGCTCCGGAGGTGCTGTGATGGCTGCCGCGAAGATCAAGAAGGGCGACCAGGTCGTCGTGCTTTCGGGCAAGGACAAGGGCCGCACCGGTACGGTCGCCCGGGTCCTGCCCAAGGAAGGCAAGGTCGTGGTCGAAGGCGTGAACGTGGCTGCCCGCCACCGCAAGCCGAGCCAGGCCAATCCGCAGGGTGGCATCGATCGTGCCCCCGCTCCGATGGCGATCTCCAAGGTCGCCGTTGCCGATCCCAAGGACGGCAAGCCGACCCGCGTCCGCTTTGAAGAGCGCGACGGCAAGAAGGTCCGCATCGCCGTCAAGTCCGGGGAGAAAATCGATGGCTGACACCTACACCCCGCGTCTCAAGAAGCAGTACAACGAGCGCATCGCCAAGGCGATGATCGAGAAGTTCGGCTACAAGAACGCGCTTGAAGTGCCGCGGCTCGACAAGATCACGCTCAACATGGGCGTGGGCGAAGCCAGCCAGGACAAGAAGAAGGTCCAGGTAGCGGCGGAGGAAATGGAACTGATCGCTGGCCAGAAGCCGGTGATCACCAAGGCCAAGAAGTCGATCGCCCAGTTCAAGCTGCGCGAAGGCATGCCGATCGGCTGCAAGGTGACCCTGCGCCGTGACCGCATGTTCGAATTCCTCGATCGCCTGGTGACCATCGCGATGCCGCGTATCCGCGACTTCCGTGGCCTCAACCCGAAGAGCTTCGACGGCAATGGCAACTATGCCATGGGCCTGAAGGAGCAGATCATCTTCCCCGAGATCAGCTACGACAAGATCGAGAAGGTGCGGGGCATGGATATCATCGTCACCACCACCGCCAAGACCGACGAGGAAGCGCGCGAGCTGCTGCGCCTGTTCGGTTTCCCGTTCCCGGCTGAAGAAGCCGCAGAAGAAAAGGCTGCCGCGTAAGCGGCGCAGGAGAGCTTAAGTCCAATGGCGAAACTGAGTTCCATCAACAAGAATGAGCGTCGCAAGAAGCTCGTGAAGAAGTACGCGGCAAAGTACGCGAAGCTGAAGGCCGTCGCCGACGATGAGTCGCTCGACGAGACCGAGCGCCTGATGGCGCGCCTGAAGCTGGCGGAAATCCCGCGCAACGGGAATCCCACCCGCGTGCGCAACCGCTGTGCCACCACCGGCCGCCCGCGCGGCTACTACCGCAAGTTCGGCCTTTGTCGCATCGAACTCCGCGATCTTGCCAACCACGGCATGATCCCGGGCGTGACCAAGTCGAGCTGGTGAGGACCTGAACGATGGCTATGACCGATCCCCTGGGTGATATGCTCACCCGCATCCGCAACGGCCAGCAGGCAAAGAAGGACTCCGTCCTCAGCCCTGCGTCGAAGCTGCGTGCGAACGTGCTCGAAGTGCTCCAGCGCGAAGGCTACATACGTGGCTATTCCGAGGACAATTCGGGCCAGCACAAGGCGCTGCGGATCGAACTGAAGTATTTCGAGGGCGAGCCTGCGATCAAGCATGTTGCCCGCGTGTCCAAGCCGGGCCGGCGCGTCTATTCGGGCTCCAAGGAGCTTCCGACCGTGCGCAACGGCCTCGGCATCACGATCGTCTCGACGCCGCGCGGCGTGCTTTCCGATGCGGAAGCCCGCCAGCAGAACGTCGGCGGCGAAGTGCTGGCGGAGGTGTTCTGATGAGCCGCATCGGCAAGAA
>CAZTED010000176.1:0-5065 GCA_964612175.1 uncultured Sphingomonadaceae bacterium
TGCTCGATCCGGTGCTGTTCGGCGCAGGGGTGACGCTGGAGGACACGCTGCTCACTGCCCGGCTCGACGGCCCCTTCGCCGAAGTCGATGCGCCGCACCGCCTGACCGTGGGGCGGCTGGTAGCAGGCTCGATCGTGATGACCGATATCGTGCAGCAGGGCACGCTGCGGCGCGAGGGGGCACGCTTCGTGTTGCCGCTCGATGCCGGCGTGGGGCGGGTTGTCAGCGGCGCGGCCCTGTTCGATCCGCGGCTGGTGGGCGGGCGGATCGGAGGGACGCTGACACTGGCGGGGAACAGCCTGACGTCGGACGACCTCGCGATCACCTTCCCCGGGCTTGCCGGCCGGCTGGGGCTGGTGGCCGATCTCGGCACGGGTGCGCTGCGGGCGACCGGGCCGGTGCAGATCGATCGCCTGGCTTTCGATGGCATGGGTCTGGTCGACAGCACTGCCCGCATCGATTTCACGCTCGGCGGTGGCCGGCCCTGGGCGCTTGTGGCGCAGCTGGACGGGCGGGTAGTGGAGGTTACCAATGCCACGCTGGCAAATGTCGCGGGCGGCAATATCCGCTTTACCGGCGGCATTGCGCTTGGCCGGGCGCGCCCGCTTGCCTTCAGCAACCTGCGCATCGATGCCGACAGGCTGCAGGCCTCGCTCGACGGCCGGGTGGAAAGCGGGACGACCACGCTGGTGGGCAGCGGCCGCCATGTCGACTACGGCCCGTTCACCTTGGATGCGACCCTGGCCGGTGACGGGCCGCGCGCGGTGCTGGTGCTGGCCGATCCCTATCCCACCGCTGGCCTGCGCGATGTGCGCCTGGCGCTGGAGCCTGAGGGTGACGGTTTTGCCGTGCTGACCTCTGGCCAGTCGCTGCTCGGTCCCTTTGAAGGCGCGCTGGGCGTGACTGCGCCGGAGGGCGGGCCGGTGTCGATCCTCATCAGCCGGCTCGATGTGGCGGCAACGCGGGTGCAGGGCCAGCTGCGGCTGGTCGAGGGCGGGGTCGATGGCGGCCTTGCCCTGGCCGGCGGCGGGGTGGATGGCCGCATCGGCCTTGCCGCGCGGCCCGAAGGGCAGGGCTTCGATATCGAACTGACCGCCCGCGAAGCCAGGTTTGGGGGGGAACGGCCGATCACCATTGCCCAGGGCCATGTCGATGCGCGCGGCTTCATTGCCGCTAGGGGCGTGGTGGAGGCGACCGCGGTGGAAGGGACGCTGCGCGCCGGCGGCATTGCCTATGGCAACCTGTTCATCGGCCGGATGGCCGCCAATACCCGGGTGACAGGCGGCGTAGGCGATTTCGATGCCGCCATCGCAGGCCAGCGCGGAAGCCGGTTCGAACTGCTGCTGAACGGCACGGCGAGCAGCGAGCAGGTGGCCCTTGGCGTGCGCGGATCGTATCAGGGCCGCGCCATTGCCATGCCGCGCCGGGCGGTGTTCACCCACACTGCCGATGGCGGCTGGGAGCTGGAGCGGGCACAGCTTGCCTATGGCGGGGGTTTTGTCATCGCCAGCGGCCGCATGGGCGGCGAGCAGCCGCTGGAGGCGCGGCTGGCGCTGTCCGATCTGCCGCTGTCGCTGGCCGACGCGGTCACCGGCGATATCGGGCTGGGTGGCACCGTTTCGGGCGTGGTGGACTTTTCTGCCGGCGAAGCTGGCGCGCCGGTGGGTGAGGCGCGGCTGATCGCCCGCGGGCTGACCCGTTCCGGCCTTCTGCTGACCTCGCGCCCGGTCGAAGTGGCCCTGGTGGCGCGGCTCGATCCGGCCCTGCTGCAGGCGCGGGCGGTGGTGGAGGACGAGGGTGAGGTCCGTGGCCGCATCGATGGGCGCATTGCCAACTTGCCGCAAGGCGGGACGCTTGCCGAGCGGCTCTATGCCGGCGACCTCTTGGCGCAGCTGCGCTATGATGGACCAGCAGAGGCCTTGTGGCGGCTCGCCGCGATCGACCTGATCGACATTGCCGGCGATATCGACATTGCGGCGGACGTGCGCGGCACGCTTGGCAATCCGCTGGTGCGTGGTTCGCTGGCAGGCGATGGCCTGAGGGTGCAGGGCTCGATCACTGGGACCGACCTGTCGGGCGTATCGGTACGCGGGCGTTTTGATGGATCGCGCCTGCGCCTGACATCGTTCTCGGGCGCTTCGCCAAATGGCGGGCGGGTGGTCGGCAGCGGCTTCATCGACCTGTCCGGCATGACTTCCGACCGGGGGCCGTCCCTCGATATCCGGCTTGCCGCGCGCAATGCCCGGATCCTGCAGATGCCCGGCATGGGGGCCACCGTGACCGGGCCGATGCGGTTCGTGTCCGACGGGGTCAACGGCACGATCGCGGGGCGCTTGCAGGTGCGCCAGGCTGAATGGCGGCTCGGCCGGGCGACGGAAAGCGTGGACCTGCCCGACATCGCCATCACCCATGTCAACCTGCCGTCCGACATCGCGCCGGTGCGCCGGGCGGCGCGGCCTTGGCGCTACCTCGTCAATGCCACAGCCGTGCGCGGGATCGAGGTCGACGGCATGGGGCTGGACAGCGAATGGAGCGGGGAGATCCGCCTGCGCGGCACCACAGCCGATCCGCGCATCGGCGGCGAGGCGCGGATCGTCCCGCGGCGGGGTTTCTATACCTTTGCCGGCATGCGCTTCGAGATCACCCGCGGCCGGATCGATTTCGACGAGGGTGGGCCGATCAACCCCCGCCTCGATATCCTGGCCGAGTCGGACGTCGACGGGCTGGATGTCGATGTGACCGTGCGCGGCAATGCCGTGCAACCCGAGATCGCCTTTGCCTCCGTCCCCGCGCTGCCCGAGGAAGAACTGATGGCGCGGCTGCTGTTCGGCGGCTCGATCACCACGCTTTCGGCCACCGATGCGCTACAGCTTGGCGCGGCGCTGGCGAGCCTGCGCGGCGGTTCGGGCCTCGATCCGATCAACCGCCTGCGCAGCGCCATTGGCCTTGACCGGTTGCGCATCGTGCCCGCCGATTCAGCGCTCGACCGGGGGACTTCGGTGGCGCTGGGCAAGAACATCACCCGGCGGTTCTATGTCGAGCTGATCACCGACGGGCAGGGCTACAACGCCACCGAGCTGGAATACCGGGTGACCGGTTGGCTATCGCTGCTGGCCTCGATCAACACGGTCGGGCGCGGCGGCGTGGCGGCGGAGTACAGCCGCGACTACTAGCCGTTACAAGCAGTAGAGTGCGGCCTCGGCCTCGCGCCGGCGGACGAGGCCGCGCAGCACCTTGCCCCCGGCATGGACCCAGCGGGCAAACTGCGCGGCCGCGCCGGCATGGTCGCCGGCAATGTGCAGGCGGGTCAGCGTGGCGCGGCCGATCGCCCCGGTGTTGTAGTGGAAGCTGACCAGAGCATCGAACTGGCCGCGCGTTGTCGGGGCATTGCCGATCGCCTGCGCCACCTGTGCCGCGTGGCGGGCCACGTCTGCTTCCAGCCGCCGGTCGCACTGCGCCTTTGTCCATACGGTGCCGGACTTGATGTCAGGCCCGGTAGCGCCCCAGCCGATGGTCCACGGTTCGGCCCCGGTCCCGGGGTCGGGATAGGCCTCGAACCGCCCGTCGGGCCGCAGCCGGGCGCATCCTTCGAACTGCCTGATGAGGGCGATGCCGGCAGCGGAAACGCGGTGGCGGTGGGGAAGGACTGGCTTGGGGCGGGATGCTGTCATGGGCCGGGGCACCTGCTCTTGGGTGATTCGGCCATGCGATTAGGCACTTGTGCGGATTGTAGGAAAGGCCCGGGTTGGAAGTCCGGAGGCCCTTGTCGCCAGGTCTGCCGCTATGGCGCGGCGCGGAATGCCGGCAGGCCAGGCCTAGAACGCGCCCACGGTGAACAGCACATAGGCGACATAGAGCGCCACCATGACCGCGCCCTCCAGCCGGCTGAGGCGTCCGCCGGTGTAGGCCAGCAGCATCACCGCCAGCGAGGCCCCCGTCACCAGCCACAGGTCGACCGCCAGGATCGAGGGCGGAATGACGGTGGGGGCGATGGTGCCGGTCAGTCCGCCGATGAACAGCACGTTGAAGATGTTGGAGCCGAGCACGTTGCCCAGCGCAATCTCGCCTTGCTTGCGCAAGGCCGCGATGACCGAAGTAGCCAGTTCAGGCAGCGATGTGCCGACAGCCACCACGGTGAGGCCGATCACCTCGTCGCTCACGCCAAGGTCTGCGGCGATGGTGATGGCGGAGGTGACCAGCAGGTTGCCGCCGCTCACGATCAGCACCAGGCCCAGGGCCACCAGCGCGATGGGCTTCCACAGGCTCTCGCGGTGCGGCTCCTGCGGGGCCAGCGCGGGGTCGGCTTCAGCCATGGCCGCAGCGCGATCATAGGCAGCGGTATGCGGCTGGCCTGTTCGTTCCTGCCGGTAGGCATAGGCAACATAGGCCACCAGACCTGCCAGCAACGCCAGCCCGGCGACCCGGTCCAGCCCCAGGGTGTGACCTGCAGCTATCAGTACCAGGGTTGCCAGAACGCCCACGCCACCATCGCGCCACAGGACCCCGCGGGGGACGATGAGCGGAGATAGCAGCGCCGATGCACCCAGGATCAGCAGGATATTGACGATGTTGGATCCGGCGATGTTGCCCAGCGCGATACCGGGCGATCCGGCAAGGCTGGCCTGGACGCTGGCCGCCAGTTCCGGGGTCGAGGTACCCATGCCCACCACCGTCAGGCCCACCAGCATTGGCGATATGCCAAGGTGCGCTGCAATCCGCACGGCTCCGCGCACCAGCAGTTCGCCACCAAGGACGAGCAGGACGAGACCGGCGACAAGGACGAGCAGGGTCATGACCATCGGGGTGTTGTGCTTTCCGGCGGGAGGGTGGTGGTTGCGACTAGAGGTTTCCTAGCAGGACCCTGGCCACGAAAAAAGGGGCGCCCGGATTGCTCCGGACGCCCCTAATTCAAACCGGCAACGGTTGACGCCTCATTCGGCGCCAAAGGCACCGCAAGGCCGACCGGCCGCCCGCAGCGAAGGTCAGCTTGCTGACCGGGAGCGAGGAAAGCCAAGGGGGCAGATGCCCCGCCGGCGTTTGAGGCAAGCAGATTAGCTGCTGTAGT
>CAZTED010000177.1:0-1470 GCA_964612175.1 uncultured Sphingomonadaceae bacterium
GCCGTGTCCCTGCTGCAGGACGTTGATGGCAACAACTACGATGCCGCCATGCTCGACGCGGCGGTGGATGGCTACCTCGCCACTGGCGACGTGCTGGGCCTGTGCCCGCTGGCACGCCTGCATCCGGACCTGCGCGATGACGGCGAATGGACGCTGACCCAGGCGATCTGCGATGCCTATCTGGGCGAAGTCCGCTCCGCTGAACGCCAGCTGGATCGTGCGCTTGGCACGGGCATTGCCCCGGAAATCGACGTGCGGCTGGCCCAGAGATATGCCGGGGCGGCGGGCGATGCCGGTCGCGCGGTGAACATCGAATGGGATGGGGTGGAAGAGCTCACCCCATGGCGCCTCGCCCTGGCGCGCGCGCTGGGCGCCGACCTGCCAGAAGATCTGCGGAGCGGTGCGCCGCGCCGGTTCGATTATGCGGACGTAGCGATCCCCGCAGTCCCGCTGCTCCAGCGAATTCGCGCGGCGGAGCCTGCGGCCACAACCGGCATCCTATCCGCGCAGGCGATGGTCGATCTCTACTCGCAGCTTCACGCCAGCGACACGATCGAAGGCGAGGCCAAGCAGCCTGCCAACCTGCTGCGGCAGGCCTATGTCGCGGCCGATCCGGCGGACAGGGTAGGGGCGATGCGCAGCCTGTGGGGGGCGGAGCCTTCCTATGGACGCATGGTGCTGACGGCCTATGCCGCCGCGCGTCTGCCCGCCAGTGATGCGCTGAGCGACGATGCCGGTGACCTGGTCGCCTCGATGCTGGCTGCCGGACTTGATGCCAATGCCTTGCGCTGGCTCCCTGCGGTTCCGGCAGGCAGCCAGGCCTGGGCTCTGCTGGTGCTGGCCAATCCGCGCGGCGGCGCGATCGACAGCGGCGACTTCGCGACCTTCTATGATGACGACCCGAGCGATGATTCGCGCAAGTCCGCCTTCCTCCTGGCGGGCCTTGCCGGACTGGGCCGTATCGACCAGGGCGATGCGGCCGCCTATGCCGAGGACCTTGGCCTCGATTTCCAGCGCGAGACAGCCTGGAGCCAGCGGATCGATGCCGCAGCGCGCACCGGCAACCCGGCGCTGGTGGCGCTGCTGGCCGGCGTGGGGATGCAGGGCAATGGCTGGGACAAGATGACCGCGCGTCACCTCTACCACATCGTCGCCGCCCTCAATGCCGTGGGGCTTTCCGCCGAGGCACGAATGATCGCGGCGGAGGCGGTGGCGCGGGGATAGGGCCATCGCCAGCACGATCGACACTTTCCTCGCCATGCTCGCCGCCGAGCGGGGAGCGGCGGCCAATACCCTGTCCGCCTATCGCCGGGACCTGGAAGGGGCCGAGGCGCTGCTGGGCGATCTTGCCCTTGTGGATCGCGACAAACTCGCCTCGCTTGCCGGCAAGTGGTCAGGGCTTGCCCCGTCCAGCGTGGCGCGCAAGAGTTCGGCATTGCGGCAGTTCTTCGGTTTCCTTGTGGACGAGGG
>CAZTED010000177.1:1570-5022 GCA_964612175.1 uncultured Sphingomonadaceae bacterium
CGGCCGGGCGGATCGGCCTTCCTGTTTCCGTCACGAGGCAAGCACATCACCCGCGTGCGGCTGTTCCAGCTGCTCAAGGAGCTTGCCGCGCGCGCCGGGATCGATCCCGCGCGGGTCAGCCCCCATGTTCTGCGCCATGCCTTTGCCACCCACCTGCTGGAAGGCGGAGCAGACTTGCGGGTGCTGCAGACGCTGCTTGGCCATGCGGATATCGCCACCACGCAGATCTATACCCACGTCGATTCCGCCCGGCTGGTGGCACTGGTGAACGAGCGTCATCCGCTGGCCGGCGGCGCGCGGGGCCTTGCAGGCCGGCCACGAGGAGGTTAGCGCGTCTGGCATGATGTCCTATCTCGAATTCGAAAAGCCTGTCGCCGCGATCGAAGCGAAGATCGCAGAACTGCGCGCCGCTGCCGGCGAGGATGGCGACGTTGACATCTCGCGCGAGCTGGCGCGGCTGGAAAAGAAGAGTGCCGAGCTGCTTGCCAGCACATATGGCGCGCTCAGCCCGTGGCAGAAGACGCAGGTGGCCCGCCATCCCTTGCGCCCGCATTTCCGCGATTATGTGGCCCACATGGTCAGCGATTTTCTGCCGCTGGGCGGGGATCGCCTTTATGGCGATGACGAGGCGATCATGGGAGGCCTTGCCACGATCGATGGCCGCAAGGTGGTCCTGATCGGGCACGAGAAGGGCAACGACACAGAAAGCCGCATCCGCCACAACTTCGGCATGGGCAAGCCGGAAGGCTATCGCAAGGCGATCCGGCTGATGGAAATGGCCGATCGCTTCGGCTTGCCGGTGGTCACGCTGGTCGACACATCCGGCGCCTTCCCCGGGATCGAGGCGGAAGAGCGTGGTCAGGCCGAAGCCATTGCCCGTTCGACAGAGGCCTGCCTGGCACTGGGTGTGCCGATGGTCGCGGCTATTGTGGGCGAAGGCGGATCGGGCGGCGCGGTGGCGCTGGCCAGTGCCGAGCGGGTACTGATGTTCGAACACGCGGTCTATTCGGTGATCTCGCCCGAAGGCTGCGCATCGATCCTGTGGCGGACGGCCGAAAAGGCGCCTCAGGCGGCCGAGGCGATGAAGATGACCGCGCAGGACCTGCTGGGGCTTGGCGTGATTGATCGCATCGTGCCGGAGCCGGTTGGCGGTGCCCATCGCGATCCTGCGATGGCCTGTGCAAACCTGTCCGCCGCCCTGTGTGAGGAGCTGGACGCGCTCGCCCGCCGTGATGCGACATCGCTGCGCCGGATGCGCGAGGACCGCTTCCTGGCCATCGGCGAGGGCCTGGCCCGCTGATATTGCGGAACCAAACGCAAGGCAATTTGTTGCTTTCGATGGGCGATCTGGCAAATTCGCAGCCAGAACAAGGTCGTATCCGGGAGCACAGCATGTCCAACATCATTTCCACGCCGCGTGTCGCCAGGCTGGCTCTCGCGGGGGTAGCATCGCTGGCGCTGGCAGCCTGTGCCGCGATTCCCGGAGCCAATGTTGCCCCCGGTTCCCCGATCACCGCCGCAGAGGCGCAGGTGGGAGCGGAATACCATCCGCAGTTCATCGCCGAGTTCGGCGGCGAGATGACCGGGCCCCATGCCCAGTACGTCGAGCAGGTGGGCCAGGGTATCGCGGTGCAGTCCGGCCTTGCCAGCACCCCCGGTGCCTTCGATGTAACGCTGCTCAATTCCTCGGTGAACAATGCCTTCGCCGTCCCCGGTGGCTATGTCTACGTGACCCGCCAGCTCGTTGGCCTGATGAACAACGAGGCGGAGCTGGCGGCGGTGCTGGGCCACGAGGTAGGCCACGTGGCCGCCCGGCACTCCGCACGGCGACAGGCCGCGGCGCAGCGCAACCAGCTGGGCGGGATGGGTATCGCAATCCTCTCGCAGGTGCTGCTGGGGGGCAACAACCCGCTCGGCCAGCAGATTTCGCAAGCCGCGCTGCAGGGCTCGCAGCTCCTGACCTTGTCCTATTCCCGCGCGCAGGAGGTCGAGGCGGATAACCTGGGCATCCAGTATCTCACCCGCGCGGGCTACGATCCGCGGGCCATGGCTTCGCTGTTGCAGAGCCTGGCGGCGCAGAACTCGCTCGACGCGCAGTTGCAGGGCCGCGACGATGCGACGATCCCGGCCTGGGCTTCGACCCACCCCGATCCCGCCAGCCGCGTGCAGAATGCGCTGGCCCAGGCCCAGGCCACCGGCAGCACGGGTGTGACAAACCGCGAAACCTTCATGCGCCGGATCGATAACATGATGTATGGCGACGATCCGGCACAGGGCGTGATCGAGGGGAGCGATTTCATCCACCCGCAGCTGCGCCTGCGCTTCACCGCGCCGCAAGGGTTCTACATGGTCAACGGCACCCGCGCCGTATCGATCAATGGCGATGGTGGCCGCGCCCAGCTCACCACGGCAGCGTTTGACGGCAACCTTGAAACCTACGTCCGCGCACAGTTCCGGGTGCTGGGAGGCGAACAGCAGCAGCTTGCGCCGCAATCGATGCAGCGGACCACGGTCAACGGCATCCCGGCGGTGTTCGGCGGGGCGCGCGTCAACAACGGCCAGCAGGAAGTGGACGTGACGGTCTTCGCATACGATTTCGGCGGCGGGCAGGCCTATCACTTTGCGGCGATCACCCCGGCGGGGCAGGCCGGCGTGTTCAACCCGATGTACAATTCCATGCGGCGGGTGACTTCGGCCGAAGCTGCCCAGGTGGTGCCGCGGGCGATCGACGTGGTCACCGCCCAGCGCAGCGACACGGTCCAGACGCTGGCCCGGCGCATGGCATATTCCGATGCGCAGGAAGCCCGCTTCCGCGTGCTTAATGGCCTGTCGGGGACCGCGCAGTTGGTTCCCGGCCAGCAATACAAGATCATCGTCCGCGCCAACTGAGCGAAAAGAACGGGCGGTGCCTCGCAGCATCGCTCGGTTTTTGTCGTAGCAGGGCAAAAGAAAAGGGCGGCAGGTTTCCCTGCCGCCCGATCCTTTACGCTGGTTCTTGCGAACCGTCGCGATTAGCCGTCGTTGGCGGTCGCGAGGTCGCTCTCGACCTTGCCGAAGGTCGTGTTCAGTTCGTTGCCAACGCCCTGCAGGGCAGTGATGGCGGCAACGGCGATCAGAGCGGCGATCAGGCCATATTCGATGGCGGTGGCGCCGGCTTCGTCGCGCAGCATGTTCTTGAAGAAGGTCATGTCAGTCTCCTGGTTTTTCAGTCTTCGGTACCCGATCCGATCAGTTCCCCGTCCGGATGAACCCTGTTTAACTGCGATGTGTTGATAAATTCCTAAACCTAGCGAGCGTTTTCGACTTCGGTCTGGACCTTGGTCCACATTGCGTTTGCTTCATTCGCAAATGCGGACATGCTGCCGATGATCGCAATCACCAGCATGCTGGCAATCAGACCATATTCGATAGCGGTCGCGCCTTGCTCGTCGCGCAACATGCTTCCAATGAAG
>CAZTED010000178.1:0-4994 GCA_964612175.1 uncultured Sphingomonadaceae bacterium
GCGCTGGAGCATGACGACGAAATCAAGGCCATGGCCCCGCTGATCGCCCCGGCGCGCGACGTGCTGTACCTGGGCCGCGGCCCGGATTTCCCGCTGGCGCTGGAAGGCGCGCTGAAACTGAAGGAAATCAGCTACATCCATGCCGAAGGCTATGCCGCCGGCGAAATGAAGCACGGCCCCATCGCCCTGATCGACGAGGCCGTGCCGGTGATCGTGATTGCCCCCAGCGGCCCCCTTTTCGAAAAAACCGTATCCAACATGCAGGAAGTGCGCGCACGCGGCGGCAAGATCGTGCTGATTTCGGATGCCGAGGGGCTGAAGGAAGCCGGCGCCGGCTGCCTTGCCACGATCGAGATGCCGAGCGTCCACCCGCTGATCGCACCACTGGTCTATGCCGTGCCGGTGCAGTTGCTGGCCTACCATGTGGCCTGCGCCAAGGGGACCGACGTGGATCAGCCGCGCAACCTGGCGAAATCGGTGACCGTGGAGTAATATCTTCGCCTAGCGAGGCTTTACCTGAAAATAACGGTTGCCCGCTAATCCCGGTTCGTGGCCGAAGACTATTCCGGACTGCCGAGTTTGCCCTTGCGCCTCAGCGCAGCGCAGATCGTGGGCTTTGCCGACCCCGATGACGGGGAGTGGTCCCGGCTGCGCGTGCTCCAGTATCGCGAACTGCACAAGAACCGGCTGACCCGACTGCTTGGTCACAGCATCAGTGCCATCGTGGCTTATGGCGTACTGTCCGACGACTTGCCCCTTCTCCTGATCGGCGCCTGGTTGCTGGCTCTGGCATTGGCGCTGGTCAACGTGCTGGTGGTGGAACGGGAACTGGCCGACATCGACCGGCGCCTCATCACCCGCCGGGAATTCAAGCGCCATGCTTATGCCACGCTTGCCCTGGTGGCGGTATGGGCGCTGCCCTTGCTGGCCTTCACGCCCTTTCTGGATGCCAGTGACCACTATGTCTTGATCACGGTGGTTGCCGTGCTGCTGGCGGGATCGTCCAGCGCGTTGACGCAGGCTCCGTTGTCCACGATCATCTGGGCGGTTGTCGGCGGGACGGCCGCCGTGGTGTCGCTGGTGCTCAAGGGTGACTACTTATTTGCCTTTGCCAGCGTGGCTTACTGCCTCGTCATGTCAAAAGGCACACTCGACATCGCGCGCACCTTCCTTACCGCCAGGATCGCCGAGGCCGGTGTTGCAGAGAAGGACGAGGTCGTATCGCTGCTGCTGCGCGAGTTCGAGGAGCACCAGGCCGACTGGCTGTGGCAGATCGACACCCAGCGCCGCGTCAAGTCTGCCAGCCCGCGCTTTGCCTATGCCCTTGGCCTCGATGCCAAGGACGTGGATGGCAAGCTGTTCATGGAACTGCTCTCCGGGGCCAACTGGAACCTGGGCGACCTGCCGCCTTCGCTGCACGAACTGGCTGAACGGCTCAAGCGGCGCGACAGCTTTGCCAACCTGGTGGTGCAGGTGGATGTGCCTTCCGGTCGCCGGTGGTGGGAAATTTCCGGCACTCCGATCTTCGATGAAACGGGCAGTTATGCTGGTTTCCGCGGCGTGGGTTCGGACGTTACCCAGCAGCGCGAATCGTCCGAGAAGATTGCCTACCTTGCGCGCTATGACACGCTGACGGGCCTGCCCAACCGCCTGATGCTGACCGAGGGGCTGGCCGAGGCGCTGCGCTATTCGGCGCAGTGGAAATCGCGCTGTGCATTCCTGATGATCGACCTCGACCGCTTCAAGTCGGTCAACGATTCGCTTGGCCACCATATAGGTGACCGCCTGCTGGCGCAGGTATCACAGCGATTGCAGGCGGCCATGACTCCCAACGAGCAGGTCGGGCGCCTGGGCGGGGACGAGTTTGCCGTGGTGATCCGCGACGCTTCGCGCAGCGGCCATATCGATGATGTCGCCGAGCGCATCGTCCGTGCCATGGCCGAACCCTATACGGTCGACACCCACACGCTCTATATCGGCGCCTCGGTCGGCTCGGCCATGGGCCCGCGCGACGGCGCCAGCGTCGAGACGCTGATGCGCAACGCCGACCTTGCCCTGTACCAGGCCAAGGACGAGGGCGGCGGCACCCATTGCCGGTTCATGCCCACGCTGCACAGCAATGCCCAGGAACGCCTCAAGCTGGAAGCCTCGCTGAGGACTGCCATCGGCAAGGACGAACTGGAACTGCATTTCCAGCCGGTGGTAAACGCCAGGTCGGAAAACGTGGTCAGCTTCGAAGCCCTGCTGCGGTGGAACAGCAAGGACCACGGCTTTGTCAGCCCGGCCAAGTTCATCCCGCTGGCAGAGGACACGCGCCTGATCGTGCCGATCGGCGATTGGGTGCTGCGAGAAGCCTGCCGCCAGGCGATCGGCTGGCCGGAAGACATCAAGGTGGCGGTCAACGTCTCGGGCGAACAGCTGCTCGAACCGCGCTTCTCGCAGAACGTGGTCCGCGCCCTTGCCGACACCGGCCTGCCGGCCCACCGGCTGGAGGTGGAGGTCACCGAAAGCGTGTTCCTGCGCGATGGCCGCACCGCCCGCCAGGCGCTGGAGGAAGTCATCGCACTGGGCTGTTCGGTGGCGCTGGACGATTTCGGCACCGGCTATTCCTCGCTCGGTTACCTGCGCACCCTGCGTTTCTCGACCATCAAGGTCGACCGCAGCTTCGTGCAGGGCGCGTCGACGGGCAACCAGGAGAGCCTGGCCATCATCAACGCCGTGGTGGCGATGGCGCAGAGCCTGGAGATGTCCACTACTGCCGAAGGTGTGGAAGACGCTGCCCAGGCGACCCTTGTGCGCGAACTGGGCTGCACCAAGATCCAGGGCTATTACTTCGGTCGCCCGATGAGCGCGATCGAAGCCCGCAGCCTGGTGGTCAAGCGGCGCAACGTGGCGGCTGCCTGATTGGCTTTTCGCGAGCCCATCCGGGCTCGCTTCCCCGGTGCTGATCCTTTCGCGCCGCTACAGGGCACCTGCGGGTGCGCGATCACGCTTGCGGGCCTGTCGGCCCGTCGCCCCGGAACGAAGTTGAGGGAACAGCGCCGAGGACGAAGGCGCGGATGCGCCTTCGCACACGAAAACCGATTACCCTACGCTCAGGCTTTCGAACACGCTTTCGAACAGGGCGCGGCCGTCGGTGCCGCCGTGGTCGGCTTCGATCGCGCGTTCAGGGTGCGGCATCATGCCCAGCACGTTGCCCCCGGCGTTGAGCACGCCGGCGATGTCGCGCTGCGAACCGTTGACCGGGGCTGCATAGCGGAAGGCCACGCGGCCTTCGCCTTCCAGCCGGTCAAGCGTCGCCTCGTCGGCAAAGTAGTTGCCATCGTGGTGGGCAACCGGGATGTGGATCACCTGTCCCGCCTGATAGCGGCTGGTGAACAGCGACTGGCTGTTCTCCACCTTCAGCGGCACGGTGCGGCAGATGAAGGTCTGGCCGGCATTGCGCATCAGCGCGCCCGGCAGCAGGCCGCTTTCGGTCAGCACCTGGAAGCCGTTGCACACGCCCAGCACGGGCACGCCGCGGCCGGCGGCGGCGATCACGCCCTGCATGATCGGGCTCTTGGCCGCCATGGCTCCGCTGCGCAGGTAATCGCCGTAGGAAAAACCGCCGGGCAGGGCGATGAAATCGAGGCCATCGGGCAGGTCTGCATCGCCGTGCCACAGCCGTAGCGGCGCGCGGCCAGCGATCTTCTCGATCGCGTCAGCCATGTCGCGGTCGCAGTTGGAGCCGGGGAAGGTGATGACGGCGGCCTTCATTATGCGGCCCCCGCCACTGGCTCCAGCTTCTCGATCCGGTAGTTCTCGATCACCATGTTGGCGAGCAGCTTGCGGCACATCTCGTCCAGCGCCTCGTCGGTGGTGGTGTCGGCCACTTCCAGTTCGATCAGGCGGCCCACCCGCACATCGGCAACACCGGAGAAGCCGAGACCCTCAAGCGCGTGGTGGACGGCGCGGCCCTGCGGATCGAGCACGCCGGGCTTGAGGCTGACGAAAATGCGGACTTTCATGGGCACTGGCCTCGCTCTGGCTGGAGTCGCTGCTGGAGTGGATTCTGGCCCCGAGCCTATGGCGATTGACCGCGCCTTGGGCAAGGGGGGTGCCCCCCCGCCCGGCCAGCTTATGCGACACATCGATGCGGTCGAATACAAACAATCACAATTGGCGGCTTGCTGCGGCATGGGGCCCTGACTACCGCCATGACCATGCCGGGGGGCATCTTGGAGGTGGGTCATGGAAACTAGCAATATCGATGGGATGGCTGCGGCAGCAGCCCCTGCGGCCAGCGCGCCCTATCTTTCGGCAGGTGCGCGCCGCCGGCAGCTGTGGCTCAGCGTACATCGCTGGCTGGGCATCGTGCTGCTGGTCCCGATGGCGGTGCTGGGCCTGACCGGATCGGCCCAGGTCTGGCCGGAGGAAACCGAGGCGCTGCTCAACCCCCAGCGCGAAGTGGCCGCCAGCGCCGATCCTGCCGCCATCACGGTGGACCATGTCGCGGCCGCCCGCGCCGCGCTCGCCGATTACGGCCCGGTCACCCGCATCGAACTGGGCGAACCGGGCAGCCCCATCATCGCCAGCACCGCCCCATATGCCGAGCCGCCTTTCGGTGTGGGCGGGCCGGTCAGCCGGCAGGCCTTTGTCGATCCTGCCAGCGCCGAGGTGATCGACAATGCCGCCAGTGCCGGCGGTTTCATGTGGTACATGCATTTCATCCACGGCCTGTTCCTGATCCCCGGGATCGGCCGGCAGATCGTGGGCATCATGGGACTGTTCCTGACCGTTTCCGCAGTCACCGGCATCTATGTGTTCTGGCCCGGCGTGAAGCGCATGGTGGCCGCGCTCAAGTGGCAGAAGCGCGATGGCAAGATGCTCAACCTGCATCGCCAGTCGGGTTTCGTCCTGTCGATCGTGCTGCTGGTGGAGGCGATCACGGGAGCATGGATATCCTTCCCCGGCTTCTTCGCAATGCTGGTGGAGCCCGGCGTCGAACAGCCCGA
>CAZTED010000179.1:0-4982 GCA_964612175.1 uncultured Sphingomonadaceae bacterium
AAGAAGAACAGGCGATCGGGAATGATCGGACCGCCAAGGTACGCACCCCAGCGCTTGTCAGCTTCGATCGCGGCGACCGGGCGGCCAGCCACTGTATCACCGCGCATGTCATTGTTCGAGTATTCGAAGAACGCGCCTCCGGAGAAGGCATTGCCGCCCGAACGCGTGACCACGTTGATCGCGCAGCCGGTGAAGTTGCCGTATTCCACGTCGAAAGGCGCGAACTGCACCTGCGTTTCGCGGATCGCGTCATAAGGCAGCGGCGTGGATGAGCGCGACGAGAAGCCAGTGTCATTGAGGCCGAAGATGTCGCCCTGGCTGGTGCCGTCGACCGTGAAAGCGTTGCCGCGATCGTTGCCGCCAAGGCAAGAGATACGGTCGACGCCCGAACCGCCATCGTCGCGGTCAAGGCTGACGCGCGGATCGAGGCGGATGATGTCGCGGATGTCGCGGTTGAAGGTGGGAGCCGCTTCAAGCAGTTCGCCAGCAAAGCTCTGGCCCGGGCCGACCGCAAGCTGCGCCAAGCGCACGCGGCTGGCCGAAACCACGATGACGCCGCCACCCTGCGACAGCGAGAACCTAAGGCTGGTGTTGCCTTGCAGCGTGGTGATTATGTCCGAAATGCTCTGCCCTTCATAGCCCGGTGCATTCACCTCGACGGTGTAGGGTCCGCCTGTAATCAGGTTGGTAGCGGTAAAGTTGCCACCGGTTCCCGTGGTCAATGTGCGCGTGGCGCCGGTGCGCGTGTCGGTCACGACAACAGTCGCACCCGCAATCGGGGCCCCCGATTCGCTGGCGACAACGCCTTCAATGCCAGAGGTGATCTGCTGCGCGGCCACGGGGGTCGCCGCGAGCATAGCCGTTGACAGGCCGGCAATGCTGGCGGCCAGATAGTACCTTATCTTCATACGATGGCTCCCGTCGGTTCAAGCCCGTTTGAGGTTGAGACGGATAGGATCGCTAGAAACCGGTTGTGACGATTGCGAGACAGACATGCCACAAACCGAACGCTTTATGGCCAGGCCAGATGAACTCTGCTCAATCTCTTAATAAGCACCTAAATATTAGCGTTTTTATAGAGTGTTGTTGCGATGCATCATGGCGCGGAATCTGCCGCCTGGGCAGCGCTTCAGGCCAATTTTATCTCGCGCAACCGCTGCTGGAGGTAGTCCTCGGCGGTGATCGCCGGCAGCGGCGATGGGTGATCCGAATCAATAAAGCGCGGCAGCGCCTCGATTAGGTAGTCTGGCCGGAAGTGCAGGAAGAACGGCATTGCGTAGCGCGACCGTTCGGCCGCCGCGCCGATCGGGTTCCGGACCCGGTGCGTGGTGGAGCGCAGGTGGCCGTTGGTCAGGCGCTGCAGCATGTCCCCGATGTTGACCGCCAGGGCGCCCTCAGGCGGCGAGACGGCGATCCATTCTGCCTTGCGACTGAGCAGCTCCAGGCCGGCCTCCTCCGCCCCCAGCAGCAGGGTAATGGCGTTGATGTCCTCGTGTGCGGCAGCGCGGATCGCGCCTTCAGGTGCGCTGGGCGCCAGCGGCGGGTAATGGAGCAGGCGCAGCACCGAATTGCCGCATTCCACGGTGGGTGAAAAAAAGGTGCGCCGCTCGCCGATATGCAGCGCCACCGCCTCGAGGATCCGCCCCCCGGCTTCCTCGAACGCAGCAAACAGCGCCTCCATGGTCTCGCGGAAGCCCGGCACTTCGGCCGGCCACATATTGGGCGGCATGAATGCTTCGAGCGGATCGCCGGGAGGCAAGGTACGGCCAACGTGCCAGAATTCCTTGAGGTCGAACACTCCGGCATCCTTGGCCTGTTCGGTCCCGAACGGGGTGTAACCGCGCGCGCCGCGCAAGGCCGGGTCGTGATAGGCGCGCTTGACCACCTCGTGCAGGGCGAAAACGGCGCGGGTGTGATCCCAGGCGCGGGCGATCAGCGCTGGGTCGATCCCATGGTCGCTGACCAAGGCGAAGCCGGTCTCATGGAATGACTGGCCGAGATCGCGAGCGATTTCGCCCAAGGGTCTGGTGAGCGAGACGGAGGCTATTGCAGGCATGGCGTCACCATTTTCGACGGACAGAGTTGTCAAGGCAGGAACAGGCCAGCAAGCGCGGCGCTCATCAGATTGGCGAGCGTGCCGGCGGCCAAGGCCCTGGGGCCCAATCGAGCGATTACCGATCGCTGGTTGGGGGCCAAGCCGCCGGTAACCGCCATCTGAATCGCGATCGAGCTGAGATTGGCAAAGCCGCACAGGCTGAAGATCACGATTGAGCGGCTACGCTCGCTGAGAGCTTCCAAAGGGAGGGCCTGAAGGTCGATGAAGGCCACGAATTCGTTAAGCACGATCTTGGTGCCGAACAGTCCGCCGGCAATCTGTGCCTCCTGCCACGGAATGCCGAGCAGCAGCATGACTGGCGCAAAAACGTAGCCGAGCAAGCCCTGGAAGGTAATGTCGGGGAAGCCCACCAAACCGCCGGCCCATCCGAGCAGGCCGTTGGCCAGCGCTACCAGCGCGACAAACGCAAGCACCATGGCACCCACGGATACCGCCAGCTTGAGCCCGGTCTGCGCCCCCTGTGCCGCCGCCTCGATGACGTTGGCGGGGCGCACGTCATCGTCGAAGGTCTCTGCAACGATGACTTCATGCGGCTTGGCTCCGGCCTCCACCAGCGCGGCAGGCCCCTCTGAACTGATCCGCACATGCGGCAGTTCAACCTCGCTCGTATCGACGTGTTCAGGGCGCTGCTCGTCGGGCATGATGATCTTGGCCATCAGGATACCGCCTGGGGCAGACATGAAAGCGGCCGCCAGCAGGAATGGCAGGTATTCGTCGCCCAGCAGGCCGGCATAGGCTGCCAGGATCGTACCCGCGACGCCGGCCATCCCCACGCTCATCAGCGTGAACAGGCTCGCCGGCGCCAGTCCCGCCAGGTAGGGCCGCACCACCAGCGGGCTTTCCGACTGGCCGACGAAGATATTGGCTGCGGCACCCAGCGCCTCGACCCGGTCTATTCCCGTTAGCCAGCCTATCCCGCCGCCCAACCAGCGCACGATGCGCTGCATGATCCCATAGTAGTACAGGATCGAGACCAGCGCGGCGAAGAAGATGATTACCGGCAACGCACCAAGCGCGAAGGTGTTGGCCAGCGGATTGTCTCCCGGCGCCCCCAGCAGGAAGGCGGTCCCCTCATCGGCATAGGACAGCAGGGCAGCAACGCCATCGGCCAGGGCCTGGATTACCGCACGCCCTCCGTCCGTGCGCATGACGACCAGGGCAAGACCCGCCTGCAGGGCAAAGGCCGAGAACACGACGCGCGGACGAATGCATCGGCGGTTGCCCGACAGGAGCACGGCAATGCCGAGAATGACAAGGATGCCAGCAAGGCTGATGATCTGGGGTGGCACGAGCCCTCCGCTGGCTTGCAAGACCACTACATCGCCGGGGACATCGTGCCGGTCAATGACCTTATGAAGTCCGCACCCCTTCCCAACACGGCTCAGTGACTTTAGCACGCAATTTGGGCGCTTTCGGCACCGACAAGGCGGGTCAAGGAAACATGAGCAATACCGGCTGTACTCCAGAAACACATCCTCCCGTCACGATCCTCCCTCGCGCGCTTTTTGCCTTTGCCCTGCTTTATGGCGGAATGACCTGCATTGCCGGGGTTCTGGGAGCCAAACAGGTGGCGCTCGGTCCGCTCGCAGTGGAGGCGGGCATTTTTCCGTTCCTGATGCTCGTTTCGATCTCCAGCGCGGTCGCCGCGCTCTACGGCAAGACCATCGCGCAGCAGCTGGTGCGCTTCGGCTTCATCCCGCTGATCATGGCGATCCTGCTCACCTTTGTGGTCCTGCTCCTGCCCACCGACGAGGGAATGTACGAACCGGCAAAGGAAGCCTTCCCGATCGTGCTGTCGCAAAGTTGGCGGCTCATGCTCGCCGGGATCTTGGCCTACGGCGTATCGATGACGCTCAACGTGTTCGTGTTCACCCAGCTCGGCGGCCAGACCGGGCGCTGGGTAGCCCTGCGGGGGGCGGCGGCCTCGATGCTAAGCCAGACGGTCGATACCCTTATCTTCATTACGGCAGCCTTCTATGGCGTTCGCCCGATCGGCGAGCTGCTGTTGGGCCAGGCGCTCGCCAAGGTCGTGCTCTCGTTGGTCTTGGTGCCGCCGCTCATCGCCGTGCTGGTTGGCTTGGGACGACGCCTGGGTGAGCCCGGCGTGGCCAATCCTGCATAGTCTGCAATCCCTCATAGAAAGCTGCCTGTAGCAAGGTCGCGGACCAGCCCTACGTTGACCGGCGTGCCGGTAAACTCGAAGCCTTCGAGCTTGCGGGCGAGCGGCAGCCTGAATGTAGTCATCTGGCACTTGATGGAACGGTCGTGCTTCTCGGCAACCTCGGCCTTCGACAGGTCGCCAACCACCTGCTGTACGAGATGCTGGCGCTTGAGGGCGTCGGCAATGACCTTGTCGTAGGCGTAACGCATACTGTTAAGCACGAGCTCGGCCATCAGACCGATGATCTCGTAGCGCTCCATAATCAGACGGGGGACTCTCAGGATGTCCGTGTGCGGGCGGGCATAATGGGCAAGAAGGTGTCCCACTATGTCTCCTCGCAAGGAGCCGGTGATCCAGGCTGGTTTACTGGATCAACTTCTGGCCGGTGGCGATGCCGCTGCGGCTCTGCAGCAGGGTGGCCTGCTGGGTTCACTGAAGAAGGCTCTGGCCGAACTCGCGCTCAATGCCGAGATGAACCATCATCTCGGGCACGCCGAAACACACCTTCACTAGCATTGCTGTCGTGGAGCAGCCCGATCCTCCGCCAGATCGCCCCACCCGGCCAGGTGCGCCATACCCTCCTTCGCAGCCGGCCCGCAACCTGCCTGATTTTCGTCATATGTGAGTCACATCAACATGCCACCTGCGTTTCGCAACGGCAGGGAAATTGGCACCGATGAACCGCGTCACCATCGTCACGACCGA
>CAZTED010000180.1:0-4931 GCA_964612175.1 uncultured Sphingomonadaceae bacterium
CGAGAACATGGGCGCGCAGATGCTGCGCGAAGTCGCCAGCAAGGCGAACGATGCCGCCGGTGACGGCACCACCACCGCCACCGTGCTGGCCCAGGCAATCGTGCGTGAAGGCATGACCGCGGTTGCCGCCGGCATGAACCCGATGGACCTGAAGCGCGGCATCGACCTTGCCGTCACCAAGGTGACCGAGGACCTCGTCGCCCGTTCCAAGCCGGTGTCCGGCTCGGCCGAAATCGCCCAGGTCGGGATCATCTCGGCCAATGGCGACCGTGAAGTCGGCGAGAAGATCGCCGAAGCCATGGAGAAGGTCGGCAAGGAAGGCGTGATCACCGTGGAAGAGGCCAAGGGCCTCGAATTCGAACTCGATGTCGTCGAAGGCATGCAGTTCGACCGCGGCTACCTCTCGCCCTACTTCATCACCAACCCGGAGAAGATGACGGTCGAGCTCGACAACCCCTATATCCTGATCCACGAGAAGAAGCTGTCCTCGCTGCAGGCGATGCTGCCGATCCTCGAGGCAGTGGTGCAGTCGGGCCGTCCGCTGCTGATCATCGCCGAGGACATCGAAGGCGAAGCGCTGGCCACCCTGGTGGTCAACAAGCTGCGTGGCGGCCTCAAGATCGCCGCCGTGAAGGCGCCGGGCTTCGGTGACCGCCGCAAGGCCATGCTGCAGGACATCGCCATCCTGACCGCGGGCGAGATGATCAGCGATGACCTCGGCATCAAGCTGGAAACGGTCACGCTGAACATGCTCGGCCAGGCCAAGAAGGTGTCGATCGACAAGGACAACACCACGATCGTCGATGGCGCCGGCAATGCCGACGACATCAAGGCGCGCGTGGAACAGATCCGTGCCCAGATCGAAACCACGACCAGCGACTACGACCGCGAGAAGCTGCAGGAGCGGCTGGCGAAGCTCGCCGGCGGTGTGGCCGTGATCAAGGTCGGCGGCGCCTCGGAAGTCGAGGTGAAGGAGCGCAAGGACCGCGTCGACGACGCGCTGCACGCGACCCGCGCCGCTGTCGAGGAAGGCATCGTCCCGGGCGGCGGTACCGCCCTGCTCTATGCCACCAAGGCGCTGGAAGGCATGAAGGGCGCCAACGACGACCAGACCAAGGGCATCGACATCATCCGCAAGGCGATCACCGCCCCGATCAAGCAGATCGCCACCAACGCCGGCCACGATGGCGCCGTCGTTTCGGGCAACCTGCTGCGCGAAGGTGACCAGACCCAGGGCTTCAACGCCGCCACCGACACCTATGAAAACCTGGTGTCCGCCGGCGTGATCGACCCGACCAAGGTGGTGCGCATCGCACTGCAGGATGCGGCTTCGGTCGCCGGCCTGCTGATCACCACCGAAGCGGCGATCAGCGAGCTGCCGGAAGACAAGCCGGCCCCGGCCATGCCCGACATGGGCGGCATGGGCGGCATGGGCTTCTAAGCCACAAGCCGAAGGCACAAGGGAACGGGCCGGGGGAGCGATCCTCCGGCCCTTTTCTTTTGCAGCGGGCGATCAGGCCGCCTGGGTGCGGCGGGGGAAGATCATGGCCGAACCCTGCACCTCGAGCATTTCGTAGCACAGCAGGTCGCGGCCCGAATTCTTGGCCTTGTAAAGCGCCCGGTCGGCCGCGCGATAGGCCGGGGTAATCCCGTCCGAGCCGATCCGCGCAAGCCCGGCGCTCAGCGTCAGCGCGGTGCGCAGCTCGTCCACCCGCGCCGTCACCTCGGCAGCGATCCGGTTGCGCAGGGCATTGACCAGCAGGGCAGCCTCGGCACTGCCTGGCGCTTCCACCAGCAGGGCGAACTCCTCGCCGCCAAGGCGGTAGGCTCCCAGGCAGCCGGGAACGTCACGCACGGCCCGCGCCAGTTCATCCCCGATCGCCTGCAGCACGCGGTCGCCCACCTGGTGGCCGAAACGGTCGTTCACGCGCTTGAAGTGGTCGGCATCCACAATCGCCAGGAAATCGCCATCGCGCCAGTGCCTCGCATCGAAGGCCCGGCGGTTGGGCAGGCCGGTCAGGTCATCGGTCAGGGCCAGCTGACCCAGCACCTGTTCCTGTGCCCGCGCCACGTCACGCTCGCGCCGGATGCGCCCGATCCGCCATGTGATGGCCCCGGCCATGACCACCGACTGGCAGGCCATGGCGGCATAGAAGGCAAAGTCCCATACGGTCGGCAGGACATAGAGATTGAGGCCGCGCAGGATGCGGTCCACCGCCACGAGCACCGGCAGCGCCCAGGCAAGGGCCACCAGCCGGATCGCGACGCTCCCGCGCCGCCAGGCCAGCGGGCAGATTACCGCAAAGCCGACGAGCAGGGGAACGAAGGCCGCATGGTAGAGCGGCCGCGCCAGGAACGGAAAATCCGGAGCCCACAAAACGAAGCCGATCCCGGACAGGGCCACCAGCACGCTGGCAGCCGAAATCGTGCGTGTGGTCCAGCGGGGCAGCACCCCCGGTTCCAGGAAGGTCAGGAAGAACGGTGCCACCAGGGCCATCGACAGGGCCAGCGAAAGGTATGACGTTGCCGACCGCTGCCACAAGGTAAGGTCGGGCAGCACCATGAACAGCAGCGAACTGGCTGATACCGTATAGCCCAGGAACAGCAGGACCATCAGCCCGTGCCACAGGGCAAAGCCGCTGCGCAAGGCAACCGAAAGAGACAGCGAATAGATCGCTACCGCCAGCAGCATGCCGCAGAACAGGGCGAACAGCACCATGCCGTAGAACCGCTGATGGTGGTCGTTCGCCGCCGTTTCCAGCGTGGCGAGCGCGGCAGTATTGCGGTCGAGCGGGTTGTCGATGCGCAGCCAGATCCGCTCGGCCCGCTCGTCGGCCGACAGCAGGGGGACGGAAAAAGTCGTACCCAGCGTCCAGTAGCGGCCAAGGTCATCCGCATCATAGCCGATCACGCGGCTGGAGCCGTCGGCCAGCTCGGTCACCGTGGTCAGCCGCTCGAACCCGAGGGTGTCTGTCTGCAGGTCCAGGTCCTGCCCTTGCGCGATGGCGCTACCCTCGACGCGTAGCCAGACATAAGGGTGCGCGACATCGTCTGCCGTCGGGCTGCAGTCCCATCCCGGGGCTGCGCGAGCTTCGTCAAGCGACAGCGGAGCTTCTGTTGCCAGCTGGCAGGAGCGCTCCAGCAGAGGCTGGGCCGCCGTTGCGGGCAAGGCCCATGTTCCTGCCACAAGGGCAAGAACCAGCGCCACAAGCGCACGCAGGGCAGATCGTTTCATCCCGCAGGTCTATCCCTGCGGGCGTTGCAATCGCGTAAACGTGCCCCGCCGTCCCGGCGGCGCGATCAGCCGCCGCTGCGCGATGCCTCGGCCCGGGCCACCACCTCGGCCGGCCAGGTGACCGGCAGCTGGGTCTGCGGGTTGAAGGTGCCGCCCATTTGCGCCGCCTCTGCCGCGGCGATTTCCTCGGCGGTCAGGAATGCGCTCGGCTCCAGCGCGAAGACATCGATCCCGCGGGTAATCTCGGTCGCGTAGATGCGCCCGTTGTACCAGTAGGCCGACCAGTATCCGCCCACCACCAGCTGGTCCTCGTCGACCGGGCCGCGGTCGAAATAGGCGATCTCGACCGGGTTGGCGGGATCGGTGAAGTCGATCACCGAAACCCCGCCCTGGTACCAGGCCTGGACGTATATGTCGCGGCCGGGCACCGGGATGATCGAGCCGTTGTGGGCGACGCAGTTCTCCTTTTCGCCCTGCGGCGCGGGCAGCTTGTAATAGCCGCGGAATTCGAGCTGCCCGTCAACGATGTCGTAGATCGCGTTGGCGCCCCACTGCCTGGGATCGCCCGGCAGGCAGCGCGGGCGCACGCCGCCGCCCCACTCGTCGGTGAACAGCACGCGGGTGCCCTCGTTGGTGAAGGTGGCCGAGTGCCAGTAGGCAAAGCCGGTATCGACCACCTCGTCCATCCGCGTCGGATTGAGGGGATCGGAGATGTCGAACAGGATGCCGTTGCCCGAGCAGGCGCCCGCCGCGATGCCCAGGGCCGGGAACACGGTAATGTCGTGGCACTGGTCGGTGCGGCTGGAATCCTGCGTGGCCTCGCCATGGTCTCCGCCCTGCCACAGGCCGGCCAGCCGCCCGGTGGCGGGATCGGCGAACACCGCCGGGCTGGACACGATCCGCGCCCGCGACGGATCGGCCTTGGGAATTTCCACCACGTCGATGCGGAACAGGGCGGTGCGATCATCGCCCGGCACCTCGCCCACGCAGCCCGGCAGTTCCTCCTCGTCGCGCACCCGGCTGGTGCCGGAATTGTAGAGGATGATGCTGTCCGCCGTTTCGGAAACGATCGAATGAGTGTGTGATCCGCGGCAGGTCTGCACCTGGCCCACCTGCAGCGGCCGGGTGATGTCGGAGATGTCGAAGATGCGGAGGCCGCGGAAGCGTTCGGCGCTGACATCTTCTGTCACGCCCTGCAGGCCGCAGTCGACCCGGCCGCGCCGCTCCTCCACGCTCATCACAAGGAGGTTGCCGACGATCGACACATCGCCCTGCCCGCCCGGGCAGACGACCGAGGCGAGGAGCTGCGGCACGCCATCATCGCCAAGGCGATAGGCGTTGAACCCGTGGTAGCTGCCGGCCACCAGCACGTCGCCGGAAAAGGCCATGTCGGTGTTGGCAAAGGACAAAAGGCCCGACCGATCGACGAACTCCGGCTCCTCCTCCTCCTCCGCCTCGCCAGATGTGGCCCCGGCGGCGGCCCCCGCAGCGGCCATGTGGGCGGCATGGTCGGCATGCCCGGCGTGGCCCGCGTGCGGATCAGCGGCGGCATCCCCGGCGGCGCCCTCCTCCCCATCTTCCGGGAGGACTTCGGCCAGCAGCTCGGCCGGGTTGGCCGGATCGAAGAAGCCCGCCGGCTTCTGCAGGAAGGCCACGTGGCGCAGGTTGCTGATCGCCTCGCCTGCATCAAGGAACC
>CAZTED010000181.1:0-4877 GCA_964612175.1 uncultured Sphingomonadaceae bacterium
AGGGTCAGAAACGCTCCGGTCGCACGACGTCCACGTCGGAGCGCATGACGATCAGCTGGTGGCTGTCGAGCAACGGCTCCAGCGCGGCGATGAAGTCTTCAGCCCGTTGGGGATTGGCAATCACCAGGAACAGGCACTTGGCGGTGGCGCCGGACAGCAGGTCCTCGCTCCATTCGCCGCCGGTTCCGCCCCCGCCAGTCACGCGCCACAGCGTATAGCCGGTAATCCCGGCTTCCGTCGCGAGCGCCTTCAGCTTGGGCACAAGCGGCGCATCGACCAGCACCTCGATCCGTTCGCGACGCGTCATCCGGGTCATGCAAGGCCTCCGATCGTTTCGGCCATCCAGCGAAACAGCGGGATGCCCAGGATGATGTTGAAGGGGAAGGTAACCCCCAGCGACATGGCAAGATAGAGGCCCGCGTCAGCCTGCGGCAACGACAGGCGCATGGCCGCCGGAACCGCGATGTACGAGGCGCTGGCGGCAAGCACGCCGAGGACCGCCACCGACGGCACGTCGAGACCGATGGCTGTCCCGGCGAGGACACCGATGGTGCCGTTGACCAGCGGGAAGACAACACCAAGCAGCGCGAGGCGCGCGGTGAGCGAGCGGGTCTGCAGCAGCCGTCGCATCGCGATCAGCCCCATATCGAGCAGGAACAGGCACAGCACGCCGGTGAACCCGGCTGTGAACAGGGGCGAAATCGGCTGGTAGCCGTCCTCGCCAAGCAACATGCCGATTGCAAAGCTGCCCAGCAGCAGCACCACCGAACCGTTGAAGGCCACTTCATGCAGCAGGCGCGGCTCGAACAAGCGGCCACTCCCTTCGCGGCGTGCGATCAGCAGGCCCGAGAGGATCGCAGGCGTCTCCATTGCCGCCAGCACGGCGACCATGAAGCCCGCCGCGATAAATCCGCTGCCGGCGTAGATCTGGTTGGCCGTCACGAATGTGACCACGCTGACCGAGCCATAATGGGCTGCTACCGCGCCCGCGTTGATCGCGCTAAGCCGGCCGAAGCGCTTGAGCACCGGAGCTACCATGAACGGGATGAGGCTGCTGAGCACCACGCCGACAGCAAGCGCTGCGGCAAGATCCGCATTGATGCCGGCGCGCGCCACCTCGACCCCGCCCTTCAGGCCGATCGCGGCCATCAGGTAGAGCGAGAGGCCCTTGGCGATCGTTTCGGGAACGGCGAGGTCGGATCGTGCCGCCGCGCCCAGCGCACCGAGAATGAAAAACAGGACGGGCGGAGACAGCAGCGAGGCGGCGATCTGGTCCAATTCCCTATTCCCCTGGCAAGGTTACGATCCCATCGGCAACCCGCCCTAATGCTAGGCGGCGTAGCGGCCTATGCAGACTTGCTATCAGCCCTAGAACGCAAATTCGATGCCGATGATAGGCGCATGGCCGACTGTGTCGGGCGCGCCGGGCGTGAAATCCTGCTGCCGCAGGTAGCCTGCGCTGAGCGTAAGGTTTTCGGTCACGTCATTTTCCAGGGCAAGCTGGGTCCTGAGGCCGGTCAGGCCGGTGTCCCCGCCGGGCCCGGTAGCGCGCAAGGTATAGAACAGCTCGGCATCGCCCTTGGCCGCCCAGTTACCCGCTTCGTCGAGCGGAACCGACAGGCCGACCCGGCCACGCGCGCGCAGGCCCATGCGCCCGCCGCGGTTTTCCTGGAACCGCTGTTCCAGCCGGAACCGTGTGCGCAGCACGCCATGCCTGGTCGAAAGTTGCTGGATGATCCGTCGCTCGTCGCGCCCGCCGTCATTGGCCCGCTGCTCCAGCGCGCCTGAAAGGGTCACGTTATCGGCCAGGTCCTGGTTCACCCACAGCCGGAAGAAATAGGTGTCCGCCCGCCCGTCGGCCGCGCTGCGGAAGCGCTGGGCGGTCTCCAGTTCGATCCCTGTGTCATCATCGAGATCGGTAGCGACCGAGGGGTTGAGCCAGAACTCGAAACCGTCATCGGTGGCCGCGGCGCTTACGGGAACAAGCAGGGCGGCACCGGCCAGCGACAGGATGACCGGGCGGGAAAATGGCATGGGCGGAGCCTCCTTATCGGAAGCCCCGCCCAAGCAGAGCGGGCGGCATGGTGCCACACCGCATGCGGCCTAAGCTGCCTGGCCTATGCGGACTTGTCCGTCGCCACAGCGGCTGCGTCCGCCTCGTGATGCGGCTCCACCGGCCAGTCGGGCTCGTCCTTACCGCCGGTCTTCCACAGCGAGTAGATGATGCCGGCGGCGATCAGGCCAACGGTCACGCCAAGGCTGAGCAACGGCGGGAACTTCTCGCCGCCCATCAGGAAGTCGGACACGAAGATCTTCGAACCGATGAACACCAGCACGATCGCCAGGGCGTACTTGAGGTAGTGGAAGCGGTGCACCATCGCCGCCAGGGCGAAATACAGCGCGCGCAGGCCCAGGATTGCCATGATGTTGCTGGTATAGACGATGAAGGTGTCGGTGGTGATGGCAAAGATCGCCGGCACAGAGTCCACGGCGAAAACCAGGTCGGCCAGATTGATGACCACCAGCGCCAGGAACAGCGGCGTTGCCGCGGTCACCAGCTTGCCGGTCTTGCTGTCTGGCACGCGGACGAAGAACTTCTGGCCATGCAGTTCCTTGGTCACGTTCATGTGGTTGGACATGAAGCGCACCACCGGGTTCTTGGAGATGTCCATCTCGCTGTCGCCGGCAAACAGCATCTTTACGCCGGTCGCGATCAGGAAGGCGGCGAAGATATACAGCACCCAGTACCATTCCTGGACCACCGCCGCGCCGACCGCGATCATGATGCCGCGCAGCACGATCACCGCGATGATGCCCCACAGGAGCGCGCGGTACTGGTACATGCGGGGGATCGCGAAGTAGGTGAAGATCAGGCTGATCACGAACACGTTGTCGATCGACAGCGCCTTCTCGATGAAGAAGCCGGTGTAGTACTTCATGCCGAGATCGGCACCCTTTTCCATCCACACCCACACGCCGAACAGTAGCGCGATGGTGATGTAGAAGGCCGACAGCTTGAGCGATTCGGCAATGCCCATTTCCCTGTCCTCCTTGTGGAGGATGCCAAGGTCGAACGCGGTCAGCGCAACCACCAGGCCGAGGAAGGAAAGCCAGAACCAAACAGGGGTGCCGAGCCAGTCGGCGGTCAGAAATTCCATCATGTGTCAGTGATCCGTAACAAAAGCAGCACCCCGGCTTGTCCGTTCATGGATAGGCCGGGGCGCAAGTAAAGAAAAGCGTATCAGCGCGGGGAACCGGCCTTCCGGGCCGGAGGGGGGTGGGGGGGGTAGCCCTGGAAGGATCCGTTTCCCCGCGCCTGCCGCCGCCTGCCTCAGGTGAGTGCGGGCTGCAGCGAAATCCTGCGGATGAGCCGCTTCACGCGGTGCTTCATCCGGACAAGCCGGGTAAACTCGATCGGGTTGCCGCCGGAGCGGTGCAGGCGCAGGCGGTCATCGATGCGCTGGTGCATCTCTGTCAGTCGAAACAAACGGGCCGTCATCCTTGGTCTCCGCAAAGGGATAAAGGGTGATCGGTCAGCCTGTGCGCTGCTTTCGGGGGGTGGTTAGGAAAGACCCCGTCAGGAACGCATCGGCTGTCCGATGCGGTCCGACATCACGAGCGTCGATAGACAACGCCCGCCAGAGGGGCCCGGTCCGCACGCGGGATCTGGGTTGCCTGCAAGTACCTTTCAAGGGCCGGGTCGAAAATTTTTCCAGTCTTTGCGGATTGTAACCTGCGGCACGACGGGGCAGCAGATGCGCATGATCGCCGCACCTCCCATTGCCGCAGCAAAGCGGATCGCCGGGTTTGCCATTCGCTACTGGGCCGCGGTCTTCGCGCTCGGGTTCATGCTTGGCACCATGCGGACCTTTTGGCTTGCGCCGGCCATGGGCGAACTGGCGGCGGTGGCGATCGAGCTTCCGGTGATGCTGGGGGCAAGCTGGCTGGTCGCGGGCCACCTTCTGCGCCGACATTCACTGGGACGGCTGGGCGAAGCGGCCGCCGCCGGCCTCATTGCCTTCGCGCTGCTACTGGCAAGCGAACTGGCGCTGGCCGTGGTGCTGGCAGGCGAGACGCCGCGCCAGTGGCTCGCCGCGCTCGGCTATCCGCAGGGGGCGCTTGGCCTTGCCGGACAGGCGCTGTTCGCGCTGATTCCGTCGACGCTGCTGCGCCAGCAGCGCAGAGGTAACCAGCAGGGCGGGGGAAGGTAGCAGCGGTGCACCCTGCCCCCTCCCCTGCCACCGGTGCCGGGAGCCCTATTCGGCCGGAGGAGCGGCTTCGGCAGCAGCCTCGGCCGCGGCGGCATCTTCTGCCGGGACATTGGTCATCGGCGTTTCCGGCAGCTCGACCGGCACCGCGTCGGGATCGACCGGCTCCATGATCAGTTCGCCGCCGCCCTGGTCCTCGGCTGCAGGTTCAAGGTCCACCTGCTCTTCCTGGCAGGCGGCAAGCGCCAGCGCGGCGATCGTGACAAGGGCAAGCCTGGGTGCAAATGCGCGCATTTCGGGTACTCCTGTTGCTGCTTCCAAATGATCCCGCCAGCCAACCTGCGCCCGCGCGGCGGGTGACGCAAGAGGCTGCCGTTATGCCGGTTAGAGGAGGCAGGGGGCCAGAATGGCGCGCGCCTACAGCCGCGCGAAAATGACCAGCGCCAGATTGATCCACAGCCCCAGCAGACACAACACGCCGATCACAAAGCCGGTGCCCCGGTGCATCGGGTTGTTATAGGTGAGATGGACCGCGCTCTGGATCAAACGCCCCGCGACATATCCCCAGGCCAGCACCAGCGTCCACAGGCTGACATGGGCAAGGGCAAAGGCCGTGATGCAGGCGGCATGGAACAGCACGGGCAGTTCGAACATGTTGTTGTAATGGCG
>CAZTED010000182.1:0-4811 GCA_964612175.1 uncultured Sphingomonadaceae bacterium
TGCAGGTCACCCGCGACATGGTGGAAGCCCATGGCGGCATCGGCTTCACCTGGGAACATGACACCCACCTCTACATGAAGCGGGCCATGCATAACTGGGCCTGGCTTGGATCGCCCTCGCGCCACCGGCTGCGGGCAGCGGACCTGGCCGGCTGGTGAGCGCGGCAGGCGCAGCAGCGGTCCTTTACGCTGTCAGCGACGGCGTGGCCCGGATCACCCTGAACCGGCCCGACAGGCTCAATGCGTCCAACGCAGAAATGTCGCGCGGGCTGACCGAGGCCTTCTCGCAGGCCGGCCTCGATCCGGAGGTGCGGGTAATCCTTTTGTGCGGAGCCGGACGCGGCTTCTGCGCCGGGGCCGACATGCAGGTGCTGGACGAGCTTTCGGCCGCACCTGGTGCGCCCAACAGCGGTTCCGACGGCCTGCGCTATGACGGGCTGATGCTCTTGCCAAAGCCGGTGATCGCCGCCGTCCATGGCGCATGCGCCGGCATTGGCCTGGCCATGGTCTGTGCCGCCGACATCCGGATCGCGGCTCAGGATGCCTTCTTCGTGGCTCCATTTGCCAGGCTTGGCCTGTGCGCCGAAGGCGGGCTTGCCTGGTCGCTGTCCCGGCTGATGGGGCCGGGCAATGCCGCGGACCTGCTGTTTGGCGCACGGCGGCTGGGCGCAGCGGAAGCCCATGCCAAGGGGCTGGTGTCGCAGGTGCTGCCCACCGATGGCTTTGCCGATGCGGCCCTTGATTACGCCAGATCGATGGCCGCCAATGCGCCATCGAGCCTTGCCATGATGAAGCGCCAGTTGCGCGCCGCCCGGCAGCAGGATTTCGAAGCCGCCCGGGCCAGCTCGCATGACCTGATGAAGGAAACCTTTGCCGGAGCCGATTTTGCCGAGGCCATGGCGGCCAGGCGTGACGGGCGGCCCCCTCGCTTTGCGCCGGTGACCGCCGTGTTCCATCCCCCGGTCAGCAAAACTGCGGAATCCGACGAAGGCTAGCCGCGTCCGGCGTCAGGTCTCCTGCGTGCCCTGCATGGCGAGCTTCCTGGGCAGCATCTGGCACAGCAGGAGCGCGATAAAGGCCGTGCCTGCCACATAGAGGAAGGCCGTCTGATAGGCCGCCTCGTCGGGAAAGGCGTTCCCCTGGCCCCCGCCATGACCACCTCCGCCAGTCGCGAGCAGGGTGGCAACGGTCTGTGCGCCGATCGCCATGGCGGTTGACCGGATCACGGCCATCATGCCGGTCGCCTCGCTCGCCCGGTCAGCCGGCGTGGCGTGAATGATGATGATTGGGGTGACGACATAGGCAATGCCCAGCCCCACGCCCTGCAGGATCATCAGCAGGATGACCACGGTCACATTGTCGTTGAAGAACACCAGCAGGGTGAACGCGCCACACATCATGGCGCATCCCAGGCGCGCGAGATTGCGGGGGCCAAAGCGGTTTGCGGCCGATGCGGCGAAAGGGGCGGCAAAGCCGGCGAGGATGTTTGCCGGAAACAGCAGGAAGCCCGCCATCGTGGCCGTCAGGCCGAGGCCGACGCCGGTCGACACCGGTTGCTGCCCGAACAGCGCCATCAGGTGGCCGCCCTGGTAAACCCCCAGGGCCACGAACACCATCATGATGTTGGGCCAGGCAATTTCCGGCCGGGCCAGCAGCCTTACGTCAAGCAGCGGGTTCTCGACGCTCAGTTCCCGCCAGATCCATGCACCCAGGCACACCGCGCCGCCTGCAAACCATGCCAGCGATGTCGTGTCGAACAGGCCATGCCGGGCGCTGTTCGTGATGCCCAGCAGAAGCCCGACAACGGCCGGGATGAACAAGAGACCGCCAAGAAGGTCCTGCAGCACGCCGGCGCTGTCCATAAGCTTGTCCTTGCCGATGAACAGCAGGACGGTGAGGAAGGCGACCACCCCCAGGCCGGTCGAAATCTTGAAGATCATGGTCCAGTCGGCATGGTCGATGATCAGGCCGCCGATCACCAGCCCTGATGCCGAGGCAATGGTCACGGTGGAGGCAATCAGCCCGATCCCCAGCGAAACGCGGTCCGGGCTGACCCGTTCGCGGATCAATCCGAAACACAGCGGGACAATCGCGCCCGCGAAGCCCTGCAGGGTCCGCCCGAGAATCAGCCATTCCAGTTCGCGGGTAATGCTGCTGATCGCGGAGCCGAGCGTGGACAGGGCAAGGACCCAGAGCAGGATATTGCGCCGCCCCAGGAGGTCTCCCAGCCTTCCGAACATGGCCGCGCCCGCCGCGGAAGAAAGCATGAAGGACGTCACCAGCCAGCCAGCCTGCGTGGTGCCACCGAAATCCGCCACCAGGCTGCGCATGGCCGCATAGATCATGGTCAGTTCGAGCGCGGCGACAAGCTCGGCAATCATCAACGGGATGACCAGGCTGTAGAAGCCTGGTCGCCCGGCCTTGTCGGCTGTATCGGCTTGCATCTCAGTCTCCCGTTGAACCCCGCCCGCTGTTCTTTCGCCGGGCTGGGGAAAGCTGGCCTAGCCTTTTGGCAGGCCCAAGATTCTCTCCGAAATGATGTTTCGCATGATCTCGTTCGATCCCCCGGCGATCGTCCAGCCGTAACTGTTGAGGAAGTCATTCATGCGCAGCCGGCTGCTGTGGCTGGTCCCCGGAATGGCCGGTTGCCACTTCTGCGTTTCCAGACCTTCGGCACGCAGGAGGAACTCGGTATAGCGTTGCAGGAACGGCCCCCAGGTCAGCTTGATATAGGTGGGAAGCGTGGGTGAGGCCTTTTCCGGATTGGCTTCCAGTTCCATCAGCAACTGGCGGATCATCAGCCGCACGGTCTGCAACTCGCCATAAAGCGCGGCATATTCGCGGCGGAACTGCACATCGCGCATCCAGCTGCTGCGGGCGTCCTTGCCATCGAGTTCAAAGGAACTGTTGAGCCGTTCAACTTCTCCGAAAATCAACAGTCCGCGTTCGGTGGACAAGGTTGACTGGGCAATGTTCCAGCCATTGCCCTCCTGCCCGATCAGGTTGCCGACCGGAATCTTTACATCATCCAGGAAAATCTCGGCGAAATGGGCCTCGCCGGTGATCTGGTTGATCGGGCGCACTTCCACGCCGGGCGTTTTCATGTCGAGGATGAAATAGGAAATGCCGTCGTGCTTGCGCTTGGCGTTCGGATCGGTGCGGGCGAGCAGCAGGCAATAATCCGCGTCCAGCGCTCCCGATGACCAGATCTTCTGTCCATTGATGACATAGTGATCGCCTTCCAGCCGCGCGCTGGTGCGCAGGCTGGCCAGATCCGATCCGGCGCCAGGTTCGGAAAAGCCCTGGCACCAGATATCGGTCCCATGGGTGATGCCGCCCAGATATTTGTCCTTTTGTTCCTGCGTGCCATGTTCGAACAAGGTGGCGGGCGTGTGGAACAGCGAGATACCGAACATCTCCACTTCGGGTGCGTCGGCGCGCGAAAATTCCTCAAAGACCATGATCTGGTAGGAAAAGGGCAGTCCCGGCCCCCCCCATTCCTTGGGCCAGTGCGGTGTCGCGAGGCCCACTTTGCGGCGGGTTTCCAGCCAGGCCACAATCTCGGTCTTGAGCGCATGGCCGCGCACAGCCTGCCATTTCCGGCGCCAGTCCTTGGGCAGGCACTCGGCAAGCCAGTCGCGCATTTCCTGCCGGAAGGCCTGCTCATCGCCAACCTTGCCCAGAATATCGAATGTACGGCTCATCACGCGGCCTCCAGCATGTCGGCAATGCGGTCAAGCAACTGGGCGCGTGTACCGTACAGCACCTCGTTGAGCTTGGCGCGCTTGAGATAGATGTGCGGCACATATTCCGACGTGAACCCGACGCCGCCGTGAAGCTGGATACAGTCGCGGGCGATTTCGGCCATGGTCCGGGTAATGTGCTGCTTGGCCGTCAGGGCCGCCAGCAGGGAACCGGGATCACCTGCGCCAAGGCTCACGGCATGGGTAATCAGGCCGCGACTTGCCTCGATCGCTGCCTTGTGGTCGGCAACCCTGTGCTTCAGGGCCTGGAACGACCCGATGACACGGCCGAACTGCTCGCGCACTTTCATGTATTCGATCGTCGCGACAAGCACGGCTTCCCCGCCGCCAAGGGCATCGGCAGCCAGCGCGATAGAGGCGAGGCGAAGCAGTTCGTCATCGAGCAAGGCCGGATCGGCGGGGGTGAGCACCTGAGCAGAGCTTGCCTGCACACCCTGCAGGACCACCGTGCCAAGCGAGCGCGTGGTATCGGCCAGCGCGCTGCGTTCGATCGTGACCCCTTCTGCCGTGGCGGGCAGGGCCAGCCATACCGGATTGCCCCCACGGGTGGCCCGCAGCAGCAGCAGGCTGGCGCTGGGCGCATCGAGGACATCTGCCACCACGCCGTCGAGCGTGGGCCCCTCGGCATCAAGGATACTGGCGCCCGGCTGGGCGATGGCTGCCCGTTCCGATCCGTCGGCAAGGGCTGGCAGCAGTGCCTCTGCCTGGGCCTGTGTCCCGGCCTGTTCGACCAGCGCGATGGCAAGGGTGGTGCCCAGCATGGGCAGCGGTGTTGCCGCCGCTCCCAGGGCCTGGTGCAAGGCCGCTGCCGCGGCTCCGCCCATGCCAAGGCCGCCCAGCGCTTCGGGGACGGTCAGGGCCGTCCAGCCGAGGCCGGCCACCTGCTGCCACAGGTCCGCTGCATGGCTGGCATCGCCGCGGGCATAGGCCACGGCCTTTTCGCGCGGCCATTCGGCACCCAGAAACTCGCTGAAGCTTTCGGCCAGCACGCCGAGGTCGAGTTCGTCAGACATGATCGGGATTTCCGTTTCTCATCATTCTCATGTGA
>CAZTED010000183.1:0-4726 GCA_964612175.1 uncultured Sphingomonadaceae bacterium
TGTCACCAGGCAGAGTTCCCGAGGCCATTCAATGCTTTGGCGATTGACTCATTGAAACGGATCGTCCCATTTTAAACGCACGGACGAGAAAAGAGGGATGATACCGATCATGGCGGACGATCAAGCCGAAACAATCGACGGTCTGGTGGCAGGCCGCAGCGATGAGCTGGTGACGGTCGATCGCGGCCCCGTCCGGTTCCTCGTCTTCAACCGTCCGGACAAGCGCAACGCAATGTCATCAGCCATGCGGCGAACCTATGCCGCCGAGCTGGCGCGGGCCGAGGGCGATCCGCAGGTACATTGTGTGATCGTCACAGGTGCCCACGGGTACTTCTCCGCCGGGGTGGATATCAAGGAGCGTCCGCCGACGCCCGGAATGGCCATGGTCCGCCCGCACCCGGTGGAGGCGACGCGCATGATGACCAAGCCGGTGATTGCCATGATCGACGGTCCCTGCATCACCGGCGCGCTTGAACTGGCCTTGTCCTGCACTTTCATGATCGGTTCGGATCGATCATCCTACGCCGATACGCACCTGAAAATCGGGATCCTGCCAGGCTGGGGCGGCGCCTCACTGCTGGCGAGCGCGATCGGCGCGCGCCGGGCCGCACAGATGCAGTTGTCAGGTGAGCGGATTTCGGCGGACACGGCTTTCCAGTGGGGCCTGATCGGCGAACTTGTGCCCAGCGCGGATATCCTCTCGCGATGCCTCGCTCTGGCCGAAGGCATGGCCGCGCTCGATCCGGCAAAACGCGCAGTGTTTGTTGCCTTCAACCGGCGAATTGCCGGCATGGGGCTGGATGAAGGTCTGGCGCAGGAGCTGGTGATGACTGACCAGCTTCGCGGCATGGCTGCGAGCGAGATTCAAAAGGGAGATTGATTACATGGAAAACCGGTTCCTGGGTCGCAGCGGCCTCCAGATGTCTGTCTTCGGCTTCGGATGCATGACCTTTTCTGACGGCGAGGGCATGTTCGGGGCTATCGGATCAACCAATGGGGCCAGTGCCCGGAGGCTGGTCGACCTCTGCATCGATCGGGGCGTAACCATGTTCGATACGGCAGATGTGTATGCGAGCGGACGGTCAGAGGAGATTCTCGGCGAAGCGCTCGGCGCGCGGCGCAAGGACATGGTCGTGGCAACCAAGGCCCTTTTCCGGATGGGCCCCGGCGTGCACGATGTCGGCCTGTCACGTCGCCACCTGATCGACGCCTGCGACGCTTCGTTGCGCCGGCTCGGTACCGACTGGATCGACCTGTATCAGGTGCACAGCTTCGATTCCCATACCCCGCTTGAAGAGACGCTGCGGGCGCTGGATGATCTGGTCGGTTCGGGCAAGGTCCGTTACATCGGCTGCTCGAACTATGCAGCCTGGCAACTGATGAAGGCTCTGGGCATTTCAGACGTTCGGGGTTTGAATTCCTATATCGGTCAGCAGATCCAGTACTCGCTCGTTGCGCGCGAAGCCGAAGAGGAGTTGCTGCCTTGCGGTGTCGACATGGGAGTGGGTGCGATCATCTGGAGTCCCCTTGCGCAGGGCTTCCTGTCGGGCAAGTTCCGCGCAGGGACCACGGGCGCGGCAAGGCTGGAGCTGACCGGCGCCCTGGCTGCGTTCGACAATCCGCGCTGCCACGCGATCCTGGCTGCCATGGACGCTATCGTTGAGGCACGCGACGGAAGCGTGAGCCATTCGCAAGTTGCCCTCAACTGGGTCAAGGCGCGCCAAGGGGTGACCTCCATCCTCATCGGTGCCCGCACGGAAGAACAGCTGGTCGATAATCTGGGCGCAGCGGAATGGTCTCTGACGGCAGAGGAAATCGAAACGCTGGACCGCGCCAGCGATATGCCGTTCCGCTATCCGGTGGCCGTCCAATACAGTTACGCCGGCGAACGCAACACGCCCATGTTCAGGCGCTACGGATAGGGAGATCGCTTGGCCTCAGCGCCCCTCAGGGAGCGCATAGGCCATGAGCTGGACATCCCCTTGCGAACCAAAACCGGGGTTGCCGCCCACCGCGATGACGACAAACTGCCGCCCGCTTTTGCGGGACAGGTAGGTCGCCGGGACGGCATGGGCACCGCGGGGCAGTTCTGCGCGCCACAGTTCCTCGCCATTGCGCTGGTCCAGCGCGCGGAACATCGCATCGATGCTGCCGGCCATGAAGACCAGGCCCGAGCGCGTCGTGATCGACCCGCCGATGATCGGCGTACCCATCGTCGCACCCATGGCTTCGCCATAGGGGTGGGACCAGAGCAGCTTGCCGGTCACCAGGTCAACCGCGTTCATGTAACCGTAGGGCGGTTCCTGACACGGTGTCTGCAAGGGAGAAAGGAATGCCTCCCGTAACATGCCATAGGGCGTCCCAAGCATTGGCGCATCCCCGGCTACTTCAGTCCCTGTCGATCCGCCACCAACTGGCTCCATGCCCAATCGATCGGCTTCCTCGCGCGGGATGAGCTGGCCGGTGATGGTCAGGTTCATGGAGTTGAATATGGCGATGCCCCGCTCGGGATCGACCGACCCGCTGCCCCAGTTCATGCCGCCGACATAGCCGGGGGAGAACAGCATGGGCGTAAGGCCGGGAGGCGTCAGCGTCCCGTCGTAGCGCAGGCTGCGGAACCGGATCCGGCACCATAGCTGGTCGAGCGGCGTCAATCCCCACATGTCCTGCTCGCGGAGATCCGCGTTGCGGAATGAGGGCAGGGCAGGGGAAAAGGGCTGGGTCGGAGACAGGCGCTCATCGGCCACATGCCCGGATTGCGGCACGGGGCGCTCCTCCACCCGATGGACGGGTTCTCCGGTCTCCCGGTCGAGAACGAAGACTTCGCCCCGCTTGGTCAGCTGCAGCAGGGCCGGCACAACCGAGCCATCCGCCAGCGGCAGGTCGATCAGCGTGGGTTGCGAGGCCACGTCATAGTCCCAGATGTCCAGGTGCGTGGTCTGGAAAGACCAGCGCAGGCGTCCGGTTTCTGCATCAAGTGCGACAACCGAGCTGCTGAACCGGTTGTCGAAATCGCGCCGCTGTCCGCCGAAGTAATCGGGCGTGGCATTACCGGTAGGCAGGTAGACCAGCCCCAGTTCCTCATCCGCGCTGATGGGAGCCCAGCTGTTGGGGGTGGCGGGAGTATAGGTCTCCCCCGGCGGCGGCGCGCCCGTGCGATCCGGCGCGCCCATATCCCAGGCCCAGCTCAGTTCGCCCGTAACCGCGTCAAATGCGCGGATGACGCCCGATGGCTCGCCCCAGAACTGGCCATCGGTAACCCAGCCCCCCAGCACCACCTTGCCGCGAACGATCGCTGGCGCGGAGGAGACGTGGTAATAGCCCTCCGGTGCCTCGCTCATTCCCTCGAGGAGATTGACCCGGCCGCCGTCACCAAAGCCGGGGCAGAGCTGCCCGGTTGCAGCATCGAGCGCAACGAGCCTGGCGGTGGTGGTGGCGGTGAGGATGCGTTCTGCACAAAGGCCGGTTTCGCCCGGAACGGCATAGTAGGCGACACCGCGACAGGTGCGGCCCGGGGCTCCATCCGCCTGATGCGCCCAGCGGCGTTCTCCCGTTTCCGCATCAAGTGCGAACACCTCGTTGACATTGTTGCAGACATACAGGGTGTCACCCACCATCAACGGCGTGGCTGCAAGCCCGGCCGTCTTGCCTTCCTCGCTGACAGACAGGGGTGCTGACCAGGCGAGTTCGAGCCCGGTAACGTTGGCAGGAGTGATCTGCTCGAGCGGGCTGTAACGCGAACCGCCGCGATCATTGCCCCAGTGCTGCCATTCGCTGCCGGAACTGGTCGATGCCGCCAGCCGGCGGTCGGGGAACGGCCCCGTACCGGCCTGGAAGCGGGGATCCTCCGGCTCTGAACGCAAGGGTTGCAGGGCAGTGCCAAGCCCGATGGCGAATACACCGGCAAGGGCGGCAAAGCGCCAGCTGAACAGGGGCAGGCCGCGGATCGCCGTGGCCGGTCCGGGCCGCAGGCTGCGGCGGAAGATGGGTGTTGCCATCCAGGCACCAACCACCAGCCAGGCGGCGATACGCGGCATCAGCGCCCAGCCATCAAGACCCGCTTCCCACAATGACCAGACGATCGTGACGGCCACGATGCCGCCATAGACCAGCAAGGCTTCGCGCTGTTGCCGCCAAAGCAGCACGGCCACGGCAGCAAGGGCCAGGCCGGCGGCTGCGTAATAGGCACTGCCGCCCAGCACGACCAGATAGGCCCCGCCGACGAGCAGCGCCAGGGCAATCGCACCGAGGAACAGGGCGTAGAGACGCGGTTGCCATTTGGAGCCGATCATGACGACAGCTCCGCGGAACGGCGGGATTGTGCCGGGCATGGCTGGCCCGCACAGGTCCTGGCATACTTGTGCTGGCTCATCATTCCATCCTCCGGTCCGGTCATTGCAGCGCTGCGCAGGGATTACGTTGACGTAATGATACGTCGCGTGTCAATCAGCATGGTAGAGACCGGAAACGGCCCCAGGAGAGCTGCTTATGCCCAAAGGCACATTGTCTGCGGAGTGCAATCTGTCAGGATCAGGCAGAAATCGTCCTTGGGATATTTCGTCATGAGCACGGCGGCTGGCGCGACCAGCGTGCTGGCCGAGGGGCTGCTGTTTCCCGAGGGGCCCATGGCCTTTGCCGATGGCTCCGTCGTCGTTGTCGAGATCCTGCGCGGCACGCTGACCCGTGCCTGGAACGGCAGGACCGAAGTGGTGGCCGAACTTGGCGG
>CAZTED010000184.1:0-4691 GCA_964612175.1 uncultured Sphingomonadaceae bacterium
CGCGCCGGACCGGCCGGCGGTGAACAGCACCATTTCCGAACTGACCTGCCGTCCGTCCTCCAGCAGGCACACCGGGTTGCCATTGGCGGCAAAGCGGATCTTGTCGACCATGCCGCCAAGGCGCAGCGTCATGCCGTTGTCGCGCATCAGGTGGACAAGGTTGTCGACGATCTCGGCATCCATGAATTCCAGCAATCGCTGGCGCGGGTCGATCAGCGTCACCGGCACGTCGAGCGCGGAGAAGATCGTGGCATACTCCACCCCGATCACGCCGCCGCCCACCACGGTCAGGCTGCGCGGCAGGCGCGGGCGGGCAATGAAGCCGTCGCTGTCGAACACGTTCGTATCGTTGAACGGGATATGCGACGGGCGATGCGGCACGGTGCCGACCGCGATCAGCACCTTGCCCGCCTCCACCACTTCCTCGAACCGGCGGCCATCTTCGTTACGCTCAACCACCACGCGGCCCGGCCCGTCGAACCGGCCATTGCCGATCATGGTCCTCACCCCGTTGCGGGCGAACTGGTGTTCGAGCACGGCCACCTCGTAATCGAAGGTGCGCCGCATGCGGGTGGACAGGTCGTCGGAGCAAAGGTCGCTCTTGGCCCGGTAGGACCGGCCATAAAAGCCCCGTTCGCGCCAGCCGGAAAGGTTCAGCGCGGTCTCGCGCAGCGTCTTGCTGGGGATGGTGCCGGTGTGGACCGAAACCCCGCCCACCTTGCTGCGATCATCGACCACCAGCACGGACCTGCCCAGCTTGGCCGCCTGGATCGCGGCCCGCCGCCCGGCCGGCCCGCTGCCCAGCACCACGAAATCGAAACGCGCCATCCTGTGTCTCCCTTGCGTGGGGAAAGGACGGGTGGCCGGACGCGGGATGAACCTGCGTAGTCGTGCGGAGGGGCAAGGAAGGCTCATGGCCGGAGGGATTTCCCGTTCACGCCGGTGGAACACGAAAGGCTGCCTTTGTCGCCTGTGACCTTGCCTTCCTCCGCAACGCCTTGCGCTCCTCACGCACGGCGCGGTCAAGCTGGGCCAGCAAGCCAAAAAGCGCGCAATTGTGGGCTTCGCGCACGCTGCCGCAATAGCGCCCGCCGCGCAGGATCACCCGCCAGCGCCCGTCCATGATGGCCCGCCACGGCTGTGCCTGTGTGACCTTCCGCGAACCGCCCTGCGGCTTGGATGCAGGCCGCCGCACGCCCGCCACGGCCAGCGCCGCGTCCCACGCTGCGGCAAATTCTGCCGCGCCGGGCCTGACCCGCAGGCGATAGGCGGTCTCGCGCGCCATGCCCACGAACTGCGCCGCGGCGGCCACCGATCCGGTCTCGGCCAGCATGCCGATGAATTCCGCCTGCCGCAGCGGTGTCCAGCCATCGGTGCGGCTGCGCAGGGGAACAGGCGTGAAGGGCGGCACGCGGCGGGGCGGTGATGCGGGCGTATGGCTCATCGCGCCGGGATGGACGGGGCAGCGGCATGTAGGAAAGCGGCCAATGGACAGCCTTCAGGCGCAGACAACCTATCCCTTTCGCACCGCGCGGATAGGGACTTTCCCATAGGGTCCGGTGAGACACCTGCACAGGGCCGCCACACTACGCCTGAGGCCCGGTTCCTTCATATCTGCGGCCTACATCCCATGCTCAAGCGTATCGCACTTTCGGACCTCCAGACGGGAATGTTCGTTCACAAGTTCGATGGCAGCTGGTTCGACCACCCCTTCTGGCGGGCCAGGTTCCTTGTCGAGGATGAGAAGAAGCTGAAGACCCTGAAATCGAGCCACCTGCGCGGCGTCATCATCGATACCGACAGGGGCAGGGATGTCATCGTGCCGGAACGGCATGGCGAGGTGCCGGTCAGCCCTTCTGCCGCTGCCCTCAAGGCCCGGCTCAAGGCAATCCGCAAGCGGGAACCGCGCGAGGAACAACCCGTCGTGCCCACGTCCATGGAGCAGGAGCTCAATGCGGCACAGGGCATTGCCGACCGGGCGAAGGATAGCCTCAGCCGCACCTTCATCGCTGCCCGGCTGGGCAAGGCCATCAACGTGCGGGCGGTGGAACCCGTCGTCAACGATATCCTCGCCTCGATCCGCCGCAATCCCCAGGCCTTCAGCGGCCTGATGCGCTGCAAGCTCAGGAACGAGGTGATGTTCGGCCATGCCCTGGCGGTCAGCGCGCTGATGGTTTCGCTCGCGCGCCAGATGAAGCTTTCCGCGCAGGAGATCCATTATTGCGGGCTTGCCGGGGTCCTGCTTGATACCGGGGTGAACTACCTCCCCCAGTCCGGCGATACGCCCGCAGATGCCTTGCCCAATGCCGATCCCAAGATCTGGCAGCAGCACGTGGTGCTGGGCTACCGGTCGCTGCAGAATGCCGGCACCCTGCCCGATGTCGTCCTGGATGCCTGCCTTCAGCACCACGAGCGCCTGGACGGCACAGGCTATCCCAAGGGACTTGAAAAGGGCCAGATCACCCTGATCGCGCGGATGGCGGCCATCTGCGATACCTTCGACTTCCTGCTGACCGGGACCGGCCATGCAGCCCCGCTCGATCCGGCGGCCGCGATCGAACACATGCGGACGATGGAGGGGGCCTTCGACGAGGACATCCTGCGGCAGTTCATCGAATCGGTGGGACTTTATCCCGTCGGGTCATTCGTGGAGCTGCGCAGCGGAAAGCTGGCCATGGTGATCGACGAGGACCGCGAGGAGCATACCCAGCCCGTGGTCCAGGCCTTCTATTCCCTGGCCACCGGAGAACGGATCATCGCCCACCGGATCGAACTGGCCCGGTGCGAAGGCGATGAGGCGATCGTCGGCATTGCCGACCTGACGGGCCTTGGCCCTCCCGACGATGCCCAGCTGCGCGAACTGATCCTGCTGAGCACCTTCCGAAACACGGCCTGAAGGCAGCAAAAAGGCCGGCAGGAACGCTCCCGCCGGCCTCTTCATGTCTCGTTCCTGAGCCCTGGCGAAGGCCGGGACTCAGCGCAAATGCAGCTTGGCTCAGGCGCCTTCGACTTCAGCCAGGTCCAGCTTCAGGCCCGGGCCCATGGAGGAGGTGATCGACACCTTCTTCACGTACTTGCCCTTGGCGCCGGCGGGCTTGGCCTTGACCACGGCGCTGGTCAGCGCCTTGAAGTTGGCCTTCAGCGCATCGTCGGCGAAAGAGAGCTTGCCGATGCCGGAGTGGATGATGCCCAGCTTTTCCACGCGGAATTCGACCTGGCCGCCCTTGGCGTCCTTCACGGCCTGCGCCACGTTGGGGGTGACAGTGCCCAGCTTCGGGTTCGGCATCAGGCCCTTGGGGCCCAGCACCTTGCCGAGGCGGCCGACCACGCCCATCATGTCCGGCGTGGCAATCACGCGGTCATAATCGAGGTTGCCGTTCTGCATGTCTTCCATCAGGTCTTCGGCACCGACCTTGTCGGCCCCGGCGGCCAGCGCCTTTTCAGCGTTCTCGCCGCGGGCGAACACGGCCACGCGCACGTCCTTGCCGGTGCCCGAGGGCAGCGACACCATGCCGCGCACCATCTGGTCGGCGTGGCGCGGATCGACGCCCAGGTTCATCGCCACTTCGACGGTCTCGTCGAACTTGGCGGCGTACTGGCGCAGGGTGGCGAGCGCTTCGTCCACCGAGTAGAGCTTTTCGCGGTCGAGGCCGGCCAGAACCTTGGCCTTCTTGGTCTGCTTTGCCATGTCCTTAGCCCTCCACCACGTCGAGGCCCATCGAGCGGGCAGAGCCTTCGATGATCTTCATTGCCTGTTCGATATCGTTCGCGTTCAGGTCGGCGAACTTGGTCTGCGCGATCTCGCGCACCTGGCTCTTGGTGACCTTGCCGGCGACGATCTTGCTCGGCTCCTTCGAACCCGACTTCAGGCCGGCGGCCTTCTTAAGCAGGAAGCTGGCCGGCGGGGTCTTGGTGATGAAAGTGAAGCTGCGATCGCCATAGACGGTGATCTTCACCGGGATCGGCATGCCCTTTTCCAGGTCGCCGGTCGCGGCGTTGAACGCCTTGCAGAATTCCATGATGTTGACGCCGCGCTGGCCCAGGGCAGGGCCGATCGGCGGCGAGGGGGTGGCAGAGCCCGCGGGCACCTGCAGGTTGATATAACCTTCGATCTTCTTGGCCATCAGGCCGCTCCTTTTCTCACTGTCGGGCAGCGCTTGCGCCCCGCCCTCATGGTAAGCGGTGGTAACGGGGCCCCGGAACTGTCCGGACCCCTCCCGCATGGATTCCCCGCAAGGGGAGGCGCGCGCCTAGTGGAAAGGCGCGCGAATCGCAAGAGGATTACTTGACCAGCTCGACCTCGTCGAAGCCCAGCTCCACCGGGGTGGCGCGGCCGAAGATCGACACGGCAACCTTGACCCGGCTCTTCTCGAAATCCAGTTCCTCGACCACGCCGTTGAAGCTGGCGAAGGGGCCGGCGTTGACCTTGACGCTGTCGCCGATCTCGTAATCGATGTGGACTTCGCGCTTGGGCGCGGCCTGGGCCTCTGCCACGCCGCCGAAATAGCGGGCGGCTTCCTTCTCGGAAATCGGCTGCGGCTTGCTGCCCGACCCCAGGAAGCCGGTGACCTTGGGGGTGTTCTTGACGAGGTGGTAGACATCGTCGGTCAGGTTGAGCTTGGCCAGCACGTAGCCAGGCATGAACTTGCGTTCGACCTGCACCTTCTTGCCGCGCTTCACCTCGGTCACGG
>CAZTED010000185.1:0-4664 GCA_964612175.1 uncultured Sphingomonadaceae bacterium
CACCAGCGCCAGCCCCAGCCGCTCCCGCCGCAGGGCGCGGCCCGTTTCGCCATCGACTGCCGCCAAGGCATGCGCCAGCGCCTCGTCCGCCCGCCCCTGAGCCAACAGGTCTGCAAGGTCCGGCATCCGCTGCAGCGCAAGCGCCAGGAACGGGGAGTGGGCCCGCACCCGCGCCAAGGCATTGTCCCAGTCCGGCATGGCAACACTTCCCATGTCCGCGTCACTGCCGCGCAATAACGAGCAGGGCAAGGGGGACGGGCAGGGCAAGGCGGCGGGCGGCGCTTGCGGCAAGCCCTGCGGTTTGCCACAGGGCTTGGTCATGCGAACACCGACCTTCCTTGCCGCCCTTGCCCTGCTGGCCGGTTGCGCCAGCACCCCCGGCACCACGCCGCCCCCTGCGCCGCCACCGGTCTCGCTGGCGACGATGCAGGACGTCACCCGCACGCTCTCTGCCGACGCGTTCGAAGGCCGCGCTCCCGGCACCCCCTCGGACGAGCGCACCGTCAGCTACATCGCCGAACGCTTTGCCGCCGCCGGCCTGCAACCCGGCAATGCCGGAAGCTGGTTCCAGGACGTGCCGCTGGTCGAGATCACAGGTTCCGGCCATGCACCATTGTCCATCATGGGCGGCAGCGAACCGCTGGCGCTGGCTTTCGGCAGCGACTGGGTGGGCCTGACCTACCGCGAGGTGGAGCGGATCGACGTGGCCCCCAGCGAGATCGTTTTCGTCGGCTATGGCATCAACGCGCCCGAGAAGGGCTGGAACGACTATGCCGGGATCGACATGCGCGGCAAGACCGCGCTGATCCTGGTCAACGACCCCGACTATGCCGCCGAGACCCTCGATGGCCCGTTCAACGGCCGGGCCATGACCTATTACGGCCGCTGGACCTACAAGTACGAGGAAGCCGCAAGGCAGGGCGCGGCCGCCGCGATCATCGTGCATGACACCTTCCCCGCCTCCTATGGCTGGAACGTGGTGCAATCGAGCTGGAGCGGGCCACAGGCCCGGGCACGGTCTGCCAATGGCGGCGCGGACCAGGCGCTGCTCAACGGCTGGGTGCAGCTGGATGCAGCACGACGGATCGCGACTGCCGCAGGGCAGGACCTGGACGCGCTGATGGCCTCCGCCCGCGAACCGGGTTTCCGCCCCGTGCCGCTGGGCCTGACGGCAGCCACCGGGTTTGCCAACACCATCCGCCCCTATGCCTCGCGCAATGTCATCGGCATGCTGCCGGGCAGCGAACGGCCGGACGAAGTCGTGCTCCACACCGCGCACTGGGACCACCTCGGCCGGTGCCCCGCCAATGCCGCAGGAGACGACATCTGCAACGGCGCGATCGACAATGCCGTGGGCACCGCCGCGCTGGTGGCGCTGGCAGAGGCCCATGTCGCCGCCGGGCCAACCGCGCGCAGCCAGGTGTTCCTGGCGGTTACGGCGGAGGAATCGGGCCTGCTGGGTGCCGAATACTATGGCGCCAACCCGGTCTACCCGCTGGCGCAGACGGCTGGCGGGCTGAATATCGATGCGCTCTACGTTTCGGGAGAGGCGCGTGACGTGATCGTGATCGGCGGCGGCAAGAGCGAGCTCGATGCGATCCTCGAGAGCGCCGCCACCGCGCAGGGCCGCACCATATCCCCCGATTCGACACCCCAGGCAGGCCGCTACTACCGCTCGGACCATTTCAGCCTCGCCAAGCGCGGAGTGCCCATGCTGTACCTCAAGGCAGGCGAGGACCTGCTGGAGGGCGGCACCGCTGCCGGCCTTGCATGGGGCCGGGCCTACAACGCCAATGCCTATCACGGCCCGGACGACGAATACGACGAGAACTGGGACTGGCGCGGAACCATGCGCGACCTTGAACTCTACTATACGATTGCCCGCGAACTGGGCGGCAGCGCGGAATGGCCGAACTGGTACCCGTCCGACGAATTCCGGCAGGTGCGTGATGCGTCATGTACGGGCGAGGGAGGCTGCTGAGATGACACACCGGATGCCAGCCGAATGGGCCGAACAGGAATGGATCTGGATCGGCTTTCCCGCCGCCGCCGACCTGTGGCAGGAAGACCTCGAACCCGCGCAGGCCCAGGTTGCCGCCTTTGCCAACGCCATCGCCGAAACCGGGCAGGAAGTGCGGCTGGTGGTGCGCGATGATGCCAGCGAGGCAGCAGCGCGGGAACTTGCGCATCCCTCCATCCGGTTCGAACGGCATCCCTATGGCGACATCTGGCTGCGCGACACCGGGCCGCTGACCCTGCTCGACAGCACGGGCGGGCGCGCGGCACGGCGGTTCGGCTTCAACGGCTGGGGCGGCAAGTACCTGCTCGATGGCGACCGGGACACCGGCCCCTCGCTGGTTGCCGCGGGCGGCCTTGCCGATCTTGGCGAGGCCGACTGGGTGCTGGAAGGCGGCGCGGTGGATACCGACGGCACGGGCCTTGTGGTGACGACGCAGCAGTGCCTGCTCAACCCCAATCGCAACCCGCAGCTGACGCAGGACGAGATCGCCGCACGCCTGCACCGCGACCTCGGCTTTACCCAGGTGCTGTGGCTGGGCGATGGCCTGGTGGGCGACCATACCGATGGCCATGTCGACAACCTTGCCCGCTTCGTGGCCCCGGGCCGCATCGCCATCCCCGTGGCGCGCGATGATGCCGATCCCAACGCCGCCACCTATGACGATGCGGCAGCCCGCGCCCTTGCCTTCGGGCTTGACGTGGTGCGCATCCCCTCTCCCGGCCTGTTCGGGGACAGCGAGGATGCCGAGCCGGCCAGCTACATGAACTTCGTCATCGCCAACAGGGTGGTGGTGGTGCCGGTCTATGGCCTGCCCGCCGATGAGGAAGCCGTGGCGGCAATCGGCGCCCTGTTCCCCGGGCGCAAGGCCGTGGGCCTGATGGCCGATGCGGTGCTGACCGGCGGTGGCAGCTTCCATTGCTGCAGCCAGCACGTTCCCATGGCGCTTTAGCGGCGCCCGAAGGCCATCTTGACCTTTCGTTAAGGATTTGGACGGAAGAAGGGCCTTGATGAGCCAGGCCCTCGCCCTTATCCGCCGCCAGTCGATCGACGTGATCGAAGCCCTGCGCTTCGCGATCGTGGCAACGTGCGGCTGTGCCTTGCTGGCTGCCGGGCAGGCCTTGCCCTTCTAGCGACCGCTCCCCGGCACGCCTGCCGGTACCAGCACGAAAACCAGTTCCTCGCCAAACCGGTCGAAGCGACCGGACAGCCACCTTGCCAGCAGCCGCAAGGGATATTGCTTCCACCCGCCCCCGGCGAGGTCGATTGCATTGCTGTTGCGCACGAAGCTATCCTCTACCCGGAAACCCGCCGCCTCGAAGAATTCGACCAGTTCGCCCCGGGCATATTCGCGCACGTGGCCCATGTGGCCAACCGCAGCCAGTTTACTCCACTCTCCCACCAGCGAGGGGCCGCTGCGCCATGTGGCCAGCATCTTCAGCAGCCGCGGGGCATAGTGGAAATTGGGCGTGCTGAGGTACAGCCGCGCATCGGGCCGCATGGCAAAGGCCAGGTGGCGGAAGGTCGCAAACAGGTCGATCCGCATGTGTTCGAAGATTTCGGCGAGGCAGACGATATCGTAGCTGCCAAGGTCCGCCTTTTCGCGGCCTTCCGCAGTCTCGATGTCGGCCGCGATCACCTCCAGGCCAAGGTCGGCACACTCCGCCGGGTTTCTTGCCGGATCGATGTCGAGGGTGACCACGTCCAGCCCCAGCTCGCGGGCGATATACTCGAACAGGTAGGGGCGTCCGCCGACATTGAGGATGCGCCCGCCCGCAGGCACCATGCGCGCCAGCCTGAGTGCATCGTCCACGCAGCGCCACTTGTGATTGGCGATGTAATAGGCCGTACCCGCGCCAGAAATCTTCTCGAGGCCGGCTATCGCGGCATCGAACTGGCTTGAACGGGAGGCGCGGACCGGCATTGCCATGCACCTTACACGGGCCGGCAGTGGCGGCAATGGCCGGATGGGAGCAACCCGTCGCGCCTCAGCGCAGGTCCGGCGGGGTCGCCTCGCCCGTGATCAGTGCCACGGCATCATCCAGCGGCATCACCTTCTGGTGTTCCGCCCCCAGCGTGCGCAGGGCGATGGTGCCTTCCTCCGCCTCGCGCTTTCCCACCACCAGCAGGTAGGGGACCTTGGCAAGGCTGTGTTCGCGCACCTTGTAGTTGATCTTCTCGTTGCGGGTGTCCGTTTCCACGCGGATGCCGGCCGCGGCAAGCTTCTGTGCGACTTGCGCCGCATAGCCATCGGCATCGGAGACAATGGTCGCCACCACCGCCTGGGTCGGCGCCAGCCATGCCGGCAGGCGTCCGGCGAAGTGCTCGATCAGGATGCCGATGAAGCGTTCGTAACTGCCGAAGATCGCGCGGTGCAGCATGACCGGGCGGTGCTTCTCGCCATCCTCGCCCACGTAGACCGCGTCGAGCCGTTCGGGCAGAACCCGGTCGGACTGGATCGTGCCGACCTGCCAGGTGCGGCCGATCGCGTCGGTCAGGTGCCATTCCAGCTTGGGGGCATAGAAGGCGCCTTCGCCGGGCAGTTCTTCCCAGCCGTATTCCTCCGTCGCCAGCCCCGCCTCGATCACCGCGTTGCGCAGTTCGTCCTCGGCCTGGTCCCACATGGCATCGGTGCCGAAGCGCTGTT
>CAZTED010000186.1:0-1714 GCA_964612175.1 uncultured Sphingomonadaceae bacterium
TTCATCGAAGCTGCGCGCGGGCGGGGGGAGGCGCTGGACCATGTGCTGTTCTTCGGCCCGCCGGGGCTGGGCAAGACCACGCTGGCGCAGATCGTGGCGAAGGAACTGGGCGTGGGGTTCCGCGCCACCTCCGGCCCGGTCATCGCCAAGGCGGGTGACCTGGCCGCGCTCCTCACCAACCTTGAACCGCACGACGTGCTGTTCATTGACGAGATCCACCGGCTCAATCCGGTGGTGGAGGAAGTGCTCTATCCGGCGATGGAGGACCGCGCGCTGGACCTCATCATCGGCGAGGGGCCATCGGCGCGCTCTGTCCGCATCGACCTGCCGCCGTTCACGCTTGTCGGCGCGACCACCCGGCAGGGCCTGCTGACCACCCCCTTGCGCGACCGGTTCGGCATCCCGGTGCGCCTCACCTTCTATACCGAGGACGAGCTGATGCGCGTGGTGACGCGCGGGGCGGGGCTTCTTGGCATGGACATGGACCCCGCGGGCGCGCGCGAGGTGGCCCGTCGCAGCCGGGGTACGCCGCGCGTTGCCGGGCGGCTGCTCAGGCGCGTGCGCGATTTTGCCCACGTGGCGGGCGATGGCCTGGTGACGGCGCAGGTGGCCGATGCCGCGCTGACCCGGCTGGAGATCGACCAGCTGGGCCTTGATGCCATGGACCGGCGCTACCTCACCATGATCGCCGACATCTATCGTGGCGGCCCGGTGGGGGTGGAAACGCTTGCCGCCGGGCTTTCCGAGCCGCGCGACACGGTGGAGGAGGTGATCGAGCCCTACCTCATCCAGCTCGGCCTGATTGCCCGCACCGCGCGCGGCCGGTGCCTCAATGCCGGCGGGTGGAGCCACCTTGGCCTGTCCCCTCCGGCCGATTCGCCTTCCGGCAACCAGGGCCAGCTGTTCGATCCCGGAAAATAGCCCGGCGGCGTTAACCCCTGTTGGGAAAGGGTGCGGTTTCGGTTCCATTGTGGGACAGGACGCGCCCAAGTGCCGGAATCGTGCCGGAAAATCGCATTTCCGGGCTGGTTAAAGGCCCGTTTGCCATTGCCGTTAGCCCTGTCGCGGGTCTCTTTGCAGCATTGGAAGACCGTATTGGCCGTGAAGTGGCCCCATGCGGTTGCAGGGAAACGCGAAGGTACACAGGCATGTCGGTGAGAATGGCCCTTGCGAAATTGTCGGCCGCTGCGGCGGGCACGGCACTGGCGGCTGGCGGCGCGGTCCATGTGGCAGAGCCACAGGCCGAAACCGTAAGCTACAAGAGCGACGCGCGCGGCACGTCCGGCCTGACCTATGTCAAGGACCGCCCGGCGGCCCGCGAGATCCCGCAGCGCGAAACGCGCCGCATCCGCCGCGTGGTGGAAGTGGAGGAAGAGCCCGAGGTCGAACTCCTCGCACTTCCGCCGCTGCCGCTGCCGCAGGAAAGCGGCATCCGCGGTGGTGGCGGCGGTCAGCCGATCATCATCGGCGGTTCGGGCGGCTTCGGCGGCGGCTTTGGCGGCGGGTTCTTTGGCGGCTTCTTCGGCGGGAGCAGCGGCGGCAGCGTCAACCTGTCGACCACCACCTCCACCTCGACCAGTGGCTCCTCGGGCACAACCGGGTCGAGCGGCAATATCGACATCGACATCGATATCGACAATTCGTCGACCGGCTCCTCCACCTCGACTTCCTCGGGCGGCAGCGGCGGTTCCTCGACCAGCACCACCACGGGCGG
>CAZTED010000186.1:1814-4647 GCA_964612175.1 uncultured Sphingomonadaceae bacterium
CACGGGCGGGGTCTCGACCTCGACAGGCGGGGTCAGCACCTCCACCGGCGCGATCACCAGCACCACCTCGACCACTTCGGGCAATGTCACCAGCTCGACCGGCAGCGTGACCTCGTCGTCAGGCAACGTGTCCAGCTCCAGCGGCAACGTGTCGACATCCTCGGGCAATGTTTCCACTTCGTCCGGCAACGTGTCGAGCTCGTCGGGCAATGTCAGCACGTCCTCGGGCAACGTGACCAGCTCGTCGTCCTCGTCCTCCTCCTCGTCGAGCTCCTCCAGCTCGTCCTCGTCGAGTTCGTCGTCTTCCTCCTCTTCGGGTGGGGACAACGGTTCCTCGGGCGGTTCCTCCGGCGGATCCTCTGGCGGCTCCTCGGGCAGCAGCAGCGGTTCGTCGAGCTCCAGCTCGTCGTCCTCGGGCAGTTCGTCCTCGTCCAGCTCGGGCAATGTCACCACCTCGACCAGCTCGTCCTCGTCGAGCTCGTCGTCTTCGTCGTCGAGCTCCAGCTCGTCCTCGTCCTCGTCCTCCAGCACCTCCTCGGGCACGTCCGGCACATCGGGCACCACTTCGGGCACGCAGGTGCCGGAACCGGGCATGATGCTGCTGTTCGGAGCGGGCGCTGCCGCCGTATTCATGCGCCGCCGCCGCAAGGGCGAGACCGGCATGGACGGCGAACGCGAAGCCGCCTGACGCACGCACATCGCAAGCTTGACGGGAAAGGGCGGCCACTTTGGCCGCCCTTTCCTTTTGCACCTGCCGCCTGGCGCGCCCATGCGAAAAGGGCGGCCCCGCCGGGACCGCCCTTTGCCATCTTCCGCCGGAGCGGAAAGGATCAGGCCGCCAGCTTGCGCAGCACGTAGTGCAGGATGCCGCCGTTGAGGTAGTATTCCAGCTCGTTGGCGGTATCGATGCGGCACTTCGCGGTGAAGCTGAAGGTGCTGCCATCGGCGCGGGTCACGTCCACCACCACGTCCTGCTGCGGCTTGATCGCCGCCAGGCCGCGGATGGTGAAGGCATCGTCGCCCTTCAGGCCCAGCGTCTCGCGGCTTTCCCCGTCGGCGAACTGCAGGGGCAGCACGCCCATGCCGATCAGGTTGGAGCGGTGGATGCGCTCGAAGCTCTCCACGATCACCGCGCGCACGCCCAGGAGGGCCGTGCCCTTGGCCGCCCAGTCACGGCTGGAGCCGGTGCCGTATTCCTTGCCGCCGATCACCACCAGCGCAGTGCCATCGGCCTTGTGCTTCATGGCCGCGTCATAGATCGCCATGGTCTCGCCACCATAGGTGGTGACACCGCCTTCGACGCCCGGGACCATCTCGTTCTTGATGCGGATGTTGGCGAAGGTTCCGCGCATCATCACTTCGTGGTTGCCGCGGCGGCTGCCGTAGGAGTTGAAGTCCGCCTTCGCCACCTGGTTTTCCATCAGGTAGCGCCCGGCCGGGCTGTCTGCCTTGATCGATCCGGCGGGGCTGATGTGGTCGGTGGTGACCGAATCGCCCAGGATCGCCAGCGGCTTTGCCTCGATGATGTCGGTGACGGGCTCGGGCGTCATGCCCATGCCATCGAAATAGGGCGGGTTGGCGATGTAGGTGCTGCCCGGCTTCCAGGTATAGGTGTCCGAAGCGGAGACCTTGATGGCCTGCCAGTGCGCGTCGCCCTTGTAGACATCGGCATAGCGCGCCTCGAACATGGCGCGATCGATGCTGGAAGCGCGCAGGTCTGCGATCTCCTGCGTGGAGGGCCAGATGTCGGCCAGCATCACGTCATTGCCCTCTTGGTCCTGGCCGATGGGCGTGGTGGTGATGTCCTCGGTCACCGTGCCCTTCAGGGCATAGGCAACGACCAGCGGCGGGCTGGCGAGGAAGTTGGCGCGCACATCGGGGCTGACGCGGCCTTCGAAGTTGCGGTTGCCCGAGAGGACCGATGCGGCGACGATGTCGTTGCCGTTGATCGCCTTGCTGATCGGCTCTGCCAGCGGGCCGGAGTTGCCGATGCAGGTGGTGCAGCCATAGCCGACCAGGTCGAACCCGATGGCATCAAGGTGCTGCTGCAGGCCGGCCTTCACCAGGTAGTCGGTGACCACCTGCGATCCGGGGGCAAGGCTGGTCTTGACCCACGGCTTGGGCTTGAGGCCGCGCTCGTTGGCCTTCTTGGCCACGAGGCCGGCAGCGATCAGAACGTCCGGGTTGGAGGTGTTGGTGCAGCTGGTGATGGCTGCGATCACCACGTCGCCATCGCCGATGTCGTGCGTCGCGCCATCGACCGCCACGCGGGCGGCGGCGGACTTGCCGTAGGACTTGGAAAGGTCGCCGTTGAACAGGTCGTCGACGTCGGGCAGGGCAACCTTGTCCTGCGGGCGCTTGGGGCCGGCAAGGCTGGGGACGACAGAGCCCATGTCGAGCTGAAGCGTGCTGGAGAAGACCGGCACGTTGTCCGGGGTGAACCACATCCCTTGCGCCTTGGCATAGGCTTCCACCAGCGCGATATCGGCCTCGCTGCGGCCGGTCAGGCGCAGGTAGTCGAGCGTCTTGTCGTCGATGCCGAAGAAGCCGCAGGTGGCGCCGTATTCGGGCGCCATGTTGGCGATGGTGGCGCGATCGGCCAGCGACAGTGCCGAAACGCCGGGGCCGTAGAACTCCACGAACCGGCCGACCACGCCGTGCTTGCGCAGCATCTGCACACAGGTCAGCACCAGGTCGGTGGCGGTGACGCCTTCCTTCAGCGCGCCGTCGAGGCGGAAGCCGACCACTTCGGGGATCAGCATGGAAACCGGCTGGCCCAGCATCGCGGCCTCGGCCTCGATCCCGCCCACGCCCCAGCCCAGCACGCCCAGGC
>CAZTED010000187.1:0-4632 GCA_964612175.1 uncultured Sphingomonadaceae bacterium
GCGAAGGAACTTCGGCTACCGGCGCAGTCGCCACGCTGAAGGGCGCGAAGCCCGGACCCGCCGTGCTGCTGCGCGGCGACATGGACGCACTGCCCATGCAGGAAAACACCGGCCTGCCTTTTGCCTCCAACATCCCGGGCCGGATGCATGCCTGCGGGCACGATACCCACACCGCCATGCTCGCCGGGGCCGCCCGGGTGCTCGCCATGCGCCAGGCCGATATCGCGGGCGAGGTGCGCTTCATGTTCCAGCCGGGCGAGGAAGGGTTCCACGGCGCGCGCTACATGATCAATGACGGGCTGCTGGATCCCCTGCCGGACGCCGCCTTCGCGCTCCACATCATGCCCAATTCGCCGCATGGCGTGATCGCCGGCAAGGACGGGGCCATGCTGGCCGCCGCCGACCAGTTCGACATCACCATCACCGGGCGTGGCGGCCATGCCAGCCTGCCGCATGACACGGCCGACCCGGTACCGGCTGCCGCTGCCATCGTCATTGCGATCCAGTCCATGGTCACCCGCCGCTTCGCCGCGGCCGAAGCCACGGTCGTCACCGTGTCGATGATCGAGGCCGGCACCGCGCACAACATCATCCCCGACCACGCCCACATGCGCGGCACCATCCGCACCCTTTCGGCCGAGCGGCGCCTTGCCGTGCGCGCGGCGCTGACCGAGGTGGCCGAGCTGACCGCGCGGGCCCACGGCTGCGAGGCTTCGGTGACGATCACCGAGGGCTTCCCCGTCACGCTCAACGATCCACGCGCGGTGTCGCTGGCAGAGGCTGTGGCAACCGACATGGGCGGCGAGCCGGGCTGGCAGCGCCTGTCGCACTCGCTGATGGGGGCGGAGGACTTCTCCTATGTGCTGGAGAAAGTGCCGGGCGCCATGCTGTTCCTGGGCGTGGCGCAGGACGGATCGGACTGGAAGAGCTGCTGCGGCATCCATTCCAGCCGCATGATGGTGGACGAAGCCGCCATGCCCAAGGGCAGCGCCTTCCTTGCCGCCTGCGCCCTGCGCTTCCTGGAACGCGGCTGGGCCTGACGCGGTCCCGGTCGGTCGCCGGGCTGAGAGCCGCAGGTCAGTTCGTCCCGTCCGGCTCCTGTGCCGCCACTGCGGCTGACCGCGCGAACAGCAGGGCAACCGCAGCCGCGCCCGCGATAAGGGCCGCATAGGTGAGCAGGGTCGCTGCAAGTCCGCCCGTCATGCCGGTGACAGCCGTTGCAACCAGCGGTGCGAGAAACTGGCCGAGGAAGAATGCCCCGGTCCATAGCCCCATGCCCTGGGCGCGCATCTGCGGGGGAAGCGAGGCCATGGTCCAGGTCAGCATGTTGGGCAGCATCATCCCGCTGCCGATGCAGGCCAGGACAGCGAAGCCGGCCACGGCGGGAATTGCCGAGGAAAGACCGGCGCCGGCATAGCCGCAAGCGCCGACCACCAGACCAATGGCAAGGAAGCGCGGGCCTGCAGGACTTTTCGACTTGTGGAAGATGAACGTGCCCAGCCCGATGGCGAGATTGCACACCGCGCCGATCAGCCCGATGACACCCGGCGAGACATCTCCGGACATCTGCAGGATCGGGCCAAGCTGCACGATGACGGTATAGAACACGATGGCGACAAAGAGCGTGGTCAGCGCCAGCGGCACGACCGCACCATAGGGAAAGCTCGTGTCTGCGTCGGAAGCCTTTGTTACCGAGGGTTCGAACAGGATGATCGCCGCCGCCAGCGCAGCAGGAACGGCGAGCAGGTACAGCAGGAACGGGCCGCGCGAGCCGAAAGCCTCTGCCATGCCGCCCCCGGCGGCAATCAGCACGACAGCGGCAAGAGAAGCCACCCCAACCTGCAAGGCAATCCACTTTTCGCGACGTGCCCCTTCGAAATAGTCGCCAATGAGTGCGGTCGCCACTGTCATGATCATGGCCTCGACGATCCCGAGGGCAACCCGGGCGCCGAGAATCGGGAACAGGTCGGTGAGGAACCAGGGGATGACGCCGAAGGCGGCATAGAGCAGCAGCGATGCAACGAGCAGTTTCTTGCGCCCCATCCGGTCGGACAGCCAGCCCGCCAGCGGAGAGAACAGCGCAACACACAGTGCCGGAATGGTCAGCGCCATGGGCACCAGGAACGCGCTTCCGGGTACATCGGCAAACTCGCGCATGAGCAGCGGGAGCACCGGAACCAGCGAGATGATCGCCATGATCGGCATGACCGACGCGATCAGGATAATCACGCCATGACGAGTTCCGGCGCCATCACCGGATTGGACAGGCATCGAAGCGCTCACTGCTCTCTCTCCTCGAACTTGCGAAAGTCTTGGACCTGATCGGCATTGGCATGTGCGCCTTGGGCGACCATCCCTGGTTGTAGTGCCCGGACGGGCGCGTGTTCAGACCTCCGCGGGCTGGAACAGGCGCGGATCGGGCGCGGGATGCGGCATTGTCTGCGGTCCGCCCTGGCCAATGCCCCACTGGTCCATGACCAGGGGCGCGGGCTCGTGCACCATGGGCTGGTGGTTCTCGAAATCGACTTCCTCCAGCTCTGCCGTGTACTCCACCGCAAATCCAGCGGGCGTGCAGAAGTAGCTGAAGGTGTTGTTCCCGGCGGTGTGGCGGCCGGGGCCCCAGCGCATGTCGGTGCCGCGCTTCTTCAGGCGGCCGGCACCGCGCATCATGTCGTCCACCGTCAGCATGTCATAGGCGACATGGTTCAGGCATGGCGGCCCTGGCAGGATGGCCAGCCGGTGGTGCGCTTCGTTGCACCGCAGGAAGCACATGAAGTCGCCCAGCCAGTCAGAGACCCTGAAACCCAGCACATCGGTGAAGAAGCGCACGGCAGCCTGGTGATCGGGCGAGTGCAGAACGATGTGGCTGATCTTTACCGGCACGCCCTCCCATCGCTCCATCGCCCGCTTGTCGAGCTTTTCGACATCTGCGGAAATCTCGAACGGCAGGCCATCGGGCGAGAAGAAGCGGAATCCGTAACCGCCACCGGGGGCGGTGAGCTCGCGGGGGGCGTGAATGATCCGGCAGCCGGCGGCGGCAACCTTGCCATGCAGGTCATCGACACCAGCCCGGCTGTCGGTTGCAAACGCGATAACCTCGATGCTGTTGGTTGCTGCCTTGTGCAGGCGGACCACGTGGTGTTCTTCGGCACCTTGCGTCTTGAACCAGGCCATGTCCTGACCTGCCTCCACTTCGGCGAGGCCCCAGTCCTCGGCATAGAACTTGCGCTCGGTGTCGAAGTCCTGGACGCCGTACCCTACAAAGCGGATTTCGGTAACGCGGCTCATTTGGGGTTCCTCGCTGGTTCAGATCGGCTGGGCGGTGAGAGCAAACATCTCGGCGGTAGCACTGGCATTATCGACAGGTGGCCCCTTGCCCAGCTGTCCGTGACAGATGGCAAGCGACTTCTCGACGATGTATCGGCACCGCTCGAAGCGGCGATTGCGGTATGCGGTGAAAGCCTGTTCCGGCGTGTCGTGCCTGCCCAGTTCCTCGGCCAGCACGATGCTGTCCTCGATCGCCATTCCGGCACCCTGCCCAAGGTGCGGGGTGGTGGCGTGGACGGCATCGCCCAGCAGCACGACCCGGCCGCGGTGCCAGGGGCCATACAGCATCATGCCTTCAAGCGGGCGATAGACGACACCGTCATTGTCGGTGATCTGTTCCGCCATTTCCCGGATCCGCGGCGCAACATGGCGCAACTTGTCCCGCATGGACCGGGCGAGGGCCTCCTTCGGGTAGTGTGGCCTGTCCGGCTCGGGAGTGGTGACGTACATGTACATCAGGTCCGGGCTGATCGGCACAAGGCCGACACCGGTCGGTCCGTTGTAGACATGCAGGGCATCAAGATCGGCCGGGCGCGGGAAATTGTATCGCCACACCGCCTGCCCGGTGAATTGCGGCTCCGGCGCATCGGGCAGCAGTTTGCGGCGGGTATCGGAATAGACGCCGTCGGCACCCACGACGATGTCATAGGTCTCGCTGCTGCCGTCCGAGAACGTGGCATCAACCGCGTTTCCGGTGTCCACCAGAGAGGCCACGGTCAGGCCCAGGCGTACTTGCGCCCCCGCCGCTATCGTCCGGTCGCCAAGGATCTTGTGCAGCGCGGGCCGCCCGATGCCGACATTGGCCGGAAGCCCTTCCACGAGCCGCGGCGTGGGCACCTCTGCAACTCTTGTCCCGTCGGGCGCGTGGATTACGACCTTGTCGAAGGTCACCCCGGCAGAGAGGTAGTCATCGATCAGGCCCAGGTGGTCCATCGCCCGGATCACGTTGGCCTGCTGGATGATGCCGACGCCATAGACCGACCAGTCCGGATCGCGTTCAATCACGGTCACACGGTGGCCCGCCCTGCGCATGGCGATGGCGGCGGTCAGCCCGCCAATGCCCCCGCCGATAATCAAGGCGTTGAGATCACGCATGGCTCAGAATACGTCGAGGTCGTTGGCTATCACGACAGGGCCATCGTAGTTCTCGGCAATCTGCCGCAGGTATTCGAAATGCGCCGGATCGTTGCGTTCTCGTGTTAGGTCCCTTTCCAGCTCCGCTACCCCTTGCGCGGCAGCAACCTGATGGCGCTCCGCGTGAAGAGGGGAACTGGCCAGCGCGAGCGCGCTGGCCAGAGGGAGAGA
>CAZTED010000188.1:0-4626 GCA_964612175.1 uncultured Sphingomonadaceae bacterium
GCAAGGGAGAGGTGCGCACCACCGGCAAGCTGGGCGAGGTGATGAACGAGAGCGTGGCAGCCGCCTTCAGCTTCGTGAAGGCACGCGCGCCGGCCTATGGCATCAAGCCATCGATCTTCCAGCGCAAGAACGTCCATATCCACCTGCCCGAAGGCGCGGTACCCAAGGACGGACCTTCGGCGGGCATCGGCATGGTCACCTCGATCGTCTCGACGCTGACAGGCGTTCCGGTGCGGCCCGATGTGGCGATGACCGGCGAGGTTACCCTGCGCGGGCGCGTGCTGGCGATCGGCGGCCTCAAGGAGAAGCTGCTGGCGGCCCTGCGCGGCGGGATCACCACGGTGCTGATCCCGGAAGAGAACGTGAAGGACCTGGCGGAGATTCCCGACAACGTGAAGCAGGGGCTGGAGATCATCCCGGTCAGCCATGTCGACCAGGTGCTGGAGCATGCGCTGACCACCATGCCCGCGCCTATCGAATGGACCGAGGCGGACGACCTTGCCAGCCAGCCGCACCCGGCCCCGGCCCCGGCAAAGACGGCGCACTGAGTCGGCGCTGGCGTAGGCTTCCCTTAGCGGGTGCGAGGCGCTGCCTGCAGGCGGCGAATCGCCCCGCTGGCGGGAGCGCCAACCCCCTTGATGCCTGGGTAGTGGCGGCCTGATGCGCCGATTCGCGGCAGTGCGCGCCAAAAATCGCCGAATTGGAGCCGACTGGCGGGCTAGCCCCTAGACAGGGCGTGGAAAACTCGCTCAATTCCGCGTCTATCGCCCAGCGATTGCAAGAATAGTCCACAGACAACACGATTTAGGGGGGTTTTCCAGACCATGAACAAGAACGAACTGATCGGCGCCGTCGCGGAATCGAGCGGCCTTTCGCGCAGCGACGCGACCAAGGCTGTCGAAAGCGTGTTCGACGCGATCACCAGCACGCTCTCCAAAGGGGACGAAGTGCGGCTGGTAGGCTTCGGGACCTTTTCCGTTGCCAAGCGCAAGGCCTCGACCGGCCGCAACCCGCGCACCGGCCAGCCGATGAAGATCGCCGCCTCAAGCCAGCCCAAGTTCAAGGCTGGCAAGGGCCTGAAGGACGCCGTCAACTGAACCTGCTGCCGGCGGGCTGGCCGCCGGTGGGTCGCCTGGGGCCGCTCCGGAAAGGGGCGGCCCTTGGCATTTCCCGCTTTCCTACCGGCTTCTGCCGGACCTAACCGTCACGCGTGGCCACTGCGTAAAGAGCAATGGCCGCAGCGTTGGACACATTCAGGCTTTCCATCGCGTCGCTGATCGGAAGCCGGGCAAGCGCATCGCAATGGGCTGCGATGTTGTGCCGCATCCCTTCACCCTCGGCGCCCAGCACGATTGCCACGGGTCCGGTGGGCAGCGATGCGCCGAACTCGGCATCGGCCTCTCCGGCAAGCCCGATGCGCCAGTATCCGGCCTCGGCCATTTCCTCCAGTGCGCGGGCCAGGTTCACCACCCGCACCCATGGCACGATTTCCAGCGCGCCCGAGGCGGACTTGGCCAGCACGCCGCCTTCTGGTGGGGCATGGCGGTCCTGCGTCACGAGGGCGGCGGCATCGAAGGCCGCGGCCGAGCGCAGGATGGCGCCGACATTGTGCGGATCGGTCACCTGGTCGAGCACCACGATCGGGCGGGCGCCGCCATCTTCGTCATTGGCGGCATCGAGAACGTCGGCCAGGTGCAGGTCCTCCAGCGGCTCGCATTCCAGTACCAGTCCCTGGTGCGGCGCATCGCGGGCGACAAGGCGGGCAAGATCTTCCGGCCCGGCGTATTCGAGCGGGAATCCCGGCGGCAGTTCGCCGTTGAGCGATTCCACGCCTTCGTGTGTCGCCCACAGCTTGCGGTGGACGCGCGCCGGGTTCATCAGCGCCGCCTCTACCGCATGGCGGCCCCACAGCCTGACAGCTCCGCCCCCGGCGCGCCCCGAACCGCGGCCGCCCTGGTTGCGCCCCGCACGCCCGCGCAGGCCGCCGCGCCGTTCCTTCCTGCCTTCAGCCTTCCTGTTCATGCCATTCCCTTCCTTGCCAGCGGCCTGTGCCAGTGTGACCATTGACAGGCAAGCGCAGCTTCGCCATTGGGGCGCCTCTCGGCTGGACCGGGCCTTTTGCTAGGGCCCATTCACAGGCGGGCCACGACCTTTCCAGGATTGGCCCGCTTCCGGCACCGGTGGACAGGTGGCCGAGTGGTTAATGGCAGCAGACTGTAAATCTGCCCGCGAGAGCGTACGCTGGTTCGAATCCAGCCCTGTCCACCACCGCCGCCTTCCCTGAAAAGCATGTGACCGGGTTCCTGGCCTGCCCGGCAGGGCTACGCGTTACGCCCGCTTGCACTTGTGCCACTGGGCCGCAGGTCCTAGATGACCGCGATGGCCGGTGAACTGAAAGACAACCGCGGTCGGGGCGAGGCACAATGGTCCTGGCCCGCGATCCATCCCGAAGGGCGCAAGTTCGGACTGATCGGCGTCGCCGTGGCGCTGCTGGTGCTGCTGTGGCTCGACTGGGAGATCATCGGCTGGCCGCTGCTGGGCCTGGCGCTGTTCGTCTTCGCCTTCTTCCGCGATCCGGAGCGCGTGGTGCCGCAGGGGCCGGACCTGATTGTCTCGCCCGCTGACGGGCTGGTATCGCTGATCGCGCAGGTGCCGCCCCCGCCCGAAATGCAGCTCGATGACGAGAGCGGTCGCGGCCTCGGCACCGAGCCGGTGACCCGCGTGTCGATCTTCATGTCGGTGTTCGACGTGCACATCAACCGCGCGCCCGTTCCCGGGACAGTGCGGCGGATCGTCTATATTCCGGGCCGCTTCCTCAATGCCGACCTCGACAAGGCGAGCGAAGAGAACGAGCGGCAGCATATCCTGATCGAAAAGGCCGACGGGCAACCGATCGGCTTTACCCAGATTGCAGGCCTCGTGGCACGGCGGATCGTGCCGTTCGTCAAGCCGGGGGACCTGGTCGCGGGCGGGCAGCGGATCGGCCTGATCCGCTTTGGCAGCCGCGTCGACGTCTACCTGCCGCGCGGCACTGATGCGAAAGTCTTGCTCGGCCAGAAGGTCGTGGCGGGCGAGACCGTGCTGGCCGAGATCGGCCGGCAGGCGCTTATCGAGGGCGTGAGCCTGTGAGCAGCCCGGCAACCGGGCCGGATGATCCGCAGCAACCGGCTGACGATGCTGCCTGGCTGGGCCCGCGTGCGAGCGAGGATGACCTGCCCGAAAGCGCCCACCGCAAGCCCCGTGCGCTGACCGTGCGGGCAGTGATTCCCAATGCCATTACTGCCGCAGCGCTGTGCTCCGGCCTTACCGGGATCCGGTTCGCGATTGTCGGGGACTGGGAAAAGGCCCTGTTCGCTATCGTGCTGGCCGGCATGCTCGACGGGATCGATGGCCGCATCGCGCGCCTGCTCAAGGCCCAGTCGCGCTTCGGGGCCGAGCTGGACAGCCTGGCCGATTCGCTGAGTTTCGGCATGGCGCCGGCGCTGGTGTTGTTCCTGTGGTCGTTGCAGGACCTGCCGCGCCTCGGCTGGTTTGCCGCGCTTGGCTTTGCCATCTGCTGCGCGCTGCGCCTGGCGCGCTTCAACGCCCAGATCGATACCGAAGAGCAGCCGCACAAGTCCGCCGGGTTCCTCACCGGCGTTCCCGCGCCGGTCGGGGCGGGGCTGGCCTTCCTGCCCATGTTCCTGTGGCTGGCCAGCGGGGAAGAGCTGTTCCGCGAGCCTGTGCTGGTAGGGGCCTGGATCGTCCTCATCGCGGTGCTGATGATTTCCAACCTCGCCACGCTCAGCTGGACCTCAATCCGGCCCGGCAAGGATCTGCGCCTTGCCGCGATCGCGCTGGTCGGCATCCTGTTTGCCGCCCTCTTGACCGAGCCGTGGTGGACGCTGGCGATGATCTGCGTGATCTACCTGTCGCTGATGCCACTGGGCATCGTCCGCTATGCCCGGGTCAAGCGGCAGCGCAGTGCCATGCGGGAAGCGGCCTGATCACCACGCGCTGCTTGTGGCCCAACCGGACCACCGGATTGCGCCTTGCCGCCACGGTCCGCACGGGCGGGGCAGGGCGGCGGCCGGCTTCCAGTTCTGCCAGTTCGGCAAGGATAGCCCGCGCGCTGTGTAGCCCGCGGGAAATAGAGCCCAGCACGACGATGAGGGCAGCAAGCGCCACCAGCCCGAAGAACAGCGAAATGGCGATTGCAATCATGGAAGCGAACATGGCGGCATTCCTGGACCTGGCACCGGCATTGCCGGGCGTTTTTGATAACGTGGGTCCTCCCGTCCGTTGCTTTGCCGGATTGAAGTTCCCTATCTGTTCTCATGTTCCTTATCTGTTCCCCTGAGTCAAGCGGTTTGTTCTGACAGGCCGTCACGCACGATTTGGGGTGGCATTTAATCCCGCTTGCCGTTAAGGGCCGCGCGTCGCCAGACCTCGGGCCATTCCGGCACGGGAAATCGGGCGGCAAATTCGCATGGAAGGCACACATCGCCGGTGCCGTTCGAAGGGCCTCCCTTTCGTCCGGTTCCCCGTCTTCCAGAGGCATAACCGGAAAGGATACTATTATGGCGGCTCCCGTCGTCACCATGCAGCAATTGATCGAGGCCGGCGCTCACTTCGGCCACCAGACCC
>CAZTED010000189.1:0-4561 GCA_964612175.1 uncultured Sphingomonadaceae bacterium
CAAGGTGGGCGCGCGCATCCATTTCCACGGCAAGCCGCTGCATGGTGACCATGCCCATCTGCTCCATCGCAAGGTTCACGATCCGCTTGTGCGCGGCGTTGAGTTCCGGATCGACCAGCGCCACCCGCTGCGCCAGCGCCATGGCGAAATCGTCCAGCTCAGCCGCAGGCACCGCGTCCAGAACAAGGCCGAGCTTGGCGGCGTCGCGCCCCAGCAGGATGTCCCCGGTCATCAGCATGCGCTTGGCCCATTGCGGGCCGAGATGGTAGGTCCACATGTGCGCCGGCGGCGAACCGTTGGCGCGGGTGGCGGGAAAGCCGATCTTCGCGTCTTCCGCTGCCACCATCATGTCGCATCGAAAGGCGATGTCGGTGCCGCCTGCCAGGCAGTTGCCGTGGATCTTGGCGATCACCGGCTTGTGCATTTCGTGAATGATGTTGGGCAAGCCCTGGAACCGTTCCATGGACCAGCAATCATTGTCGAAATTGGCGGAACTCTTGCGGTAGGAAATGGCATTGCCCGCCTCGTCGGCAACCACACCATAGGAGGCGACAAGATCGTAACCGGCGCAGAAATCCTTGCCTGCTCCGCTGAGCAGGACAGCGTTCACGTCCTCCCGGTCGTCTGCTTCGAGCAGGGCATCGCGCAATTCCACCAGCAATTCGTTTGATAGCGCATTACGCTGTTCAGGCCGGTTGAGCGTGATGCAGGCCACAGCGCCAGCCATTTCGAAACGCACGAATTGCGGTGCCTTGAGCCATTTTCCCGAATAGGTTTCCATCACTTCAACTCCCGGAAGGTCCGTCTTGGGCGGACGCTAAAAGCAAGTATGCAGGCTTGGCCAGCGATATAGCGGCAATTCCCGAGATATCGCGATCATGATCCACCACCGGGAAACAGCAGCGAATGCTGGGCAAAGGTGGCAAGCGGCTGCCCGGCAATGTCCCAGACTTCTCCCCGCTTGGTGCCAATCCCGCCGCCGGCCGCAGATGCGCGCATGTCGAACAACATCCAGTCGGCGCAATCGGGCTGGCCGTGGAACCACAGCGCATGATCAAGGCTGGTGGTCACGAAATCATCGCCCATGGTTGTGCTCGCACCCGGCAGGTGGTGGATCGGCAGGGCGAACCAGTAGTCGCTGATCAGGGCAAGCAGGCAGTAATGGTCGATCGGATCGAGTGCTGCGGCCTCCACCACACGCACCCAGAACATGCCGTGCCCGTCCTGCCCCTTTTCGCAGGGGACTTCGCGGATATCGAGGGAGGGATGCCCCTGCAGGATGAGCCGGCGCATGCCGCCGGCGTTTGGGGGCAGGCTGGCCAGGAGGTCCTCGCGCCCCGGCAGCGTTTCCGGTTCAGGAACGCTTGGCGGTCGGATCGGGTGGCGGAAGGGCGGCGCGCTCTGGGCCAGTGCCGGGCGCGCAAGGGTATTGGTCACCTGCGCGCAGAGCCGGCCGTTCTGGCTGATTGCCGTGGTGCGATGGGCCAGCCGCCGGCCATCGCGGATCACCTCCACCTGATGGTCGCAGGGTGCCTTCGGGTCGGGCGAGGAAACCATGAGGACATGGGCTGCAGCCGGCAGGGCATCGGTTGCCGTCAGCCAAGATGCCTTGATCCCGAATGCGGCGATATGCCCGCCCAGCATGATGCCGCCAATGTTCAGGATGGTCTGGCGGTTGCGCCACAGGCCATCGTGCAGGTCCAGCGCGAACAGGTCTGCCATGCCGTCGTCGGCGGCGAAGTGCTCCATGGCCGAAACCGTCCTGTGGGCCGGACGGGCCTGTGCGTTGCCGGTGCTGTCCATGGTGTCCTGCGTCATCATCCCGAACGTCGTTGAGTGCCCTGCTGATCGCTGCGACCGTGGCGGGGCGAGTGCCTGGTACAGCGTTTGTGCAAGAAGTGCCTTCTGCGAAACCCTGGTCTACCGATAACATGCTGATGATTTCGGCCGGGCCGGTGGCGCAGGCGCGTTGCCGCTGCCCGTGCCGCCCTTCTATAGGCCATGACAGTCAGTAATGGCCCTCTGCCGCCGGGCAGGAAGGCACCCTTGCGGAGATTTGGACACAACATGGACAGCAGCATCAACGCCAACCCCATGTCGCTTGCCGACCGGACAGTCATCGTGACCGGCGCCGGGCAGGGCATTGGCCGGGCGATTGCCGATCTGGTGGTTGCCCTGGGCGGCAACGCCGTGGTGGCGGACATGAACCCTGAGACCCTGGAAGCGGCTGCTGCCGAGTTTCCTGCCGACAGGTTCCTGGGCGTTTGCGCCAATGTAGCCGTGGAAGCCGATGTGGAGGCATTGGTTGCCAGGGCGGTGGAGCGTTTCGGCGCCGTCCACGGGCTGGTCAACAATGCGGGCATTACCCGCACCGGGATGATCGACAAGATGACGCTTGATCAGTGGAACGCCGTGATCGCGGTTCACCTGACAGGCGCCTTCCTGTGCACCCAGGCGGTCGGCCGCCACATGATCGCTCGGGCCAAGGCGGGTGACGCCAATCCCGGCTCGATCGTCAACATCTCCTCGGATGCCGGTATCCAGGGCACCATCGGGCAGATCAACTATGCCACCGCCAAGGCCGGCATCCTTGGCACCACGATGAGCACTGCGCGCGAATGGGCGCGTTACAACATCCGCGCCAACTGCGTGGCCTTCGGCGTAGTGGAAACGCCGATGACAGAAACCATCCGCACGGACGAACGCTTCCGCGACACCTATCTCGGCAAGATCCCGCTCGGCCGGTTCAGCACGCCACAGGAAGTCGCCCGCCCGGTGTGCTTCCTCCTGTCGGATGCAGCCTCGTTCGTCACCGGGCAGCGACTGTCGGTCAATGGCGGAATGCAGATGGCAGTCTGACATGGGCTGGCGGGTCGACAGCGACATCCAGCAGATGCTGCGCGACAGCGCGCGCGACTGGCTGGCCGAAATGGGTGGGGCTGGCCGCGTGCGCTCGGTCCGGGCCCTGGCTGACGGGTTCGATCCTGCGATCTGGGAAGGAATGGGTGCGCTCGGCTGGACCGGCATCCTCCTGCCCGAGGGCATCGGCGGAGCGGGGCTGGGCCTTGCTCCGGCCCTGACCCTAGCCGAGGAAATCGGCCGGGTTGCAGCGCCCGAACCCTTTGTCGCCAGCGCGATCATGGCTGCCACGGTGCTGGCAAGCGCTCCGGGGGATCAGGCCGCCACCCTTGCCGGACAGCTCGCCGCCGGCCAGCGCAGCGCGACCATCGCCTGGCAGGAACAGCGCGGCACGCTTGGCCTGCCCCAATTCACCACCCGGCTGTCCGGCGGCAAGCTGTCCGGCGCGAAAGTCCACGTGCCCGGATGGCACCCCGGCACGGCCCTGCTGGTGGCCGCAGCAGGGGAACATGGCCCCGTTGTTGTGCTGGTCGATCCTGCGGCCCAGGGTGTCGCCGTCAGCGCCATGCGGCAGGCGGATTCGTCGATGTGCGCAGACATCGTGTTCGACGGTGTTGCCGTGGCCGATGATGCCGTGTTGCTGTCGGGGGATGCTGCGATGGAGGCGCTGGAGCTTGCCCTGGCACGCGGAACGGTGGCCGCCAGCGCCCAGCTCGAAGGGCTGGCTGCGGCCTTGTGGCAGGTGACCACCGACTACATGCGCCAACGATCGCAATTCGGCAGCAACCTTTCGGATTTCCAGGCCCTGCGCCACCGGATGGTCGACCTTTATGCCGAGATCGAGCTGGCCGCGGCAAGCTGGCGGGCTGCTGCCGCCGCTGTCGAAGCGGGGGACCTGTCCACCGCCGCGCTGCACGCGGCCAAGGCGCGATGTTCGCAAGTGGCGCAGGACATGGGCCGCTGGGCAATCCAGTATCACGGCGCATTCGGCTTTACCGAAGAAGCGGATGTGGGCCTTTATGTCCACGCCGGGCTGTGCTGGTCGAGCTGGCTGGGCAATCCGGCCACGCATCGCCGTGCGGCCTTGCATGTACATCGGGCCGGGATCAGGGCATGACCGAAAATCTCGACGCGCTTCCCAACGATGAATTCCGCGCCCGCTGGCGCACCTGGCTCCATGCCAATTTCCCGCAGGAATGGCGGATCCCGGTCATCCACCGCATCAACGGGGATGACGAGCGCCGCTGGCACCGGATGACCCATGCCGCCGGCTGGCGCGCTCCGGCATGGCCGCGCGAACATGGGGGGCTGGGCCTCAGCCTCGAAAAGCAGCTGATCATGCACCAGGAGATGGAGGCGCATCAGTGCGCCCGCGTGCTCGACAGCGGCGGGGTGCTGCTCGCCCCGGTGCTGATGAAATATGGCACGGCAGAGCAGAAGGCGCGCTACCTGCCCGCCATCCTTGCCGGGGAAGACCTGTGGTGCCAGGGCTATTCCGAACCCGGTTCCGGCTCGGACCTGGCCAGCCTGCGAACCTCAGCCGTGCTCGACGGGGACCATTTCGTCATCAACGGCCAGAAAATCTGGACCACCCTGGCCGCTTTCGCCGACCGCATCTTCGTGCTGGTGCGCACCAACAAGGACGTGAAGAAGCAGGCCGGGATCAGCTTCATCCTGGTGGACATGGATACGCCGGGCATCA
>CAZTED010000190.1:0-4560 GCA_964612175.1 uncultured Sphingomonadaceae bacterium
TCCACCGCCCACTCGATATCCTGCGGCCAGTGGTTCTTGCCGTTGATGATGATCATGTCCTTCGCCCGGCCGACGATGAACAGGTAGCCGCCCTCGTTGACATAGCCCATGTCGCCGGTGTCCAGCCAGCCATCCACCAGGCATTCGGCGGTGGCTTCGGGATTGCGGAAGTAGGAATGCATGACCGAAGGACCGCGGCACCAGACCTTGCCGATCTGGTGGTGGCCCTTCACCTGCCCGTCCTCGCCGCGGATCTCCACGTCCATGTCGGGCAGCGGCTTGCCGCAGTTGACGATGGCGCGATAGCGCGCCGGGCGCGACAGGTCGCGGCGGCCGCCCGACAGCCGCTCTTCCTCGACCAGTTCCACGCGGATGCCTTCGCCCGGTGGCATCACGGTCACCGCCAGGGTGGCTTCGGCCAGGCCATAGGACGGGGTGAAGGCGCTCGCCTTGAAGCCCGCCGGGGCAAAGGCGTTGACGAAGTTCTGCATCACGTCGGGGCGGATCATGTCCGCGCCGTTGCCCGCCAGCCGCCAGCGCGACAGGTCGAAGCGTTCGGCCACGCTCGACTGGCTGGATATGCGGCGGGCGCAGATGTCATATCCGAAGGTCGGCGAATAGCTTAGCGTGGTGCCCTTGTTGCGGCTGATCAGGTCCAGCCAGGCCAGCGGCCGCCGGGCGAAATGCTCGGTCTTGAGATAGTCGACGCTGACCTGGTTGGAAATCAGCGACAGGAAACAGCCGACCAGCCCCATGTCATGGTACCACGGCAGCCAGCTGGCCACCCGGTCGTTGGTGCCGATCTCCATGCTGGCGGCATGGCCATAGAGGTTGTGCAGCAGCGCCCGGTGGGTCACCGCCACGCCCTGCGGGAAGCGGGTCGATCCGCTGGAGTATTGCAGGTAGCAGATGTCGTCCGGCTCTGCCCTGGGCAGGTCCACCGGCGGAGCGGGGCGGGCGGCCAGGGTGGCCCAGTCGATCCCCTCGCACCCCTGCCGCTCGGCCGCGGCGCCGGCCATCTCGGCGATCTCGGGCGGGTAGATCAGCATCTTCGGGTCGGCGCTGGACAATTGCACCGACAGCTGGTCGATATAGCTTTCCTTGCCGCCGAAGGTGGTCGGCAGCGGCAGCGGCACCGGCCAGGCACCAGAAAGGGTGCAGGCGCAGAACAGCGCGGCGAAATCGGGCCCGGTCTCCGCGATCAGGGCCACGCGGTCACCCTTGGTGATGCCGGCATCGACCAGGCGCCAGGCCATGGCCAGCGCATCCTCGCGCATCTGCGCATAGGGATAGACGCGTTCCAGCTCGCCACGCATGTCGTGGAAGTTCATGCCCTTGGCACTGCGCGCGGCATAGTCGATCGCTTCGTTGAACGTCGCGAAATCGGAACGGATCCGCGGCAGCGGGCAATCGTTGGGCGTGGGTGTCAAATCGGCCATGGAAGTAAGGGCTACCCTTGTTCTGAGCGCGTCGAGGGCTTGTGCAGCTCCCTTTCAGCGCGTCCCCTCCTAGAAACAGCGGATGCGGAAATCCCCCCGGACCCGCGACAAACTTTCCCATTTGTCATGAAGTATGGCACGAATAAGGCCAATGGGCACCTATAAACAAGAGTGTAAGCAGCCGGGCCGGGCAAAAACCCCGCTCGATGCCGCTCGGCTGGGCGAGCTCGCACTGTCCTATGTCGCCCGCTACGCCACTTCGGGGGCGCGGCTTGAACGCTACCTGAAGCGCAAGTTGCGCGAACAGGGCTGGGCTGACGAGGGGTGCGATCCCGATGTGGCGGGGCTCGTAGAGCGCTACGCAGCGCTTGGCTACGTCGATGATCGCGGTTTTGCCCGGATGCGCAGCGAAAGCCTGCTGCGGCGCGGCTATGGCGCACGGCGGGTGGCGCAGGCGCTGGGGCAGGACGGCATCGGCGAGGACCTGCGCAGCGAACTGCGCCCCGGCGAATCGCGCCAGCGCCAGGCCGCGCTGGCCATGGCGGCAAAGCGCCGCTTCGGGCCCTTCGGCAATGGGCCGCCCGATCGCGACCGGCGCGAAAAGCAGCTCGCCGCCATGCTGCGGGCAGGCCACGGCCTCGACTTCGCCCGCCAAATGGTGGATGCAGCCAGCGTGGAAGCGGCCGAAGAGTGGGCGCATGAACTGGACGAGGATGGCAGCGGTGAAGCGTGACGGATCGGTAAAGAGGCTGGCCTTGCTGTTCCTGGCGCCCGCCGCCATTGCCCTTGCCGCCTGTTCCACCCAGGCCGCGACAGAGGGCACCGGCAGTGCCGCCGCGCAACCCTCCGTCCACCCGGTGTCCGGCCTCCAGGTCGTCGACCTGACGGTGACCTCGCGCGGGTCCGCCCACCGCTTCCGCGTGGAAGTGGCGGCCACCGCGCAGCAGCAGCAGCGCGGCCTGATGTTCCGCACCCAGATGGGGGCGGACGAAGGAATGATCTTCCCCTTCCCGCAGGCGCGCATGGCCAGCTTCTGGATGCGCAACACGGTGATCCCGCTGGACATCATCTTCATCGGCCCGGACAACCGCGTGCTCAACATCGCCGCGATGACCACGCCCTATTCCGAAGAATCGGTGCGTTCGATCGCGCCGGCCAGCGCGGTGCTGGAACTGAACGGCGGGCGCGCCGCGCAGCTGGGCATCGCGCCCGGGGATAGGGTGGACTGGTAGGCGCATTCGCGCGCTTGCCTTCACCCCCCGAAAACGGCTAACCGCGCGGCCATGGGCTTTTTCGCAAAGATCTTCACCTGGTGGGATGGCGCCACCCTTGGCACGCTGTGGTGGTCGCTCAAGAATGGCGAGCATGTCGGCACCGACGGGCAGGGCAATCGCTACTACCGCACGCGCAACCTCAAGGCCGGCCAGCGCGAACGGCGCTGGGTGATCTACAATGGCCCCAACGATGCCAGCCGGGTGCCCAGCGAATGGCACGGCTGGCTGCACGGCTCGTACGACGAACTGCCCGAAAGCCACCTGCCGCCGCCGCGGATCTGGGAAGCGGACTACACCCCCAATGCCACCGGCACTGTAGCGGCCTATCGCCCGGCCGGGGCGCTGGAGCGGGGCGGAAGGCGCTCGGCGGCGACGGGTGACTACGAATCGTGGACGCCCGACGCGTGACCCCGGGCCGCCTCGCGCCGGGCCGGCTGTGGTGTTCGGCGCGGGCCATGGCAATTGCCGGGATCGCCGGCCTGGCGCTGGCCGCCTGTTCCGCCGATGCGCCCGAGCCGACGCCGGAAGAAACCGAGATTCCCGATGAGATTGCCGAGGTGCCGCTGCCTGCGATCGAGGGCGAGGATGGCCTTGGCACCCCGCTGGCAGAGCGCGTGGCGACGATCGGCCTCATCAACAAGCGCAACAACATCAGCCGCGACATCGAGCTGAAGCCGGGCGAGGCGCGACGGATAGACGACGTGATCATCCGCCTTGCCTCGTGCGAGCGCACCCCGCCGTGGGAGAACCCGCCGCTCACCGGCGCTTTCGTGCAGGTGCTGGTGCAGGAGCGCGAGGATGCCGGCTCCGATCCGCAGTGGCGGCGGATATTCTCCGGCTGGCTGTTCAAGGAAGCGCCCGCCGTCAACGTGGTCGAGCATCCGGTCTATGACGTGTGGATGAAGGACTGCGCGATGAGCTTCCCGGGCGAGGAGGAGGCGATCCGCCGCGCCGCGCCCTCGGCATCGGGTACCCCGGCCCCGGAGGCTTCTCCTTCGGCAGCGGCAACGCCTGCACCGGCAGAGGCAGCGCCTGCGACCTGAGCCATGGCCCGGGGCAGGTCGGCGGCGAACCCGTCGGCACAGGCATTTTCCACCAGCGCAAGGTAGGCCCTGCGGTCCACTTCCACCGCGCCCAGTGAGCCGAGGTGGTCGGTCATGAACTGGCAGTCGAGCACCCGGAAGCCGGCCATCTTCATCAGCGCCACCAGCCAGGAGAGCGCCACTTTCGAGGCGTTGTCGGCGCGGCTGAACATCGATTCGCCGCAGAACACCCGGCCGAAGGCGACCCCGTAGAGCCCGCCGGCAAGCTTTCCGTCCTGCCAGCATTCGATCGAATGGGCATGGCCCGCCAGGTGCAGGGCCAGGTAGCTCGCCTCGATCCGGTGGCTGATCCATGTGCCGGCCTGATCGCCATCCTCTTCCGGGCGCGGTTCGGCGCAGGCGCGGATCACGCCCGCGAAATCGGCATCGCAGGTGACGCTGAAGCGGTCCTGCCGCAGCACCTTGGCCAGCGAGCGCGAGGGGCGGAAGGTTTCCAGCGGAAACACCGCCCGCTTGCGCGGCTCCACCCAGAACACCTCCGGATCGTCGCGCGAATCGGCCATCGGGAAAATGCCGGCGCGATAGGCGCGCAGCAACAGGTCCGGCGGCAGGATCGCGGCATTGGCAGGATGCGCAGGGGCGTGCATGCATCGCTTCTAGCACGCGGCTGCGCGCTCGTCGCTTGCCAACCGGGCAAAGCCGTAATAGAGGCGCCTCTCCCTGCAGGGGTGTAGCTCAGCTGGTAGAGCATCGGTCTCCAAAACCGAGGGTCGTAGGTTCGAATCCTATCGCCCCTGCCATTTT
>CAZTED010000191.1:0-4455 GCA_964612175.1 uncultured Sphingomonadaceae bacterium
CGGTATTCGGCCATGCGGGTGCGCACCGTTTCCTCGTTGTCGTCGGGCCGGCGCTTGAACTCGGTGCCGCCGCACCTGTAGCACACGCCGGCAACCGCGGGCTGCTTGAAGGTATCGTGATAGCCCTCGCCGCAGCTGCCGCAGGTGAAGCGCCCGGTGATGCGCTCGACCAGCGCATCCTCGTCGACGGCCAGTTCGATCACATGGTCGAGCTGGCGGTCATGCTTGGCCAGCAGCGCATCGAGCGCCACGGCCTGCGCCTCGGTCCGCGGATAGCCGTCGAAGATGGCGCCTGTATCGGGACCCATAGCCGAAAGTTCGGCATCGATCAGGTCGGACACGATCTCGTCGGAGACGAGCTGGCCCGCTTCCATCACCGCCTTGGCGCGCAGGCCAACCGGGGTGCCGGCCTTTACCGCTGCCCGCAGCATGTCGCCGGTGGAAAGCTGGCGCATCCCGTGGTGCTCCACCAGCAGGCCCGACTGGGTACCCTTGCCCGCCCCTGGCGGCCCGAGAAGGATGATGTTCATCGGCTTAGCACACTCCCCCTGGGGCCACGCGGCAAGGCTAGTTGTCTGGCAGGAAAGCTGCGGCGCGCGTTCTAGCGCATCCGCCCCTTCAGCTTGGCCTTCTTGATAAGGTCACCGTACTGGTGCGCAAGCAGGTGGCCCTGGATCTGGCTGATCGTATCCACCGTCACGTTCACCACGATCAGCAGGCTGGTGCCGCCCAGGAACATGACAAAGCCGGTGTTGCGCAGCAGGTACTCCGGCGCAACGCACACGATGGTGAGGTAGATCGCGCCGATCACGGTGATGCGGGTCAGCACATAGTCGAGATAATCAGCGGTGCGCTTGCCCGGACGGATGCCCGGGATGAAACCGCCGTTCTTCTTCAGGTTCTCTGCCGTATCCTCCGGGTTGAACACCACGGCGGTGTAGAAGAAGCAGAAGAAGATGATCAGCACCGAATAGAGCGTCAGGTAGATCCACTGCCCCGGCGCCAGGTAGGTGTTGAGCGTCTGGATCGCGGAATAGAACATGCTGTCGGTCGACACCGAGTTGCCGGCGAACTGGCTGATCGTCAGCGGCAGCAGCAGCAGCGAGCTGGCGAAGATCGGCGGGATCACGCCGGCGGTGTTGATCTTGAGCGGCAGGTGCGAACGATCGGCCTGCATGCCGCCGTTCTGCGTGGCCCGCTTCGGGTACTGGATCAGCAGGCGCCGCTGGCCGCGCTCCATGAAGCAGATGAACAGGATCAGCACCACCACCAGGGCGATGATTCCGATCACCGTGCCATTGCCGATCGAGCCTTCGGAATAGCCGCTGAACAGGTTGGAGGTGAAGGTCGGGAACTGGGCAACGATGCCGGCCATGATGATCAGCGACACGCCGTTGCCAATGCCGCGGCTGGTGATCTGTTCGCCCAGCCACAACAGGAACATGGTCCCGCCGATCAGGCTGATAACCGCGCCCACCTTGAACATCAGGCCGGGGGCGACAACCGCCTGCAGCCCGCTTTGCGCGGCATAGGCTTCAAGGCCCGAAGCGAGGAACCAGCCCTGGATCGCGCACAGGAACACGGTGCCATAGCGGGTGTACTGGTTGAGCTTCTTGCGCCCCGCCTCGCCTTCCTTCTTGATCGCCATCAGCGCCGGGTGGAGCGAAGCGGCCAGCTGGATCACGATGGAGGCGGTGATGTAGGGCATCACCCCCATTGCGATCAGGCTCATCCGCTCGAGCGAACCTCCCGAGAAGGTGTTGAACATGTCGAGGATGCCGCCGCGGGTCTGGTCATACAGCGTTTCCAGGATCAGCGGATTCACGCCCGGGAGCGGGATGAAGCTGAGGAAACGGAACACGATCAGCGCGCCGATCGTGAACCAGATGCGCTGGCGCAGCTCTGTAGCCTTGCCGAAATTGGAAAAGCTCAGCGAGCTGGCGATGTTATCGGCGCGTGATGCCATTGTGTTACGTTCGCCCTGACATGGACACCGGGGTTCCGGCAGTCACGGTCATGTAGGGGGCACCGGGCCGATTGTCGAACCCGGTGATGGCAAAATTTGCCTCATCCCCCACACTTGTTACTTGGCAGCGGCCTTCGCGGCCTTGTTGGCCTCGCGGCGGGCAGTCTTCTTCTCGTGCTCGCTCGGCTTTTCGGCGGGCAGTTCGACCGAACCGCCGGCCTTTTCAACCGCGGCGCGGGCACCGGCGGACACGCCTTCCACCTTGAAGCTGAGCTTGGCGGTCAGCTCGCCCTTGCCGAGCAGGCGCACGCCGTCCTTGCCGCCACGGGCAACGCCGGCGGCCTTGAGCGCGGCATGGTCGATCACCGACTTGGCATCGAGCTTGCCGGCATCGACCAGCTTCTGGATCATGCCCAGGTTCACTTCGGCAAAGTCCTTGCCGAACGGATTGTTGAAGCCGCGCTTCGGCAGGCGCATGTGCAGCGGCATCTGGCCGCCTTCGAAGCCCTTGATGGCGACGCCCGAACGGCTCTTCTGGCCCTTCTGGCCACGGCCCGAGGTCTTGCCCTTGCCCGAACCGATGCCCCGGCCCACGCGCATGCGGGACTTGCGGGCACCTTCGTTGTCGCGGATTTCGTTCAGTTTCATGTTTTGCACTCGCTTTCGCTATGTTCGCGCCAGAAATGAAAGGTGGCCCGGTACAGGCCCGGGCCACCTTGTGTCAATTGCCAGAGGCTCTTGCCGGTAACTCCCGCAAGGGAATCAGTCGACGATCGCCACCATGTGCGGCAGCTTGCGCAGCGCGCCGCGCACTTCCGGGGTATCTTCCAGTTCGACCACCCGGTTCATCTTGTTCAGGCCCAGACCGATGAGGATCTGGCGCTGCACTGCCGGGCGACGGATCGGCGAACCGATCTGCTTGATCTTGATCTTCGCCATGTCAGCTTACTCCGCAATCGCTTCGGCAGCGGCTTCCGCCTCTGCCGCGCTTGCCCCGCCACGACCCAGCAGGTCGGCAACCTTCTTGCCACGACGCTGGGCAACAGACTTCGGCGAAGTCTGCTCCGACAGCGCGTCGAAGGTGGCGCGGATCATGTTGTAGGGGTTCGAGGTGCCGATCGACTTGGTCACCACGTCGGCAACCCCAAGGCTTTCGAACACGGCGCGCATCGGACCGCCGGCGATGATGCCGGTGCCCGGAGGGGCCGAGCGGACATTCACGCGGCCGGCGCCAAAGTGGCCCTTGCCGTCATGGTGCAGCGTGCGGCCTTCCTTGAGCGGAACGCGGATCATCTTCTTCTTGGCAGCCGAAGTCGCCTTGTTGATGGCTTCGGGCACTTCGCGGGCCTTGCCGTGGCCGAAGCCGACGCGGCCCTTGCCGTCACCCACCACCACCAGGGCTGCAAAGCCGAAGCGCTTGCCGCCCTTCACGGTCTTGGAGACGCGGTTGATGTGCACGAGCTTTTCGATCAGCTCCTCGCCACCTTCCTCGTCGCCACGGCCACGACGGTCGTCGCGGTCGCGACGGCCACGGCCGCCACGCTCGCCACCCCGGTCATTGCCACCACGGTCACCGCCACGACCACGGCCGCGGCGCGGCTGGTCGGTCGATTCCCCGGCAGCAGCTTCGGTGCCGGCGGCTTCGGTGTTTTCGATGTTTTCGTCAGCCATAATCAGAACTCCAGCCCGCCTTCGCGGGCGGCATCGGCCAGCGCCTTGACGCGACCATGGAACAGGAACCCGCCGCGATCGAACACGACATTCTTGACGCCTGCCTTGACGGCGGCCGCGGCGATATCCTTGCCCACCTTGGCAGCGGCATCGACATTCGCGCCCGAGGCCTTGCTGCCCAGGGTGGAGGCGGCAGCAACGGTGCGGCCATCCTTGTCGTCGATGATCTGCGCGTAGATGTGCTTGCCGGTGCGGTGCACCGACAGGCGCGGCTTGCCACCCGCACGGGCGCGAAGCGCGGTGCGGACACGACGGCGGCGGCGTTCAAACAGAGAGAGCTTGGCCATCTTACTTCTTCTTCCCTTCCTTGCGGAAGATATACTCGCCGCGATAGGCCACACCCTTGCCCTTGTAAGGCTCGGGCTTGCGCCATTCGCGGATCTCGGCAGCGAACTGCCCGACCTTCTGCTTGTCGATCCCGCTGATCTCGATCGTGGTCTGGTCCGGGGTCTTCACCTCCAGCCCTTCCGGCACGGGGAGGTCGACGTCATGGCTGAAGCCGAGCTGCAGCTTGATCGTCTTGCCCTGGGCCGACGCACGGTAACCCACGCCCTTGATGTCGAGGATCTTGGTGAAGCCGTTCGAGACGCCTTCCACCAGGTTCGACACCAGCGTGCGCTGCATGCCCCAGTGGCTGCGTGCGGTCTTGGACGAATTGGCCGGCTTCACGGTGATCGCGTCGCCATCGATCGCATACTCGACATGGTCGGACAGGCCCATGGTGAGGGTGCCCTTGGGGCCCTTCACGCTCAGCGTGC
>CAZTED010000192.1:0-4409 GCA_964612175.1 uncultured Sphingomonadaceae bacterium
CCCTGGATGAAGATGCCGCTGGCGGGGCAGGGGGCAAGGAAGCTGAAATCGTACATGTTGGCCGGCGGAGCGACGGAGATGAAGCCGCGGATCTCCGGCCGGCGCATCAGCAGCTGCATGCCGATCAGCGCGCCGAACGAAACGCCGCCGATCCACGTTACCGATGCTTCAGGGTGGATCGACTGCACCCAGTCGAGCGCCGCCGCCGCATCCGACAGCTCACCGATGCCGTTGTCGAAACTGCCCTGGCTGCGGCCCACGCCGCGGAAATTGAAGCGCAGGGTGGCAAAGCCGCGGTCGACGAAGGTCTTGTACATCATCTGCACGATGCGGTCGTTCATCGTCCCGCCGCCCTGCGAATGCGGGTGGAGGATCATGGCAACGGGCGCACGCGGGCGGGGACCGGGCGAAAAGCGTCCTTCGAGGCGGCCTTCGGGACCGGGAAAGATAACGTGGGGCATGGTTCTGACAGACCTGGGATGCGATGGGATGCCACGCGGGTGGCGCGGCGAAGTTGGCGGCTATATAGGAACTGCGCTTCATTTCGCAATTATTCCGTGAGCCCGCCATTTCCCGCCGCATCTATCTCGATCATGCCGCTACCAGCCCGCTGCGTGCCGAAGCGCACGCGGCGATGGAGCAGGGGCTTGCGATCTGGGCCAATCCCTCCAGCCCCCACGCCGAAGGGCGCAGGGCAAAGGCGGCGCTGGAGGAAGCTCGGGCGCGGGTGAAAGCGGTGCTGGCGTGGCCGGGCGAGGTGATCTTCACCTCCGGCGCGAGCGAGGCGCTGGCCATTGCCCTGGGCCGGGCCAAGGCTGGGGTCAGGCTGGTGGGCGCGGTGGAGCACGATGCGGTGCTTGCCGCAGCGCCGCTGGCCGAACACCTGCCTGTGCTTGCCACCGGCGCGCTTGACCTTGATGCCCTTGCCGAAGCCTTGCAGCAGGAGCGTCCGCTGGTGGCGGTGCAGACGGTCAATTCCGAAACCGGCGCGATGCAGGACGAGGTGGCAATCGCCTCCATCGTCCACGAGGCCGGCGGGATATGGCTGGCCGATGCCTCGCAGGGCGCGGGCAAGCTGCCGGTGCCGCAGGATGCCGACATGGTGGTGGTTTCGGCGCACAAGCTGGGCGGGCCGGTGGGGATCGGCGCGCTGTTGCTGCGCGATTATGCCTTGCTGGAGCCGTCTGGCGGGCACGAGCGCGGCTATCGCCGGGGGACCGAGAACCTGCCCGCAGCCATGGGCTTTGCCGCCGCGCTGGAGGCGGGCGAATGGGCGACCACCCCGGCCCAGCGCCGCGCCTTTGCCGATGCGCTGGGTGGCGCGTTGCTGCCGGTTGCAAGCCGGGCCGACCACATCCTTGCGCTCACCCACCCGCATTTGAGCGCGCAGGTGCTTGTCATCCGCCTTGATGCCATGGGTTTTGCCGTATCAGCGGGGAGCGCCTGTTCCTCCGGCTCGCTCAAGCCCAGCCGTGTGCTCTCGGCCATGGGCATCGCGCCAGAGCGGGCGCAGCGCACGATACGGGTAAGCCTTGGCTGGAACACCACGCCCGACGATCTGGATGCGTTTGTCGCCGCCTGGAACGCGCTGGCATGACCTACCTCGATTACCAGGCCACCACGCCGCTGGCGCCCGAAGCGCGCGAAGAGATGCTGCGCTGGCTCGGCGGGCCGGATAGCGACACATTCGGCAACCCGCACTCGGCCCATCGCATGGGCCGCAGTGCGGCAGCCGCCGTGGAGCTGGCGCGCGAACGGGTGGCCCTGCTGTTCCCGGCGGGGGGGCGGGTGATCTTCACCGGCAGCGCGACCGAGGCAATCAACCTTGCCATCCGCGGAACCCGGCGCGCAGGCGCGATTGCGGTGAGCGCGATCGAACACGCCGCCGTGCTCGATACGGCCCAGGCGCTGGGGCGGGCTCATGTGATCCCGGTTGATGGCAACGGGTTTGCCGATCCCTCCGCGCCGCTTCCAGCCGATACTGCCATGGTCTGCGTAATGCAGGTCAACAACGAGATCGGGACGGTGCAGGACAGCGCCGCATGGGCTGCAAGGGCCCGGGCAACAGGCGCGCTGTTCCTGTCCGATGCGGTGCAGGCGGCGGGCAAGCTGGCCGTTGCCCAGGCGGACCTCATTGCCGTGTCCGCGCACAAGCTGCACGGTCCCAAGGGCATAGGCGCGCTTTGGGTGGCCGATGGCGTGGAGCTTGATTCGCAGGTGACCGGCGGCGGGCAGGAGCAGGGCCTGCGCTCAGGCACGCTCAGCCCGGCGCTGTGTGCCGGGTTCGGCGCGGCGGCGAAGCTGGCGCTGGAGCGGCAGGAGGAAGACGCCGCCCATGCACAGGCGCTGTGGCTGCGTGCGCGAAAGATGTTCGAAGGCTGGGACCTCAACGGGCCGGAGCAGGGCCGCTGGTACGGCAACCTCAACCTCAGGCGCGAAGGCCTCGATGTCGCCCGCCTGATGAGCGAGTGCCGCGACATCATGTTTTCCGCCGGTTCGGCCTGCGCCAGCGGGTCCGGACGGCCCAGCCACGTGCTGCGCGCCATTGGTCTTTCGGAGGGGCAGGCGAAGTCCTCCATCCGGCTTGGCTTCGGGCGCTATACCACGATGGAATCGCTTGAAGCGGCCGCCACAAGGCTTATCTGTGCTGCATCGCAGCAAGGATAGCCGCCATCAAAGTCATCTTCATCACGCGCGACGGCGACAGGGTCGAGGCCGAAGGCAAGCCGGGTGACCGGCTGCTTGAGGTGGCGCAGGGCTGCGGAATGCCGCTGGAAGGCACCTGCGAAGGGCAGATGGCCTGTTCCACCTGCCACGTGATCGTGGGGCGCGACTGGTTCGTGAAGCTCCCGCCCGCCAGCGAGGACGAGGAGGACATGCTCGACCTTGCGGCAGACCTTTCGGCCACCAGCCGCCTGTCGTGCCAGGTCCTGCTGACCGAGGATCTCGACGGCATCGAAGTGCGCATCCCGCGCGAGGCGCACGACATGCAGGGGTACTAGGCGGTTCGCCACGTTGTTGCGCCGCCCCTGTTGAAACCCGCGCCTGCCTCGCTGGCAGGCGCCAAGCGCCCCTGCTAGGGCAGGTGCCATGTCCACCATCGATGCCGAGAAAGACCCCTTCGACGCCATCGTCGATGCGCCGTTCGACAGTGCCCTGTCCGAACGCTACCTGGTCTATGCCCTGTCCACCATCACCGCGCGCTCGCTGCCGGATCTGCGCGACGGGTTGAAGCCGGTCCACCGCCGCCTGCTGTGGGCCATGCGCAGCCTGAAGCTGGACCCCGGCAGTGCCTTCAAGAAATCGGCCCGCGTGGTGGGCGACGTGATCGGCAAGTACCACCCCCACGGCGATGTGGCGGTCTACGATGCCATGGTTCGCCTCGCGCAGGATTTCACGCTGCGCTATCCGCTGGTCGAAGGGCAGGGCAATTTCGGCAATATCGACGGCGATAACGCCGCCGCCTACCGCTACACCGAATGCCGCCTGACGAAGACGGCGATGAGCCTGATGGCCGGGCTGGACGAAGGCACGGTCGACTTCATCCCCACCTACAACGGCGAGGAGGAGGAGCCGGAAATCTTCCCCGGGCTGTTCCCCAACCTGCTGGCGAACGGCGCCAGCGGCATCGCCGTGGGCATGGCGACAAGCATTCCCAGCCACAACGTTGCCGAGATCATCGACGCGGCAGAGCTGGTGCTGTTCAACCGCGATGTCACCCATGAAGAGCTGATGGGCGTGTTCAAGGGCCCGGACTTTGCCACCGGCGGCATGGTGGTGGATTCCGCCGCGTCCATTGCCAACGCCTATGAAACCGGGCGTGGCAGCTTCCGTGTGCGTGGCCGGTTCTTTGCCGCCGAGGCTGCGAGCGAGGAAGACCGCGAGGCCGGGATCGAGCGGCACAAGGGCGGCGGCTGGCAGCTGGTCATCTCCGAAATCCCCTACCAGGTGCCCAAGGGCAAGCTGATCGAGCAGATCGCCCAGGCCATCGCCGACCGCAAGCTGCCGATCCTGGAGGACGTGCGCGACGAGAGTGACGAGCAGATCCGCATCGTCCTCATCCCCAAGAGCCGCAACGTCGACCCCGAGCTGCTCAAGGAATCGCTCTACAAGCTGACCGACCTCGAAACGCGGTTCAGCCTCAACCTCAACGTGCTGGATGCCACGCGCACGCCGATGGTTATGGGGCTGAAGGAGTTGCTCGAACACTGGCTGGTCAGCCAGATCGACATCCTCCAGCGCCGCGCCCAGCACCGGCTGGAAAAGATCGCCGCGCGGCTGGAACTGGTCGAAGGCTACATCATCGCCTTCCTCAACCTCGACCGGGTGATCCAGATCATCCGCACCGAGGACGAGCCCAAGCCTGTCATGATGGCCGAATTCGCCCTGACCGACCGGCAGGCCGAGGC
>CAZTED010000193.1:0-4370 GCA_964612175.1 uncultured Sphingomonadaceae bacterium
GCGCGGGCGCGGCGCGGATCCTCGTGGATCTGGTCGAGGATCTTCTGGTCGTTGGTATAGGCGTGGATCGTGGTCATCAGGCCGCGCTCGATGCCGATGGCGTCGTTCAGCACCTTGGCAAATGGAGCAAGGCAGTTGGTGGTGCAGCTGGCGTTGGACACGATGGTGTGCGCGGCTTCCAGCTTGTCATGGTTGACGCCGAACACCACGGTCAGGTCCACGTTCTTGCCCGGGGCAGAAATCAGCACCTTCTTGGCGCCTGCCGCCAGGTGCTTCTCGCAAGAGGCGCGGTCGGTGAAGAAGCCGGTGCATTCCAGCGCGATGTCCACGCCCATTTCGCCGTGCGGCAGGTTGGCCGGGTCACGCTCGGCCGTCACGCGGATGCGCTTGCCGTTGATGACGAGGTCATCGCCGTCCACTTCGACCGTGCCCGAGAAGGGGCCGTGCACGCTGTCCCGCTGGAACAGCATGGCATTGGCCTTGGGGCTGGCGAGGTCGTTGATGTGGACCAGCTCCAGTTCGTGGTCGGAACGCTCCAGGATGGCGCGCGCCACGTTGCGCCCGATGCGCCCGAAACCGTTGATCGATACCTTGATGGACATAAACCTGTCTCCTGGTCAGTTGCCAAGCTTGGCAAGGATGCGCGGAACGATCTTGTCCGCGGTGAAACCGAAATGGTCGAACAGCACGGCGGCCGGGGCCGATGCGCCGAAGGAATCGAGGCCGATGGTCAGCCCGTCGCGCCCGGTATAGCGTTCCCAGCCCTGGGTGACGCCCGCCTCGATCGAGACGATCAGCACGTCGGCCGGCAGCAGGTCCGCCCGGAAAGCTGCGTCCTGCGCCTCGAAAAGTTCCTGGCAGGGCATGGAGACGACATCGGCGCCGATGCCCTGTGCCTCCAGCGCGGCGGCTGTATCAAGTGCGACCGCGACCTCGCTGCCGGTGGCGACCAGCACCACCTTGCGGGCAGCGGAAGCGGCCTTGAGGCGGTAGGCACCGGTGGCGCAGCGGTTGGTGAGCGCCGACCAGTCGGCATCACCCTCGCCCCGCACCGGCGGCAGGTTCTGGCGCGACAGCGCGAGGACAGATGGCGTTTCCGGCGTGGACAGGGCCAGCGCCCAGCATTCCGCTGTCTCGATCGCATCGGCCGGGCGATAGACATTGAGGTTGGGAATCAGGCGCAAGCTCATCACCTGCTCCACCGGCTGGTGGGTCGGCCCGTCCTCGCCAAGGCCGATGCTGTCATGCGTCAGCACATAGACCACGCCGGCATGCTGCAGGGCGGACAGGCGGATGGCGTTGCGGGCATAGTCGCTGAAGATCAGGAACGTGCCGCCAAAAGGCACCACCCCGCCGTGCAGGAACATGCCGTTCATCGCCGCGGCCATGCCGAATTCGCGGATCCCGTAAAAGACATAGCGCCCGCCATAGCTCTGGGCCGTGAACGGCAGCAGGCTGGGCGTATCGGTGTTGTTCGATCCGGTGAGGTCGGCCGAGCCGCCGATCAGCTGCGGAATGGCGGCGGTCAGCGCCACCAGGGCCTTCTGGCTGGCGACGCGACTGGCGATCTTGGGCGGGTTGGCGGCAAGGTCGCGGATGTGCGCTTCCAGCGCCGGAGCGGCCAGGTCCGCCACGCCCATCATGCGGTTCTCGAACGCGGCGCGCACGGCAGTGTCTGCTGCCAGTCGTCCCTTCCACTCAGCGTTGAGGGCCGCGCCCTTCGCGCCGAGCGCGCGCCAGTCGGCCATGATATCGGCGGGCACGACGAAAGGCTCATGCTGCCAGCCCATGTAATCGCGCGCGGCGGCCACTTCCTCCGGACCCAGCGGCGCGCCGTGGACCTTGTGCGTGCCCTGCTTGTTGGGCGAGCCCTTGCCGATCACCGTCTTGCAGGCAACCAGCGAGGGGCGCGGATCGGCCAGGGCCTCGTCGATGGCGGCGCGGATGCTGGCGGGATCGTGGCCGTCGCATTCCACCGTGTGCCAGCCGGTGGCGCGGTAGCGGGCCGGGATGTCCTCCGACGAAGCGAGCGACACCGCACCATCGATGGTGATCTTGTTGTCGTCCCACAGCACGATCAGGTTGCCCAGCTTGAGGTGCCCGGCAAGGCCGATCGCCTCGTGGTTGATGCCTTCCATCAGGCAGCCGTCACCCGCCATCACCCAGGTGCGGTGGCTGACCAGGCCATCGCCGAATTCGGCATTGAGGTGGCGTTCGGCCATGGCCATGCCCACGCCCATTGCCAGGCCCTGGCCCAGCGGACCGGTGGTGCATTCCACGCCATCGAGCAGGAAGTTTTCCGGGTGCCCGGCGCAGGGGCTGCCCAGCTGGCGGAAATTGCGGATCTCCTCCATCGTCGGCCGGGCATAGCCGGTGAGGTGGAGGAGCGAGTAGATCAGCATCGAGCCGTGGCCGGCCGACAGCACGAAACGGTCACGATCGGGCCAGGCGGGATCGGCGGGGTCGAAGCGGAGGTAATCGGACCACAGCACGGTGGCGACATCGGCCATGCCCATCGGCATCCCGGGGTGGCCGATATTGGCGGCCTGGACCGCGTCCATCGTCAGCGCCCTGATCGCGTTGGCCATGTGCTGGAAGCGGGCGGCGTCTTGGCTCATCTCGATGGCACTCCGTGGGAGGTGGTCTGGTCGCGATTCGGATGCGCGCTCATTGGGGAGCATGGCCCCGTGCGTCAAGCGCGGCGGGCGGACGGCTTATTCACAGGTTCACCGGGGCGGGCTTTGCCGCCGATGCCGCTTTGGGTTACGCTTCAGCAATGGAGGAGGACCGCATCCCCGCTGCCCTGGCCCGGATCGAGGCGGCCGCCCGCCGGATCGAAGCGGCCGCCGCGCGCCAGCTGTCCCCGCCCGCCCAGGTATCCGCGCCTTCCATTCCCCCTGCCGCCGCTGCCGACCCGGACCTTGCCGAACGGCACGAGCGCCTGCGGAAAGAGGCCTGGGCTGCCCTGGCCGAGCTCGATACCCTGATCGAAAAGCTGGACGCATGAGCAACGTCACCCTCGAAATTGCCGGTCGCCGCTATACCATCGCCTGCGCCGCGGGCGAGGAAGCCCATGTCGCGATGCTCGGCGCGTCGATCAACACCCGGCTCGCCAGCCTGCCCAACCTTGCCGGGCAGACCGAACCGCGCACGCTGCTCTACGCCGCCCTGCTGCTGGCCGACGAACTGCACGAGGCGCGCAAGGCCGCCGCGCCGGTGGAACGCACGCCCGATCCGCAGCATTCCGCCGCCGAACCGCTCGAAAATCTGGCCGAACGCCTGGAATCGCTGGCAGCAAAGCTTGAGCAAGCGGGTGCGACCTCCTAGATAGGGAGTGGCGGGACTGCCCGGCACGAGCCTTCGAACATCCCTGAGGCTATAAGCAATCCATGGGAGCTGTCCCTACCGGAGCCCTGGCTCTGGATATACGGTGCCCACCTGACGTCAGGCGTCAGAGGATTTCCCGGCAAACGACCCATGGTGGTTCCGCCACCCGCCTTCCCGCAGGGCGGGCAAGACAACGCGGCCCCAAGCCCGTTCGACAGGCCGGTTCGACAGGCCGGGCGCAAATGGCTAGGGACCGGGCATGACCTCGATCGCCGAACGCAAAGCCGCCCTGCGCAAGGAACTGCGGGCCCGCCGCAAGGCCCATGCCGCTGCCTTGCCACCCGAAGTGAGCGCGCTGGTCTTCAACCGCCCGCCGCGCCCGGTGCTCGAACTGGTGCCGGAGGGTGCCACCATCGGGCTCTATCGTGCCGATCCGGGAGAGGCCCCGGCATCGCGCTACATCCGTTTCTTCTTCGAGGCCGGCCATCCGGTTGCCCTGCCCCGCGTCACCACGCTGGCCGATCCGATGCGCTTCCACCCGCACACCGATCCCTATGGCGAGAGTGACCTTGTCCCCGGCACACTGGGCCTGATGCAGCCTTCGGGCGATCTTGCGGAGATCGTGCCGGACGTGCTGTTCATGCCGCTTGTCGGCTTTACCGCGCGCGGGGAGCGGCTGGGCCAGGGCGGCGGGTTCTACGACCGCTGGCTGGCCGCTCATCCGCAAACCATCGCCATCGGCATGGCGTGGGACGTGCAGGAAGTCGATGAACTGCCGATGGAGGACCACGACATGCCGCTTGCCGCGATCATCACCCCCACCCGCATCCTGGGGCCCTTCTGATGCGCAAGGAACCGACCTGGCGCATCCCGGTGGGCATCCTGCTGCTGCTGGCGGGACTCATGGTCTATGCCGGCGTGGTGATGTGGGCATCGCAATGGATCGGCCTGCTGCATGTCGGCTTGCAGACGGTGGTCTACCTCATCCTTGGCGTGGCCTGGCTGCTGCCGCTCAGGCGGTTTCTTATCTGGATGGAAACCGG
>CAZTED010000194.1:0-4300 GCA_964612175.1 uncultured Sphingomonadaceae bacterium
GCTGCTGCAACGCAGGCTCAGCGTGGGCACCGTCGATTCGTTTCAGGGCCAAGAGCGCGACATCATTGCCATCACCTTGACGCGCAGCAACCCCCAAGGCGAGATCGGCTTCCTGTCTGACATCCGCCGCATGAACGTGGGCATGACCCGCGCACGGCGCAAGCTGCTGCTGGTGGGCGATTCGTCCACGCTTTGCAGGCATCCGTTTTTTGGGGAGTTATTGGCTTATGTGAAGGGGGTTGGGGGCTACCGCATGGCCCAAACGGTCGTTCTATAGATGGTCAGTTCGACTGTTCATGTCATCCGCATGAAGAAACTCAGACGGCGCGTGGCCAATCTTCTGGCACCAACTTGAGTCCGTCACGCCAGCGCTCTCTCAGCGCGGCCTGGAAGCGGGTGTCATCGCTGAAGTCTGGGTGATCCGTGATGATCACCTGGAACTTACCCTCCAGGCTGGCGACCACGTCAAAGATCAGTCCAAAGAGACGCTTCACAGCCTTGCGATCGGTGTCGATCTTCTCTTGGGTCACGCCCTCGCCCGGCACCGTATCCGGTGAGAAATGCGCCTGCGATAGCTGATCCAGTAGCAGGAAAGATGGCACCGGTCGACCGCGGCTAGCGAACCAGGTGTGCAGAGCTAGGTGCGCCACGATGTGATAGCCGACATGGTTCTCGCCACTGCCGATCTCGCGCATTGGCACTGCCCGCTCCAGCGTGTCCGCCACGACGGTCAGGTTACGAGAGTCCAGGCGCAAGGGTGTATCGGAATACTCTAAGTCGATCTGCTTGGCGTAGTTCCACAGATGCTGGTTGACGTTGGACAAGCAGGACTCCATCTTGGCCTGGATGGTGTCGGTACTGACCGCCTCGTCGAGCCGTCCCTCCTGCAGCTGCAGTTCCTTCAGTCGCTCCTGCTGCTCACTGAGGTCCGGCATTTGCGGGATGTTTTCTAAGTACAGGCTGATCCGACCGAGCACCATGGCGCGTCGTGCTTCCATGTCCGATGCCAGTTGCAGACGCTGGTTGCCCCGCTTGACCGCCGTCAGCAGGACGCGGTTGTCTTCCATGCGGCGCCGCACATCTGAGAGCTTGGTCTCGACATCCTGGATGGCGGTCTCGATGCGTGGGGTCGCTGAATCCATCGCACCACTGCGTTCGCCGATGTAGTCCTGGGCGGCCCGGAGGTCGCCGATGGACGGAACCTGCGAGGTTTCGGGCAGCCCTTGCAGACACAACGGGCAGGCATGTCCTGGCTGGTCATGCTCGAAGACGCTCACCGCTTGCAGGCGCGCAGTGTGTTCTCGCGCTTCTGCCGAATAGCCCTTGGAACTACCTTCGAAGATGCGTGCACGCTCTAGCGTGGACTGCAAGGCGCGCTGCTCCTCCATGAGTTCGCTGCGTACCGTGGAGAGCCTGCGGAACTCAGTGTCGCCGTCGTCTTCTGCCGCTGCCGAAGGCACCGTCCTGTTCTGAATTTCGCGGAGCGTGTCGAGCTTTTTCTGCCAGGATGCGCTGTCAGGGAGCTCGCTCATTCCGACCGATTTGGCTTCGACCAGCAGCGTGTCCGCGCGGCCCACGCCATCGCCTCGAATTGCGGCGGCTTCCGCAATCCGGCGGTTGATCTGGCGTATCTCGGCACGAACGCGTTTGAGTTCCTGCTGATTGGCGACGTAGTCGTCGGTGACCGCTCCCAGGAAGTAGGGCAGAGTATCCTTGATTGCCTGCGCTACAAATCGGTCACTGGAGCCATGGAACAGGTGCTTGCGCTGCGCGATTTCGTTCTGCGATTGGAAGCAGAAGGTGAGCGCATGGCTGATGGTGGCGGCCAGCGCATCGCGCGTTTGCCCAAGCGGCGGTTCATGCAGGTAGGCCGACAGGCCTGTCCAGGAAGCCAATAGCGAACGCAGCCCCTCTCGGTTGGTCGTCTGGCGCAGCATAGAGGCAGGGGGAATGTCGATCACCATGTCGGTCTGCACATAAACTGCTTCGTTGGACTTGCCGTCTCCTATCGGCAGTTGCCGCGCCACAAAGGCCTGACCTCGCGGCGTCTGTAGCAGCAATGCAAACCAGGCAACATTTCGGCGGACCTTGCCTTCGGGCACGTCGATCTCCTTGGCCCCGAAGCAGTAGTCGATGATGCCCAGGATGGCTGACTTGCCCGTGCGCGAGTCTCCAGAAATGATGTTGACGCGGCCTGGATCGAAGGGCACCACGCGGTGGCGTCCGTCGTGGCTGTAGATCACCACTGCGCAAATCTGAATCATGCTTGAACTCCTAATAGCGCCAACACGGTTGGGGGCGCGCCCGCTTTGCACAGCCAACGACCGACGAACACGGCCTGGCGCATGCAGTCCCTCACCTCAGTGCTCGATGCGCTCAGGTAGGTTTTGATCTTCTTGGCTTGCGATTCGCTAGCGGTAATCCGGCGGCCATCCAGCGCGAGCAGCTGGTGCTGCGCGCCGAACAGCAAGGCCTCGCGGACCGTCTGCCGCAAAACGACCACGCCCTTGGCGACGGCCGAACGCTCCAGCGGGTGATTGTGCACCCAGGTTGCGAGCGAACTCGTGATCGTGCGAGGCAATTGCTCCCGCGTTTGTCCACGCAGCACTAGGCTCGCGCCCACGAAGACCAGTTCAAACGGCAGTGCCTGTTGGCCAGTGCCGAGAGTCGTTGCCTCCGTGGTGTAGCCACGCGCGAGATGCCACACCGCGACGGCGCAGAAGGCGGGGTTGAGCAGGTTGCGCTGCTCGATGGTGCGATCCTGCCAAGCCGTCATGCCGTCTTCCCCTGAGCGACCGCATTGAAGACGACTTTCAGCCGGGTCTCAAACTGTGGATGCCAGCCCACGCGCATGTCCTCTGCGAGCATGTGCAGCGAACCGCGGCAGACCCAAGGGACATTGACACCCGAACGGATGGAGATATGGGCGTCTTCTGCCCACTTCAGGAGGGCGCGCCCCGCCTGTGCCATTGCCGCATCGGTAGCGTCCGGGCCAAGCTCGTCGCAGACCTGGCCGTACTGCAGCTCCCATTCGGTCTGTAGGCGCTTGTCGTATTTTTCCAGGTCGGCATCGAACAGCAGGTCGTGGCGGGTCCAGGCAGAGCGTTGCCGAAAGGCCTGCAGATAGCTGGTGATCGCGTTGCGGATGCGTACTTGGCTGCCGCTGACCAGTTCGACCTGTTTGTAGAAGGGGCGATTAGCGAATTCTGGCAGTTGTTCCAGCGCGATCATCAGTGCGTCCAGGTCTTCATCGATCGGTAGGGCGTCGGATTTCAGTGATTCCTGGATGTCCGTGATCTGCGCGTCGATCTCGGCGCGAGGGATGCCGCCCTCCGGGTGGACCAGTTCATTCAGCACCCGCTTGAACCACCAACCTTCGAGCATCTGCACCGACAGCGCCTGATGGTTCAGCGAGACATGATAGAGCTCGGACTGCAACTGCTCTGTGATCCCGACTGCATCGGGCTGCGACGGGATCACGTAGACCTCTGCCAGCAGGGCTTCGCGCTCAGTCTCCTCCAGTGCGAGGTAGGCCTCGAAAGCTGGCTTGAGCTCGCTGTTGGTGGAACTTGTCGCCGCACACTTGAGTCGCTTGGCGGCCTCAGCTACGTCGCGGACGCGGCCTTCGATACCTAGGGCGGCGCATGCGCTTCCGGGGGCGGCCGCAGCGGTGGTGATCAGGAAGCGCGCTGTGCCAAGCGGAATCTCACCGCTGGCCAGACCGACAAGCCAGATGCGCAACGTCTTCCAGAGATCGGCGCTCAGATCGGTCAGGTTCGCAGCCGCCTTCAGCGAATGTTTGGCCTGCAACACTGCCAGCGGTTCTCCGCCGACTTCGAAACTCACGTCGTCCAGTGTCTCTAGGCTGACAACGAAGTCACTAGTACGGCTGCGCCGGATTGCCCACAGCAGGGCGAGCCGGACTTGGTACAGGTAGCCCACCATTGACGGTGCGGCGCCGAAGGTGGAGAGGCTGGGCGAGGTCATTGTTGATGCTTACTTTCCTGAGTGCAAGCTACGTCAAGTTACGGTTGGCAAGCTGGCTTATTTGTGTAGTTCTTAGAGCGGCTTTGCTGTCGCGCGTTTGTCGAGCTCGGGCAACTGGTACAGGCACCAGGCTGGTGATTCGCTGATACAGCTCGAACAGGAAGGCCACGCGTTCGGCGTCGGATGCGTAGGACTTTTTGCCGCCGCTGGGTTGGTAGGCGGCGTCTACGGCTGTGTCTAGTTTTTGGTGGGCCTTGTGCAGGGCCGGGGGCATGGTCAGCGGGTCGTAGAGGTCGGCCAGTGACGAGCTTGC
>CAZTED010000195.1:0-1933 GCA_964612175.1 uncultured Sphingomonadaceae bacterium
GATGACACTTGCCGCACATTCTGCGGCCTCTACCTTAGGGACGCTTTCATGGAGACCCCAGTGACCAACGCCAAGGACAAGCTGCTGAGCGTTGTCATCCCCAACCACAACTATGGCCGCTTCGTGGGCGAGGCGATCGCCAGCGTGGCGGCGCAGACCCATGGACCGATCCAGCTGATCGTGGTGGACGATGCCAGCACCGACAATTCGGTGGAGGAAATCCACCGTGCGCTGGATGCCGCCACTTCGCTCGACAGCACTATGCTGATCGCGCTGGAGCATAACGTGGGCAAGCTGGGCGCCCTCAACCGCGCGCTGGAGCATGTGCGCGGTCATTACTTCATCATCCTCGACAGCGACGACATCATCCTGCCGCACTATGCCGAGCGCACGATTGCCGAGCTGGAGAAGGCCCGCGCCGAAGACCCTTCGATCGCGTTCCTTTATACCGACTGCATGCTGATCAACCAGGCGGGCGAACAGCTCGACCGTGGCAAATCCGCCGCGTGGGACCCGGCCCTGCTGGAGCGTTATTCCTTCGTGCCGGAGCCGGCCACCTGCCTTGCCGCCCCTATCCTGGAAGCCGCCCCCTATGACGAGGCTATCCGCAAGGGCACCAAGCACCACAAGTGGAAGAAGATCGTCGCCAATGGCTGGAACGGCCGGCACCTGGCCGAACCGCTGTTCTGCTACCGGATGCATGATGCCAACCTTTCGGGCATAGGCAAGCGCGTGACCGCCGAGGTCGAAAGCGGCATCGGCGGCGAACGCATCCTGTCCGGCTACTGGCCGCTGCAGACGACCGAGCGCTGATTCCGATGGCGCCGTTCCCGCTGAAGCTGGAGAACGCCCGTGTGGGCGTGGTGGGCCTTGGCTATGTCGGCCTGCCGGTGGCGGTTGCCTTCGGGCAGAAGTACCCGACCGTGGGCATCGACATCAAGGCAAGCCGCGTTGCCAACCTCAAGGCCGGGCACGACGAGACGCGGGAAGCGACCGCGGAAGAACTGGCGGCGGCCACACTGCTCGGCTTCACCACCGACTGGGCAGATGTTGCGCAATGCAACGTATTCATCGTCACCGTGCCCACCCCACTGGACGGGCACAACCACCCGGACCTGAAACCCCTGGAAAGCGCCACGCGGGCAATCGCCGGCGTGCTGAAGCGCGGCGATATCGTGATCTACGAAAGCACGGTCTACCCCGGTTGCACCGACGAATTCTGCGTACCGATCCTGGAGGAGCTTTCGGGCCTTTCCTACAATGTCGATTTCTTCTGCGGCTACAGCCCGGAACGGATCAACCCGGGCGACAAGCTGCGCAAGCTGCCCGACATCCTCAAGATCACCAGCGGATCGACGCCTGCGGCGGCCGATTTCGTGGATGCGTTCTATCGCAGCGTGGTCACAGCCGGCACCCACCGCGCCAGCTCGATCCGCGTGGCCGAGGCGGCCAAGGTGATGGAAAACACCCAGCGCGACCTCAACATCGCCCTGGCCAACGAACTGGCGATGATCTGCAATCGCATCGGCATCGACACGATCGAGGTGCTGGAGGCCGCGGGCACCAAGTGGAACTTCATGGCCGTCCGCCCGGGCTTGGTCGGCGGGCACTGCATCGGCGTTGATCCCTATTACCTGACCCACAAGGCGGAAGAGATCGGCCACCATCCGGAAGTGATCCTGGCCGGCCGCCGCATCAACGACCGCGTGGGCAAGTACGTGGTCAACCAGTTCGTCCGCCTGATGGGCCGCAAGGGCCTGTTGCAGGGAGACCTGCGCGTGCTGGTACTGGGCTTTGCCTTCAAGGAAAACTGCCCCGACCACCGCAACACCAAGGTGGCGAGCATCGTCCACCACCTGCACGAATTCGACATTACCGCCGATGTCTATGACCCGTGGGTCGATGCCGACGAGTGCGAGCATGAATATGGCAT
>CAZTED010000195.1:2033-4296 GCA_964612175.1 uncultured Sphingomonadaceae bacterium
CAGCGTTGCTTCCGTCAGGTCGAAGCTGTGCTTGTGGTCCACGTCGATCGGGCCCCACGGATAGTCGAGCCACGAGACATCGACCGACACTTTCATCCGCCGGCCGATGGCATCGAGCAGCCCGGAAAGGCCCTTGAGCTTCAGCTTGTAGATCACGAACGGCCACAGGCCGAAAGCCTTGAGGATGCGCATGTGGCGCTTGCCGAACTGGCCGCCGCCCTCGAAAATCTTCACCGCCTTCAGCGAATTGGGGGTCTTGAGGCCATATAGGTTGCAGCTGGAAAAACCGCCGTCCTTCAGCCGGTGGAAGGCAAGACCAGAATTGGCATAGTCCTGCAGCACCACTTCCTCGCTGGTAAAGCCGACGACGGCATCGGCCTTGCTGGTGTGCACATCGCGCACGAAGTCGCGGATGATGTCGGGTGTGTGGAGCGCATTGTCGCCGGTGGTGATGACCATCGGCAGCGGACTGTCGATCTCGGCCACGGCCTTCAGCACGCTGTCGGCAAGGTTGCCGTGCGACTGCACGAAGACCACCCGCCCCTCGTCCACCCATGCCTTCATGGCGGGCGTGGCGGTTAGGATATCCGCCCGGTCGACCGATACGTGGATCTTGCCAAAGCAGCCCGAATCCACCAGCGCCTCAAGCACCCGTTCCAACATTACCTGCCCGTCGAGGGTGACGAGGCACTTGTGCGACAGGCCTTGTATCCTGGCCACAGGATCATCCACCCCGCGGCGGCTGGCGGCCATGACGAGGCAAGAGGCGTGCGGGTAAGTCTGCGGATCGGTCATTTCGGTGCCTTTCAGGCAGGCTTGAAAGCGGCGGCGCGCATCAGGTCGCCGGCATCGGCAAGGTCGGGGAAGCGGGCCAGCACCTGTCGCAATGCGGAGCGGCCCTCGCCCTCCAGCACGCCGATGCAGCACCCTTCAAACTTGGCCCAGTATTCGTCCCAGGAGAAAGGCGCCGCCTTGCTGCCCTTGGGCCATTCGTGGACCGATTTCAGCACCCGCCCATCCTTCAGCGTGATGTGGACTTCGGTCGGGAATTCGCCTTCCAGCTTGTCCACCGGATGGCGGTGAATGATCGGGAACAGGTCGCGCACGTCCTTGCCCCGGATCTTCTCCTCGGTAAAATCGCTCAGCGTGCAATCGCCCCGCGCCAGCACGCAGCCGACCGCGTATTCGGCAGAGAACTTGGCTTCCAGCGGGCTTTGCGGATCGGTGTAGAAGACGTTGTTGAAGTGGACGCGCGGCATGTGCAGGTCCACGCTCGCCACATCGGCGGCGGTAAAGCCGTGCGCGGCCTGCAAGTCCAGCACGCCGTCCATCGCGCGGTGGATCGCACCGCAGGTAGGGAAGCGCTTCACGCGGAACTTGTGCTCGGTGATCAGCAGCGGTTCGCCCACGCTCTCCAGTTCATACCGCAGGTTCTGCCCGTGCTCGATATGGGTGATCGTGTCGCGCAGCTCCTCGTAATCCGGCCCGACCATCAGCCGGTTCATGCCGGTGCGCCCGTCCAGCGTGTCGCGCCCGGCGGTAATCCCGGCCTGCGCCATGCGAGCGGCCATGATCCCACCCTTGGCGGCAAGGCCCGCGTGAACCGGCTTCATCTCGGTCCCGAACTGGCTCATGAACCCGGCTGACATCGAAGTGGCGATCGACAGCGCCCGGGCACAGGCTTCCGCATCCAGCCGAAGCAGGCGGCAGACTGCGGCGGTCGCGCCCATCACGCCAACAGTAGCCGTGGCGTGCCACCCGCGGTTGCGGTGGGTGGGGTTGAGCCCCTGCCCGATCCGGCCGAGGATCTGCAGGCCGACGAGATAGGCATCGATGCAGTCCGCCCCCGGCAGCCGCTCTTCCTCTGCCACAGCCATGATCGCCGGCAACAGCACGGTTGTGGGATGCGCCTTGGGGGGATCGAAGTTGTCGTCGAAATCGAGCGCGTGCGCGATGGTGCCGTTGACCAGCGCCGCCCAGGGCGCGGCAAGCGTCTGCTGCCGGCCGAACACGGTGCACGGGCCAGCCCCCCAGGGCGCAACTGTGGCAAACAGCTTGCCTGCCACCGGTTCCACCGCCCCAGGCACCATCACGGCGACCGTATCCACGAATTCGCGGTGCGCCCAGTCGCGCGCATCCTCAGGCCAGGAGCGAGGTGTTTCGGCGATCCATGCGCCGTAGACGTCGAGGGGATTGGGAGCCGGGTTTGCAGTCACGAGCGCCCCTTAGACCTGCGCCCTGCCAGAGGCAACTAGGGCGCGAT
>CAZTED010000196.1:0-4293 GCA_964612175.1 uncultured Sphingomonadaceae bacterium
GGGGCAAAGCCGCCTTCGTCACCCACAGACGTCGACAGGCCCTTTTCCGCAAGGCCCTTCTTCAGCGTGTGGAACACTTCGGCACCCCAGCGCACGCCTTCGGCGATGCTGTCGGCCCCCACGGGCATGATCATGAATTCCTGGATGTCGATCGGGTTGTCGGCATGTTCGCCGCCGTTGATGATGTTCATCATCGGCACCGGCAGGACATGGGCCGAAACGCCGCCGACATAGGCATAGAGCGGCAGGCCACGGGCATTGGCGGCCGCCTTGGTAACCGCCATGCTGGTGCCAAGGATGGCATTGGCGCCAAGGTTGCTCTTGTTCGCGGTGCCATCGAGCGCCAGCATGACATTGTCGATATCGCGCTGGTCTTCAGCGTCGAGGCCCAGCAGCGCATCGCTGATCGCGCCGTTTACGGCGTCCACCGCCTGCAGAACGCCCTTGCCGAGATAGCGCGACTTGTCGCCATCGCGCAGTTCCACCGCCTCGTGCGCGCCGGTCGAGGCGCCAGAGGGAACTGCGGCGCGGCCGAAGCTGCCGTCCTCCAGCAGCACGTCGACTTCCACCGTGGGGTTGCCGCGGCTGTCGAGGATCTCGCGGCCGTGGATGTCGATGATGGCGGTCATGTTTTCGCTCCTTCAGTGTGTGGCGGGCGGGTGCTTGCGCAACATGTGTTGCAAAGTGGCAAGGCACCCCCCAAATCGAGGGAATGCGGCACCCCCTATGCCGGGGAACGGACGGGTGCAAGCCGCGTTGGAAATTACGAACCGGCGGGTCGTGCCCGCCACAACCTGCAAAGGGGAACATCATGGCCGAAGAAACCGCCAAGCCGAAAGCCCGCAAGCCCCGGGCCGCCAAGGCCGCGCCAGTTGCCTCGCTTTCCGAAACCGCCAGCACGGCTGATGCTGCGCCTGCCTCGCAAGCCCGCTCGCGCTTCAACGCCGCGCTGGAAGAAGCCAGGGCCGGTGCCGCCGCGCTCAAGACCGAGGCCCGTGGCCGCGCCACCGCCTATGCCGGCGATGCCCGCGCCAAGGGTGAGGACCTGGCCGCCGAAGCCCGCGCCAGAGCTGGCGAGCTGGCCGTGGAAGGCAAGAACAAGGCCGGTGAGGCACTGGTCGGCCTGAGCCGCGTGGTCGAGGACAAGGCCCCCGTGATCGACGAGAAGCTGGGCCAGAAGTACGGCGACTATGCGCGCAGCGCCTCGCGCTCGCTGCAGAGCACCGCCGCTACCCTGCAGGAAAAGAGCGTCGAGGACCTTGGCGAGGACGCCCGCGAGTACGTGCGCAAGAACCCGGGCAAGTCGGTCGGTATCGCGGTGATCGCGGGTTACCTGCTGTCGCGCCTCCTGCGCCGGTAAGCAACTTGACCGGCGAGCGAGACCTGCCGCCCGCCCCTGCGGCGGGAGTGGAGGCCGGTGCGCCGGTTGGCGGCAGCGATTCCGGCACCGATTCGGCACCGCCGCGCTCGCTTCTCGACGATGCCGGGGACCTGCTGGTTGATATCCGGACCTGGGCCGATGCCGAACTGGCCTACCAGAAGACCCGGGCAAGCTTTGTCGGCAGCACCCTGAAGCGCATGGTCGCCTTCGGGATCGCGGGCGCATTGCTGGGCCTGTTCGCGCTGGGCGGGCTGACCGTGGGCCTGATCATCGCCCTCACCCCGCTGGTGACCGCCTGGGGGGCAACCGCGATCGTGGTTGGCGCTCTGCTCGTGGCAGCCTTCGTGGCGGTGAACATGGCCAGCAAGGCCCTGCGGGAGTTGACCGCCGCAGTGCGTGAGAACGACGGGAAGCCGTGAGATGTCGCCCCTGAAACGCCGCCTTGTTGAAGACCGCGCCATGCGCGATGCCGCGCGCGCCGTGGTGCGCGCCGATATCGAATTGCTGAAGGCAAGCCTTGGCGAAGAGGGTGCAGCGGCACGGTCGATGGAGGCTGGCGGCGATTACCTGCGGCTGGTCGGTGAAGGGGCCTGGGACGTCATCGCGGACAATCGCGGCAAGTCCGCCGGCCTGTTCGGGCTGGCACTGGCGGGCCTTGCCGCGTGGTTCTTCCGCGAGGAAGTGACCGAGGCGGTAACCGGGTTTCTCGAAGCCCTGGGCGAACCGGCTGAAGACGACGATGCGGGGGAATCCTCCCCACCAACCGAAGAACCTCTAGCGGAGCACAGACCATGAGCGCGAACAGCGAAGGCAAGCGGCAGCAGATCAAGGACCGCATCGAAGCCGCCCAGGCCCGGCACCAGGAACTGGAGGGCGCCCCCCTGTCCGAGGTCCTGGCACAGAAGGCAGCGGACGCCCGCGACGGGTTCACCGCCTTTGCCAAGGAACATCCCGTGGCAACCGTGGCCGGAGGACTGGCGCTGGGCGTGCTCATCTCTGCCATGTTCAGCAATTCCCCAACCCGCCGCGCGGGCCGCTATGCCGGGGCCAAGGCGGCCGGGCTGGCGAGCATCGGCGCGGAGATGGCAACAGCCTTCGCCCAGCAAGTGCTGGAATCGGCCACCACCGCCCGCCAGGCCGGCGGCGACCTGGCCGAAGACCTTGGCGACAAGGTGGGCGACACTGCCCGCCGCGTCCGGCGCGAAGCACAGTACCGGGCCGGCGGCGCCAGCGATGCCGCGCGCAGCACCGCGCGCGAGATCGGCAAGTCGATCGCCCGATCGATGCGCAAGCATTAGGCCTTGCGCGTCTTTCGCACTTGCAGCGCAAGGCGTTTCGCCTAAGTAGCGGGTGAAACCGGTTCACTTTGCACAAGGGCACAAAACTGATGTCAAACCAGCTCCTTCACCTGGTCATGGGCGGCAAGGTCACCGACACGCAGAAGGTGGAATTCCAGGACCTGAAGGACATCCACGTGGTCGGCTTCTACGCCTCCTATGCCGAGGCAGAGGAAGCCTGGCGCGGCTGGGCCCAGCGCACGGTCGACGATGCCGAGATGAAGTACGTGATCGTCCACCTGCACAAGCTGCTGGAACCCGAACTCCCTGCAGCCTGACACAAACGCGCCAGCCAGATACGAAAAACCCCGCCGGAAGCGGGGTTTTTCTTTGTCCGCAATCCGGGCGGTCTCAGATGAATTCGACCTGGTCGATCAGGTAGAACTTCTCGCCCGAAGGCACGGTCACTTCCACTTCGTCACCCACCGACTTGCCGATGAGGGCGCGGCCCAGCGGGCTGTCATAGGAGATGCGGCCCTTCTTGGCATCGCTCTCGGCCTGGCCGACGATCTGGTAGCGCTGCGGCTTGTCCTGTTCGTCGATCACGGTCACCGTTGCGCCGAACACCACCCGGTCGCCCGAAAGCGTGGTCGGATCGATGATCTGGGCGCGGCTGACGCGGTCTTCCAGTTCGGCGATCTGCGCTTCCACCTGGCCCTGCCGCTCTTTCGCGGCATGGTACTCGGCATTCTCGGACAGGTCGCCATGGGCGCGTGCTTCCTCGATCGCGTCGACGATCTTCGGGCGTTCCTGGCGCAGGGCATTGAGGGCGGTGGTCAGCATTTCATAGCCTTCCGCCAGCATCGGCACGCGTTCCATCCTGGTCCCTGTCTCCAGCCTTGCCCCGTCAAAGGAACCCCGCCGCCCTTGCCGGGCGTGTTAGCGAGGCGCGATCATGAGGGGGAATGTTATCTACCGGTTAGCATAATAGTCCTGCAACGAGCGGACTTCAAGGTCGGCTGCCCGCACCGTCACGATCGCCTGCGCCACAGCCGCCGCCGCCGAAGCCGTGGTATAATACGGCACCTTGGATGTGAGCGCCGAGGCGCGGATCGACTGGCTGTCCTTGTGGCTCTGCCAGCCTTCGGTGGTGTTGAAGATCAGCGCGATGTCGCCATCGACGATCATGTCGACGATGTGGCGGCGCCCTTCGGCCACCTTGTTCACCCGCTCCACCGGCACCCCGGCATCGGCCAGGTACTTGGCAGTGCCGCCGGTCGCCACAACGCTGAACCCGTGCGCCACCAGCTTCTTCACCGGATCGAGGATCAGCGCCTTGTCACTGTCCTTGACCGATACGAACAGGCGGCCGCTCTCGGGCGGCATGGTGCCTTCTGCGATCTGGCTCTTGGTATAGGCTGTGGCAAAATCGCGATCAATCCCCATGACTTCGCCGGTGCTCTTCATTTCCGGTGTCAACACCGGGTCCGATCCGGGGAAGCGGGCGAAGGGGAATACCGCCTCCTTCACCGCCACATAGGGCAGTTCGCGCCTGAACGGCGGGAAGGTGTTGAGCTTCTCGCCCGCCATCACCCTGCTGGCGATCTTGGCGACCGGCTGGCCGATGGCCTTGGC
>CAZTED010000197.1:0-4272 GCA_964612175.1 uncultured Sphingomonadaceae bacterium
ACCTTGCGCCGGGTTGGGGCATAGACGATGCCCGGCCCCGGCTCCTCTGCCAGCAGCCGGGCAAGCTGCGTGCCCACGCCCTGCCGCTGGCGGATGGCATAGCGGATGTTGGGCCGGTCGAACCCGGCCACCACCATGCCCGCCTCCGGAATGCCAAGCTGGTGGAGCACGTCGGCGCGGGTGTGCTCGTCCGCCGTAGCGGTCAGGGCCAGCCTAGGCACCTGCGCGAAGGCATCCATCAAGGGCCGCAGCAGGCGATAGTCGGGGCGGAAGTCGTGGCCCCATTCGGAAACGCAGTGCGCCTCGTCCACCGCGAACAGCGAAATCCGCCCGCGCCCCAGCAGCTCGCGGAAAGCCGGCTGGCTGGCACGTTCGGGCGCGACGTAGAGCAGGTCCAGCTCGCCCGCGCAGAAGGCATCCACCGTTTCGCGCCAGTCGGCATCGACGCTGGTGAGCGCCGCGGCGGCAATGCCGTTGGCGCGCGCACTGCGCAGCTGGTCGTGCATCAGCGCGATGAGCGGCGAGACGACCACGCAGGTCCCCTCCAGCATGGCTGCCGGAAGCTGATAGGTGAGCGACTTGCCAGCGCCCGTGGGCATGATCGCCAGCGCCGATTGCCCGGCCAGCACGCGCGCCACCACCTGTTCCTGCACGCCGCGGAAACTCTCGAAACCGAAGATGCGCCGCAACGCCTCGTGCGCCTGTGGCGGGGCTGCGAGCGAAGCGGGGAAATCCGGGGAGGCGGGGGGAGCCTGGTTCATCGCCAGACGCTTGGCACAGTGGCGGTCCCGCCGGAACCCGCGCACCCATGCGTTTCTACGATTTTATTCCCCCGCGGGCTGGGGTATTCGCCGGGCAGACACCAGCCAAGGAGTACCATCTCGTGAAGACCATCCAGACTGCCAGCGCCCGCCTCGTGCTTGCCGCCCCGCTGCTGCTGGCGCTTGCCGCCTGCGGCTCGGCCACCGATGCTTCGGAAGACGCGCTGGCCGACAATGTCGAGGTGCCCGCCGACCAGGCGATGCAGGGCACGCCAGCACCGGTTGCCGATGCCGATGCCCTGGCCGAGGAAGCGGACGCTGCGGAAACCGATGCCATCGAAGCGGCCGAGACTGCCGAGGAAATGGTCGAGGCCGATGCCCCGGCAGCCGGGGCCGAAGAACCCGCCGAGTGATCCGGCAGGCGCCGATTCGCGCAGTACTCGCGCCGGTACTCGCTTTGGCCGCCCCGCTCGCGCTGGCTGCCTGCGGCGATCCCGATGCCGAGCCCGGACCCGGCGGGGTCAGCGCCGGCGAGGCGCGCGCGCTCGACGAAGCGGCAGAGATGCTCGACCAGCAGCGTTTGCCGGACGAGGCCCTCTCCGAACCAGGGACTGCTTCGCCCGACACCGCCGCAAGTCCGGCCAATGCGGCAACCGAGGCTGAGCCGGCGCAGGAACCAGCGCAAGGCTGAGCCTGCACTTGTCCGCCATCCTGGCGGGCCGGGCATAAGGAAAGGGCCGGTCCCGCAAATGCGGAACCGGCCCCCTTGCCGTACGGGACCCGAAAGTCCCGGCTATCGGTCGATTACTCGGCCGGAGCAGCTTCTTCAGCCGGGGCTTCTTCAGCCACTTCGCCTTCGGCCGGAGCGGCGGCATCAGCCGGAGCGGCTTCAACCGGAGCGGCTTCAACCGGAGCAGCTTCTTCCATGGCCGGCTCGGCGGCGGGCTCTTCAGCAGCTTCTTCGGCGCAGGCAGCGAGGCCCATGGTCAGGACAGCAGCAGCAGCGACAGCAACAATCTTCTTCATAGTATTTCCCCTTCAAGAACCAGGGCGGCAGTGCCGCCCAATGACCGGGCTTTCACCCGTTCGGGGACCGCTTAGCGCATTTCGCGATAACGCAACAGGTTTACTGCAACCAGAAGCACAATTGCTCCGCCAAGCGACACCAGCAAGCCTATGGCGCTATGTCCGCCATGCAGAACATTACCAATTCCTATCAATGGGTTAATTACAGTCCCGGCGAGCAAGGCGCCGGCGATACCGCTGGCTGCATTCACCAGCAGCGTCGATTTTTCCCCCGTTTGCAGGATGATGGTGGCAAGCCAGCCCATCGCGATGCCCAGCAGGATGAGGAATATGAGGCCCATGCGATTCTCGTCTGGTGATTCACCACCTCAACGAAAACCGCCTCCTCGGGTTCCGCCAGATCTTCAGGTCCAGCTGCGGGCGCCGCCCAATCAGCGCATCCCCAGCCAGACCAGCGCGACCACGCCGACGACGATGCGATACCAGGCGAAAGGCGTGAAATCGCGGCGACTGACATAGGCAACGAACAGCCGAATCACGATCAGTGCAACGATGAAGCTGACAACAAAGCCGATCGCGATCTCGTACCACCCCACGCGGGTGGCGCCAGCCATCAGGTCGCCGCCTTTCTGGAACAGTTCCAGCGAGGTTGCCCCGATCATCGTGGGCACCGCGAGGAAGAACGAGAATTCGGCAGCGGTCTTTCGGTTCACGCCCATCGCCAGCGCGCCCATGATCGTCGCGCCGGACCGGCTGACGCCGGGGATCATTGCCATGCACTGGGCTATGCCAATGCCGATCACCTGGTTCAGCGGCAGGTCGGATACGGGCACTTCCTCCCCCGGCCTGGCAACCTTTTCGATCCCCAGGATGGCGATGCCGCCAAAGATCAGGGCCCAGCAGACAATGGTGGGGCTGCCCAGCATGATGTCGATGTAGTCTTTCAGCGCCAGGCCCAGGATTGCACTGGGTACGAAAGCGATCAGAATGTTTCGGGCAAAACGCAGGCCTGCCGCCTCCAGCCGCAACACGCCCATGCCGGCCGACCAGAAGGTACCCCAGTACTGGTAGACGACCGCCAGGATCGCGCCGAGCTGGATGACGACATTGAACATGGCCCATTCGGCTGCGTCATAACCGAACAGCTCCGAAGCCAGGATGAGGTGCCCGGTAGAGGAGACGGGAAGGAATTCGGTGAGCCCCTCGACAATGCCGAGCAGGATGGCGGTGAGGGTCGTGTCCATGCGTGGCGCGATGCAGCACGGCGGGCCGCTCCGTCAAGCCGCCCGCCGAGCAAGTGCCAGAATTACCAGATCCGCACGCGTTCTTCCGGCGGAAGGTAGAGCGGGTCTTCCGCAGTCACGTCGAACGCCTCGTACCAGGCATCGATGTGGCGCACGGCATTATTGAGGCGGAAATCGTTCGGCGGATGGGGGCTGCCACCGATCATCTGCGCCCGCAGCGCCTGTTCGCGGTACTTGCCGCGCCAGATCTGCGCAAAACCGAGGAAGAAGCGCTGGGCGCCGGTCAGGCCGTCGATCACCGGCGGCTCCTGCCCGGCAAGGGACAGCTGGTAGGCCTGCCAGGCCATCTGCAGGCCAACCACGTCGCCCAGCGTCTCACCCAGGCCCCTGCTGGTCAGGCACACCTGCCCGTCATCGATGCAGTATTGCTGCAACAGGCTCACCAGCCGGTCGGTCCGCTCGCGGAAGCCGGCCAGGTCTGCCGGTTGCCACCAGTTGCGCAGGGCGCCGGTGCCATCATAGCGGGAACCGGAATCGTCGAAGCCGTGGCCGATCTCGTGCCCGATCACCGCGCCGATCGCGCCATAGTTTACCGCCGGGTCATTGTCCGGCCCGAAAAACGGCTGCTGCAGGATCGCTGCAGGAAAGACGATCTGGTTGAACGGCGGCATATAGTAGGCGTTCACCGTCTGGGGCAGCATCTGCCATTCCTTCCGGTCAACCGGCTGGCCCAGCCGGGACAGCGAATCAGCCTGGCCCCATTCTGCGGAAGCCACGCGATTGGCCAGCGGCTGGCCGGGGGTGATCGCGAGCCCTTCATACGTCTCGAAGCTGGTCGGATAGCCGATCTGGGTGTCGAACGAGTCGATCTTGGCCAGCGCCTCGTTCCGGGTTGCCTCGGTCATCCACTCGTTTTCGAGGATGTCCTGCCGCATCGAACGCTTCAGGTTCGCCACCAGTTCGTCCATCATGGCCTTGCTCTCGGGCGGGAAGTAGCGATCCACGTACATCGCCCCCAGCTGTTCGCCGAGCATGGCTTCGACCTCAGCAATCGCCCGCTTCCAGCGCGGCCGGATCTCGGTCTGGCCGTTCAGCGTGCGTCCGAAGAAGTTGAACTGCGCCTCGTCGATCGCGCGCGGCAGAACCGGGGCATAGGCGGCAAGGAAGCGCACCGCCATCCACGCCTTGAGGTTGGGAAGCGGTTCTTCCGCCACCAGCTGCATCATCGCCGGCAGGCCGCC
>CAZTED010000198.1:0-4268 GCA_964612175.1 uncultured Sphingomonadaceae bacterium
GGAGCTGGCCGAGTTCGATCCCGATACGCTTCCCGATGCCTTTGCGGTCAAGCCCAACCGGGGTCGGCGCGGAGAAGGTGTGATCCTGGTTGATGGCCGCACCGAGGATGGCTGGCGTCAGCTGAATGGCCAAACCCTGACACACAAGATGCTGTACAAGCACGTCGAACGCATTCTCGAGGGGGAATTGTCGCTGGAAGGAAGCGACACTGATGCCGCCTTGTTCGAGCCGCTGATCCGCACCCATCAGGACATGGCCCAGCTTGTTCCGTTCGGCCTGCCCGACATTCGTATCATCTGCCTGGGTGATGTTCCGCTGATGGCCATGACCCGCCTGCCAACCTTTGAATCGAGCGGTCGGGCCAACCTGCACCAGGGGGCCGTGGGCGCTGCCATCAGCTTCCGGAACGGTGAGATCTTTCGCGCCGTGTCGGGTGGCCGGGAAGTTCTCTTTCATCCCTCGACCGGGGAACCGCTGGTCGGCCAGCGCATTCCGCTGTGGGCTGAAGCGGTACAGGCGGCCCGGCGCTGCTCGGCCGCACTCGATCTTGGCTACGTTGGGGTCGATATCGTTATCGATGCAGAACGAGGCGTGCAGGTCCTGGAATGCAACGCCTATCCCGGCCTTGAAATCCAGAATGTAAATGCGGTCGGGCTGATGCCGCGCATCGAGATGGTCGAGGGCCGATACCAGTCGCACCGCCGGCAAGCCCGGCAAGCGTGGTTTGGCAAGGGGTTGCCGGCCCTGATTGGTGCCGCCACAGCGCGCCTGGGCGGCGCAGTCCATGCCTCCATCGGCGGGGCAGGCGACCGGTCATCGATGCGTCAAATGGCCTTCGGCTGACCTGATCAGATTCTCCCCCCGGTGGCACTGCATGGGCCAACCTGGTGCTCTGCAGTGCCACACCCCACCGATCCCGTCGCGCCATGCCAACCCGGCATTCGCCACGGGATCGAAGTCATGGAAGCCGGCGAACTTACCCGGCGGTCCGTGCGGTCCATGTAACCGTAGTGAGATCAGACGCGAGCGCCGTGCTTCCGCCGGCACGTCGAACCGTCAAGCGAGAGGGGCAGGCGACGAGACACTTGCCCAGGCAAGTTACTCCTCATCGAATTGCGAAATGCGCTCCCCCCGGCGGGCTGCACGCGAAATGGCGGCGAGCCGGCGTCGGTTCGCGGCTGGGCCCGTCAGCGTCGCGACCAGGGTTATCGTCCTTCTGGTCCCGCGCTGGTAATTGACGGCCGAGCGGCTGACATAGTGGCCAATATCGGGCGAATAGTCCCATTCAAGGCGCTCGATCAGGCGCATGGTAGTGGCCGAATAGCGGTCGCACGCAAAGGGGATCGTGGGGACTTCGCCCAGTTCCAGCTGCACGCTGCGCGGGCGCATCCGGCGGCAGGTCCACAAGGTGACTGCGCGCCTCCAGCCCGCATCGGCCCGAACGCGGGTCCTGGCAATCACCCGGAACCGTTCCGAATTGGGCCCCGGATCCTGCCACAGGCGGTCCGGCACTCCGGTGAAGGATCGCTGCCCCACACCGCGCCCTGATCGCCATTCCAGGACAGGGACCACGAAATTGCGGTCGCGCACATAGTCCGACCCGGTGAGGCCGGACCAGGTTACCCGTTCACCATCAACCGCAACAACCTGTTCCACCCGCCCGTCGGAAAACACGAAGGCATCGCCGGGTTGATACTGCGGCAGGCTTATGCCGGCCGTGCCCAGCGCAAGGGCAAGCGTGATCATCGAGCTTCCGGCACGAGGCCGTTGCCATAGGTGGAATCGCGGCCAGGTTCGCCCAGATCGGTCACTTCTGCCATAAGTGCATCGACCGCGTTTCGCGCCGCCTGGGCGTCGACAGTGCGCAGCCTGCTCGCAAGGCGGGCGGCCACCACCGGGGCGGCAAACGAAGTGCCTGTCGCAACCGTGGTGTTGCCGTCGGTGTTGATCGCGGCGACATCCACCCCGCGCGCCGCAAAGTCCACATAGGTGCCGCGATTGGCATAGCGATAGATGCGGTTGCGACCGTCAACCGCTGTCACTGCCACCACATTGCGATAGGCACCCGGGAACACCGGCGGCGCGGCAGGACCGTCATTACCCGCCGCTGCCACGATCAGGTGCCCGCGGCCTGCCAGACGGGCCACGGTTTGTGCCACGACGTTGTTGCGCGGACCGGCGAGACTGACATTGATGACCGGCACGCGTTGCTCCGCCATCCAGTCAAGCGCGCGCACCAGCGCGTAGGTGGAACCCGAAGTGGCCCGGTCGCCCGAGAAGATATCCGCGACGAGGATCCTGGTGCGCTGCCCCTCGCGGCCACGGGTGCCTGCAAAAAGGTGCGCCACCGCCGTGCCGTGGAGCCTGGGCGAGACCTGCGACCCGTTGAAGGCGCGCTGCTCAAGGGAGACATGGCGGAACGATGAAAGGTTGGCAGCAACGCCGGAATCGATCAGCCCGATCGTACAGCCGCATGCAGTCCGTTCAGGCGGCGCGGGTGCTGTTGTCCGGCGAACGCGCGCGGAGGAGGAATCGAAAAGGTGGTTGAAACTGAGGCTCCCTGGATCGGCAACCTCTTCCAGCGCTGTCAGAGCATCGGCATCGCTGAGGGCAGCTGGGCCGCGCAAGAGGTGCACTGAATGGCCCAGTTCGTCCAGCTGGTCTGACCGGAGCAGTTCGAACCCGTCGGCCTGCAACTGCGCCAGGTCGCCCGGATCAAGGTCGAGCGCGACGAATTCCTGCGAGCGGTAGCGAAAGCCATCCCGGTCGGTGTCGATCCCTTCGGCCTCGTCGCGTGCGAGCCTTTCGGCTTCGGTCTCGGCGCCGCCGCCGGTGATTTCCTCATCGCCGATGAATTCGAAATCGTCATTGCCCGAACCGGAGCTATCGTCATCGCCCGAGCCGGGGCCATCATTGCCTGAACCGGAGCTATCGTCGTCGCCCGAGCCAGAGCTATCGTCGTCGCCCGAGCCGGAGCTATCGTCATCGCCCGAGCCGGTGCCATCGTCGTCACCCGAGCCAGGGCCATCGTCATCGCCCGACCCGGCACCATCGTTGTCACCCGAGCCGGGGCCATCGTCGTCACCTGAGCCGGGGCCATCGTCATCGCCCGAGCCGGGGCCATCGTCGTCACCCGAGCCGGCGCCATCGTCGTCACCCGAGCCGGCGCCATCGTCGTCACCCGCGCCGAGGTCTCCGCTATCGTCGAATCCGCCATCGTCGCCGGACCCTTCATCGGCCGGTGCATCATCGCCGGGATCCTGCCCCGGGTCTTCGTCTAACGGGTCATCGGTGAAGTCGTCATCGCCCGGATCGTTTACCTCGTCGTCGGGGTCAGGCACTTCGGCGTCGTCATCGCCGTCGCTCTCGCCAACTTCGCTGTCGTCGTCATCCGAAGATTGCGCTTCAACGGGATAGGCCAGCATGCCCACGGTCAAGGCACTGCACCCGCTCAGCAGTGCAATTGCAAGGGAGTGTGCAAGACGCATGCGCGATTCTCGTTTCCGTGATTTCTGCGGTTCAAACGATTGACGGTCTGGCGATATTCCGCAAGTGCTCAAAAAACTTGCTTATCCACCCTTTGCTCGCCTGATCGACCGCGTGAGAAGTAGTGCAGGGAATATTTCAACCAGATGAACCGTTGAGCAGGGGATGAGGATGGCAAGGAAGCAGAACGAGGGGCCGAATGGCGACTTGCTCGCGCTGGTCCCTCGCCTCAGGCGGTTTGCCCGTGTCCTCACCGGTAACCTGGCCGATGCCGACGATGTCGTGCAGGCCAGCCTGGAGAAGGCGATGCGCAATATGGACAAGTGGCAGGCAGGAACCCAGCTGGATCGATGGCTGTTCGCCATCGCCCGCAATGTCTGGATCGATGACCGTCGCAGGGTGCACAACCGTGCCCCGCACGATGATGTCTCGGAAATGTTCGATCTGGCCGGCGATGACGGCATTGCCCTGACCGAACAGCGATCCCAGGACAGGGCAGTGCGCGCTGCGCTCGATGCCCTGCCAGAGGAACAGCGCGTGCTGATCAGCCTGGTGGTCATGGAAGGCTATGCCTACCGGGAGGCCGCGGAAATGCTCGATCTGCCGATCGGCACCGTGATGTCCCGGCTGGCGCGCGGCAAGGCGGCACTGGCCCAGCGGCTGGCGTCGAGCGAGGTGGTGTCATGAGCGCCCCCGTTAGCGATGAACTGCTGATCGCATTCCTCGATGGCGAACTGACGGATGCCGAAGCAGCGCGGGTGGAAGCGGCGATCAATGCCGA
>CAZTED010000199.1:0-4224 GCA_964612175.1 uncultured Sphingomonadaceae bacterium
GTCGTGCTCCTGTCCGCCGATGCGATCCGAATACCTGGCCAAGCTCCCCCCGGACAAGCTGCCATGGCTATGCTCGGAACACCCCTCCCCTGCAAGGGCCAGTTGTCCACCTGGGCCACCTGAAAACCCGTTCCGGATCAAGCTGCCGCAGGAAAGTCCGCTTGTGAAGGCATTCCCTTTCACGCTAGCGATGGTTTCGGGGATGTGATGGAGGGACAGGCCGTGAAGCGACAGCGCCCTGCAGGCTTGCTGGCCATGGCTGCGATGGCTCTTGCTGCCTGCGCCCCTGCCACGCTCGCGAATAGCTTCACGCCGGCCCCCGCCGCCGTCACCACCCAGCGGATGCTCGCCCCGGATGCCGCCGCCAGTATCGGTAACTGGATGAGCCATGGCCGCACCTGGGGCGAGGACCGCTTCAGCCCGCTCGACCAGATCAACGATGGCAACGTGGGCCAGCTTGGACTTGCCTGGTTCGACGACCTGGAAACGATGCGCGGCGTGCAGGCAACGCCGCTGGTGGTCGATGGCGTGGTGTACAACGCCAGCATCTACAACGTGGTCACCGCCTACAACGCGGCCACCGGCGAGAAGCTGTGGACCTATGATCCGCAAGTGGGTGCGGAGTGGGCGCGGCTGGCCTGTTGCGGCCCGTCCAGTCGGGGCGTGGCAGCATGGGATGGCATGATCTATATCGGCGCGCTCGACGGGCGGCTAATCGCGGTCGATGCGGCAACCGGGCAGGAGGTGTGGACAGTCCAGACCTTCGACCGGGCAGAGGCCTACTCGATCACCGGCGCACCGCGCGTCTATGACGGCAAGGTGGTGATCGGCAACGGCGGCGCGGACTATGGCGTGCGCGGCTTCGTGGCCGCCTATGACGCGCGGACGGGCGAGCGCCTGTGGAAGTTCTACACCGTGCCCGGGAACCCCGCGAGCGGGCCTGATGGCGAGGCATCGGACAGCGCCATGCAGATGGCGCTTCCCACCTGGCACGGCGAATGGTGGCGTTATGGCGGAGGCGGCACGGCCTGGGATTCCTTCGCCTACGATCCGGACCTGAACCTCGTCTACATCGGCACCGGCAACGGCACGCCGCATATGTGGCATTTCCGCAGCGAAGGCCGCGGCGACAACCTGTTCCTGTGTTCCATCGTGGCAGTCGATGCCGACAGCGGGGAATACCGCTGGCACTACCAGATGGTGCCGGAGGAGGACTGGGACTATACCTGCACTCAGCCGATGATCACCGCCGACCTCGCCATCGGCGGGCACACCCGGCAGGTGATCATGCAGGCACCCAAGAACGGCTTTTTCTACGTGATCGACCGGGCGACCGGCGAATTGCTGAGCGCGCAGAACTATGTCTCGGTCAACACCTGGGCGAGCCATATCGACATGGTGACCGGGCGACCGGTGCACCAGCCGGGCGCGCATAACACCACCACGCCGCACCTGATGAGCCCCAGCTGGCTGGCCGCGCATACCTGGCACCCGATGGCCTACAGCCCGCTGACCGGCCTCGTCTATTTCAGCGCGCAGGAACAGGGCGATGTCTATGCCCGGGCCGGGGACGGGGACTTCCGCTACGTCCACCACCGCTCGAACAGCGGCCAGCAGCGCCGCAACGAGCCCGAACTGCGCGCTCGCCTGATGGAACAGGCGCGAGCACAGGAGAAAGGCTACCTACTGGCCTGGAACCCGGTAACGCAGAGCGAGGCGTGGCGGGTGACCTACCGCGTGCCCGGCAGCGGCGGGGTGCTGGCCACGGCGGGCAACCTCGTCATCCAGGGGACGATCGACCAGACGCTGGCGATCTATGCCGCCGATACCGGCGCGAAGCTGTGGGAAATGGATATCGACCAGGCCCCGGTGGCAGGCGCGATCACCTACATGGTCGATGGCGTCCAATACATCGCCATCAACGCCGGATGGGGCGGATCGCCGGTCTACAACCTCGGCCCGTTCCGGACCGGGACGGCCAAGCTGCTGGTGTTCCGGCTGGGTGCGACCGGGGTGGACCTGCCGCCGCCCCCGCCGCCAAGCGCCCTGCCCCGCCCGCCATTCCTGACCGCGACCGAGGACATGGTTTCGCGCGGCCGCGCGCTCTACGGTGAAAGCTGCGCCCGCTGCCATGGCCCGGATGCCGTGGGCGGGATGAAGGACCTGCGCTGGATGACCGCCGAAACCCGCGCCATGTTTGCCGATATCGTGCTGCGCGGTACCCTGGCGGACCGCGGCATGATCGGGTTCGGCGCCACCTTGTCGGAGGAGGATGCGGGCGCGATCCACGCCTTCCTGATCGCCCGCGCCAACGAGGATTATGCCGACGCTTCGGCACATCCCTGATCGGGGGAGGGAGAGAGAGAAATGAAGCTGCCCATGACCGCTGTTTCCGCGCTGGCGCTTGCCATGGCCGGTGCCGTTGCCCTGCCCTCTGCCGCGCAAGCACAGGCCCCGGGAGAGGCAAGCGCCGTTCCGGAAACCTCGTGCCAGTACGATTGCCTGATCGCCACCGTGCGCGCCCACATGGCTGCTCTGGAGGATCGTAACTACGCGGTCCTGCCGCTCGCTCACGACGTGATGTTCACCGAGAACAACGTGGTGCTGCCGCTGGGCCAGGGCTTGTGGCGCACCGTGGTCGATGTCGATGACAACGGCCTTGCCGTGGCAGACGAGACCACCGGCCATGCCGCATGGTTCGGTTCGGTGCGCGAAAACGGCCACGCCGCTTTCTATGCCGTGCGCATCCATGTGGAAGGAGGCCGTATCGACGAGATCGAGAGCGTGGTCCACCGCCGCACCGGCCTTCCTGCCCCGTTCGGCGACTGGGAGAACATGGAGCATTTTGCCGAGTTCTACGAAGTGTTGCCCGAGGCCGAGCGCCGCCCGCGCGAGCGGATGCTGGCCATTGCCGATGCCTATTTCGACACCGTGGAACTGAATGACGGGCAGGTCTTCGCGCCGTTCTCGCAAGATTGCAGCCGCCTCGAAAACGGCATTTCCACCACCGCCCCGCAACCCGGCGCGCAGCCCCCCAATGCCCAGGGTAATGCAGCCAACATCGCCAGCGGCTGCCGCGAACAGTTCGAGCTGGGGCTCTACCGCATCAACAAGCGGGTGCGCCGGGTCCTGCCGCTGGTTGACGAACATCGCGGGGTGGTCGTCGCCAGCGGCTTCTTCGACCATGCCAACGAATGGGACCGGTACCTGCTGACCGACGGGCGGGAAATGCGCACGGCGCTGAAATGGCCCAATTCGATCACGCTGCTGGAAGCCTTCCGCATCCGGGACGCCGAAATCCAGCGGATCGAAGCGACCTTCACCTATGTGCCCTATTTCATGCACAACCCGTTCTGGGGAGAGGCCGCGCCCAAGCCGCGCTTCCAGCCGGACCCGGAGGCGTGCGACAACGCCTGTCTCGACACCATGGCCCGCGCGCTGGTGGGCGCGATTCCGGGAAACAACTGGCAGGACGTCGCCTGGGGTGACCGGGTCGGCTATTCCGAGAACAGCGTCGGCATCCGCGTAGGCGAGAGCGTGTGGCGCGGGATCACCGCCATCGACGATGACCCGCTGGTGATCGCCGACGAGTGGACGGGCAAGGCGGTGTGGATCGGCCGGGTGGAAGAACATGGCCAGCCCGCCTGGGCCGCCTTCACCGTGGCCGCCGATGGCGACCGGGTGGGCAGCGTCGACGTGCTCGTGCGCCGCAGCAACTATGGCCCGCCATTTGCAGAGCCGGCCTCGGCCAGCGATTTCGCCGTTCTGCCCGGTCCGCGCCGCACCAGCCGCGAGGCGATGGCCGCCGCCGCCGGCCAGTTCATGCAGGCGCTGGGATCAAACGCGCCGACTGCGCCGGACCTGTTCGCGCCTGATTGCCGCTGGCTGGTCAACGGGCAGGACGTGGCCGGTTGCGCACAGGCCTTCGGCTCGCCGCCGCTGGCCCGGATCGAGCAGGTGCGCGACCGCGAGGTGCTGGCCATCGACGAAGACCGCGGCCTCATCGCGCTGCGCTTCTTCGAGGACATTCCCGCCGCCGATGGCCAGGGCTACCCGCTGACCTACCAGGTGGTCGAGGTAACCCGCTTCGAGAACGGCCGGATCACCCGTCTGGAAGCCTTCACCAGCGAACTGCCATACGGGATGCGGCCAAGATAGCCGGCCTGAACGCTAGACCGGCAGGCCGACGTAGTTCTCGGCCACCACCAGTTGCGCAGCGCGGCT
>CAZTED010000200.1:0-4135 GCA_964612175.1 uncultured Sphingomonadaceae bacterium
CCCGGCGCCGATGGCATGGACGGTGCCGGCCGGGATGTAGAAGAAATCGCCCGGCGTGACCGGATGCCACTCCAGCCGGTGCTCGATCGATCCGTCGAGCGCTGCGGCGCGCACGGCCTGGCTGTCAATCGGTTCGGCAAAACCGATGCCCAGCATGGCGCCCGGCTGTGCATCGATCACCAGCCAGCATTCCTCCTTGCCCTGTTCGCCGGACGGGTGGACCTGGACCGAGAGCTTTTCCGAAGTGAAGATGTACTTCACCAGCAGCCCGGGCAGGTCTGCCGGCGGATCGAACCAGACCTCGCCAATCCGCCCTGCCCCAGTCCCCGTGAACGGCTGTGGCAGTTCATCCCTGCCCCAGGGCTTCTCGACCGCGATGGTTGGGAGGAGCATCAGTTCCGTTCGATCCTTGCTGTGTCACGGCCAAACGCCGGCAAGGGAGCAATCGGCGACCTGCCAGGATGTTCCCCGCACAAGCCTCTATAGGCAAGGGGAGGGCCAAGGCCAATCGCCTGTCGGGATCGATCCGCCAGGGGAAAGGCCCGGCTGCGCCATGCGAGGCAGCCGGGCCTTCCATCAGCCGGTGGCATGCACGCGATCTCGTGCCACCTGCCCGCAAGTTCTTGGCCCGCAAGTTCTAGAACCGTTTCGTGATCCCCACACGCAGCTGGCGCGGTTCCACGATGCGGCTGTTGCGCCCCTCGATCCCCTTGGCCGGTTCGCCGGGGAAGCGGGTGGCATAGAAGTAATCGATGTCGTCATCCCTGGAATCGAGGATGTTCAGCACCTCGCCATGGAATTCCAGACCCCACAGGTCATCCGGCGTCCAGGCAATGCGCGCATTGGCAAGGAATGTGGATTTCCCGCGCTGGCTGTTGTCCTCGATCAGCGGATGCGGGCCCATGTAGCGCAGGCGAACCGCCGCGTTCCACTGGCGGAAGGCGGCGGAAACCCCCAGTTCGCCGGAGCTGTCGAGCGCGCCCGGCACGAAGTTCTCGCCTTGGGGCAGGCCCACGAAGCGCGCCCGTGACCCGGTCCATACCGCGTCCACCGCCAGCCAGTTGTTGGGTTTCCAGAAGGCGGTCAGTTCATAGCCGCGGCGCTTGCTGGGATCGCTCGGCTCCACCGCGCCGGCATCGCCGACGTAGATCAGTTCGCTGTCGATGCTGCTCCACCAGTAGACGCCGCTGAGGATAAGCCCGCCGCGCTCCACCCGGAAACCGAGTTCCTCCATGTCGCCGCGCACCAGCCCCGGGGCCGGGCTGGCGGGGTTGGTCACGCCGCGCGCATCGTTTGAATGGAAGCCCTCGCCGTAATTGGCGTAAAGCGCGATACCGTCGGCCACCTCGTAATTGAGGCCGGCCTTGGGAGTCACGATGCTGTCGCGTACGGTGCCTTCCCACACATCGACGCCATCCAGCGCCTCGGTCTTGAAACCGTAGAAATCGCCGCGCAGGCCAGCGGTCACGAACAGCCGGTCAACCGGCTCCACCACCAGTTCGGCATAGAGGCCGGCTGATTCCTCGTAGACATCGAAGCTGTTGTAATTGAATTCCAGCTCCCCATCGATCGTCTGGTCGAGGCCGATCGGGCCGATATGGTCGAACCGTGCCTCGACCCCGGTGCGAAGCGTCGCGCGATCCTCCAGGCGGAACGTGCGCTCCAGCCGGCCGCCGTAGGTCCAGCGCGTTTCAAACTGGCGCAGCTGGTCGCCGTTGACCGGGTCTTCCAGGAAATAGGTGAAGTTGGAAAGCAGGCTCCAGTCGTAATGCTGGACATAGGCGGTGATGCGCCAGTCTTCGTCTTGGTAGTTTGCAGTCAGCACTTGCCGCTCGGTGGAACCGCGCAGGGTGGGGTCGAGCGAACAGAAGCGGTCCTCGCACAAGGGCGTGCCGATCACGCGTTCGGGCAGTTGTTCGGTCGGCGCCCAGCTTGCGTCGAACCATTGCAGGGCGATCTGGAAATCGCCCTGGCCCAGAGGGGCCGAATACTTGAGCAGGCCGGAATAGCCGGTGAAATCCTCTGGCAGTTCCCAGGGCCCGTCGCTGAACTTGGCCTGGCCCATCACCAGCAGGTCGCCGCCGCCCACGCTGGCCGATCCGCCCGCCACGAACCGACGGTAGCCGTAGGATCCGAGCTCGGCCGATGCGAAGGGATCGATGCTGTCCCTGGTGGTGATGAAGCTGGCACCCACGAAGCTGAAATCGCCGGTGTCGGCGCGGTAGGGTCCCTTGCGGTAATCGACCCGCTCCACGCTTTCCGGGATCAGGCCGTTGACGTCGAGGTAGCCCTGGCCATGACCATGGGTGCGGAAGTTGACCGGCATGTCATCGACGTAGAGGGCATAGTCGGTGCCGTGGTCCAGGTTGAAGCCGCGCAGGAAGAACTGGTTGGCCTTGCCGCCACCCGAATGCTGGGTGGCGATCAGGCCGGGCGTTGCCTCCAGCAGCTCGCCGGGGCGCAGCAGCGGGCGGATCTGGATGTCGGCGCCGGCCACGCCGCCTTCACTTGCCGCCAGCGCTTCGCCGATGCGCCGCTCCCCGCGGCCATAGACGTAGATGACGTTGCCACTCTCTTCGTCCAGCACCACGCCGATATTGCCGCGATCCTCGGATCTCGGGGTTGGCCCTTCGGCCTGCCCTTCCTCCTGCGCCATGGCTGCGCCAGGTGCAATGGCGCAGGCGAGGGCCGCCGCGCCGGCCAGCAGGCCGAAGCAAAGGGAGCAGGGGAAAGGGCGGAAGGGGAACCGGGGCAAGGTGTAACCTGACAGGGCTGATTGATCCGACCTGCAGGTGGCGTCATGCCTCTCGCAAAAACAGGTTATTTACGGTAATCGGCTCGTTACAAGGACGTTACACGGGCAGGGAGCAGGGGTGATTGGGCCAGGATCGGGCGAGTAACGGGCCGTCAGATGCCTATACGCGTGCCCTCGCCCGGCTGCGCGACGCCGCCGTTCCGGGCCGCACCGGCCGGGTGCGGGACCTGTTCGATTACCTTGCCCTGCGCGGCCCGGATTCGCCCCCCGCAACCCAGGCCGAGATTTCCGCCGCCGTCTTCGGCCAGGCAGAGACCGATGCCGACGATGCCACCGTGCGTGTCTATGTCCACCGCCTGCGCCGCAAGCTGGAAGACCATTACCGCGACCATCCCCCCGCAGCGGGCGAAGCCATGCTGGAAATACCCTCCGGCATCTATGCCCTGCAGATTGCCGGGATGGAGGAACCGGTCGATGCGGCCTCGGCCGGTGCCACGCCGCCCGGCCGCACGGTGCCACGCTACTGGCCGGTCTGGGCTGTACTGGCGCTGCTGGCCGCCTTTGTTGGCGGGGTGCTGCTCAGCCGGATGGAAACGACGGGCAATGCCATCTGGGAACCGCTGATCGAATCCGACCGGCCCGTGCTGCTGGTGCTGGGCGACTACTACCTCTACGGCGAGATCGACCCGGTGCGGCCCGAGGAAGGCCGCCTGGTCCGCGACTTCCGCGTCAACTCCGCGCAGGACCTGCTGGTGATGCAGGAGGCAGAGCCCGAACGCTACGGCAATGCCGAGGATGTGGGCCTCAACTACCTGCCGTTCCAGACCGCCTTCGCGCTGGAGGCCGTGACCCCTTTGCTGGCGGGCAAGCAGGTGCAGGTGATCGCCGCGTCGGAGCTTAATTCGGCCATGCTGGCGGACCATGACGTGGTCTACATCGGCCTGCTCTCGGGCATGGGCCTGCTGGAGGAAATCACCTTCGCCGGCAGTTCGCTGAGGATCGGCGAGAGCTATGACGAGATCATCGACCGCCAGAGCGGCCAGCGCTGGGCGAGCGACGAGGCGCGGCGGCTCGCCTCGCCCGCATTCTACCGTGACTTTGCCTATGTCGCCCGCCTGCGCGCGCCGGGTGGCGGGCTGGTGACGGTGGTGGCAAGCGAGCGCATCACCGGCCTGCGCGGGATTGGCGCGATCGTGGCGGATCGCAATCTTCCGGCAGACCTTTCCGAAGCGGCAGAGGAGGAAGGGTTCGAGGCGCTGTTCCAGATCACGGGACAGCAGGGCGCGGACCTGTCCGAACGGCTGCTTCTTGCCCGATCGCGCCCATAGCCTTGGGCCACATGGCCGATGGGCCGTGTTAGCTTGCCATTCACACCGGCAA
>CAZTED010000201.1:0-4076 GCA_964612175.1 uncultured Sphingomonadaceae bacterium
CACCTGCCATGAAGCGTGCAGTGGGGACGTCCTGCTTGATGCGTCCTGCGGTGAGTGCGTAGCGCTGCCCGATGGACTTGGCCATGGTGGTGCGCCCTGCTCGTGCAGCGTCGCGGACGCCGGCCTTAATGGCTTTGGGAATGTCCTGCGAGGAGAGCCGCGCCAGGGTCTGAGCCAGCTCGGTGTCGCCGATGACGCGGGCGGAGATGTCGATGCGTGCCATGAGGTGAGCCTCCTTGGGTCAGGGTAGGAGCGGTTACGGCTGTTACGGTGCGTCACGCAAGGCGTAACACCCAAAACCCTTTGCGCTGCAAGGCTTTCGGCCCCTGTTGTTACGTTGTTACACCTAAAAAGAGGTATAGGTATAAAGGGGAAGAGAAAGGAGAGAGAGTGTGTGTGTTTGCTTCTATCTATAAGGGGGGCTATCCCAGCGGACCGTAACACCGTCACAAATGACAAAACCCCTGCCGTAGCAAGGGTTTTCGCCGTAACAGGCTGTTACGCCTGAGCGTCACAAGGTCGAAAGCGGGATGCGCACGGCCCTGGATGTGGCGCCCATGCCTTTGAAACGCACGACGCCGGCTTTGGCGGCCCCTGGGAGGCGCGCGAGCAGCGTGCCCCAGCTGTGCCCCCAGGCTGTGTCGCGAAGGATGGTGGCGATCGCCTGCGCGGTGTTGGACACCAGCAGGGCTCCATCTTCGACCTTGAGGCCATAGCGGCCGAGGGTGGCTTCGGCGATGTTGGAGCTGAGCTCCCACGCCGTCTCCTGGCCGGATGCGAGCGCGACAAGCTCACCCAGCGTCCTGGTGTGTGTCGAGTGGTCGGCTTCGACGCGGATCTGGTGCTGGAGGATGTGCTGGATGCAGCGCTGCTCGTCGGGCACCTCGGTGGTCTGGCTGTAGGGCTCCCAGTCGTTTTGCTCGATCAGTGCGCGGGCCTCTTCTGCGGTAGCAGGCTGGCTGCTCATGAGCGACCACGCGCCTGCCAGGAGGGTGCCGTATTGATCACCAAGGCGCTGGGAGTCGAAGCGCTCGGCCGCCACGCGGGTGAAGACGGCCACCGATGCGCGGATAGTTGGGATCAGGCCCATGGTGCGGGCCAGCAGCCTGGCGGGAGCGTCTCCAGTGATAAAGCGATCGAGGTCCCGGTCGAGGGCTTCCCAGTGCGCTGTGCGCTCGGCTTTGGGCAGCTCTGTGGGGTTGCGGAGGGTGAGCTGCGCGAAGCGGCTGCGATCTGCTCCTTGTTTCAGGGCGGTGGCGATCGAGCTCATCATGAACATCGAGCGGATTGTGAAGCGAGTGACGTCACCTGCGGGGCTGCCCTTGAGCATGTGAGCGTGGGATTCAGAGCTCGCCACCCGGGCCAACGCGAGGATCGACTGCATCCGCGTTTGATCAGCCTTCTCGTTGCTCTCGGCTTCGTCGAACACCACCGGCATGGCATCTGCGCGAAGCGTCTGCCGCAAGCCGGCCTCTGACGTGTTGCCGGCGACGTGGAGGCCCATGTCACCCAGGAGTGGTGAGACGTAGCGATCGAGGATGGCGCTTTTGCCTGAGCCGGCTGATGCGGTGAGCCATATGTGCGGCCGCCAGCGCAGTGCGCCACAGATGGGCGCGAGAGCGACCCAGCCGGCCAACAGCAGGCCTGAAGCTGGCACCTCCCAGTGAAAACGCTCAGCCAGCTCGCATATCTGCAGGGCCTCGTCATCGGTGAGCGGTGAGGCTTTGCCCGGGCCGATGAGCGCAGCGCTGCGCTGATAGAGGTAGGGGCTCTTAAAAGTGTGCGTGATGGGCTGCTGCTCGCCATCGACGATCAGGCGATCACCCATGTGAAGCACGGTGCGGCCTTGGTCCCACCATGCACCGCGGCCGCGGATGCGATCGGGGCTGTAGACGCCGGCTGATGCCTGGTCCTCGAAGAGGGATGCGGCTGCCCATGTCCAGTTCACGCCTTCGCGCTTGCTGGGATAGAGCGTCTCCCAATACGCCAGGGGGGCGAGGCGCACGAGGTTGGTAGATGTGTGGCTGCTGCCGCCAAGACGGACGACCTGGCCCGTGCTGCGTGGCTGGTAGTAGTAGCCGTCAGCGTCGAAACCCAGGCAGGTGAAGTAGCCGCCTGCCGATGGCTTGATGGGTTCGGGATCCGGGGCAGCTGCTTCCTCGGTCGGTTCCAGCTGGGGCTGCTCGGGTAGAGCATCAGTGCCCCATGCGGTGAGCACACCGGTGACTGGCTTGATGTGCTCGCGGACAAAGGCTGTAGCCGCGGCGCTGTCCCAGTCAGTTGCATCGGCAATGTCCCAGCCGGCCGGAAGGTTGTCGGGCGGGTTAATGGCCTTGAGGTCGCAGCCGAGCGCCAACAGCTGCTCGGCGAGGCGAGCCATGGCGGTGCGGCCGTCCTGATCGTTGTCGGGCCAGAGGGTGACACGCCGGCCGCGCAAAGGGGTCCAGTCGACGTAGGGAACAGCCTTGGCGCCATTCGACCAAGCGACCACGACGGTGCGAGGGAAGAGCTGAGCAGCGCGATCGGCAGCCTTCTCGCCTTCGACGACAAGCACCGGCGCATCAGGTCGATCGGCAAGATCCGGGAGACGGTAAAGCGGCCTTGGCGCGGGCCACTCGCAGGTGAAGGGATCGGCGTTCTCGCCGCGGCTGCGGGGGTAGTGCCAGCGGCCATCGAGCCAGACGCGATGGATGAAGATCTTGCGTGCGGCCTTGCCATCCTTGGCCGGCAGATCAAGCCGCTGCATCCAGAACAGCTGCTCACCACCGGCGTCGCGGTAGCACCACTGCGCGGTTGCGCGGCCTAGGGCTGGCGGCAGTGCATCGGCCGGTGGCTTGTCAGGGATGCGGTGAGGCTTGCTGCGGCGCTTGCTGTTGGTTGGCAGTCCCAGGTGCTGCTCAACGCGCTTAACTGCATCGGCAAATGACCAGCCGGTGCGACGCAGGAGCATGTCCCAGCCATTGCCAGCGCCACCGGATTGGTTTTTGCCGCCGCACTGGTTACAGAACCAAGAGCCCGAGCCGTCAAGGTCGTCGAAGCGGTAGCGGTCTTCGCCCCCGCAGAGCGGGCACGGCTGATGTTCGTCGGTCAGCTGTTGAGTGTTGAGGCCAGCAAGCGATGAGAGGATCTCTGGCCACCTGCCGCGCGCGGCTTCAGTGAGGTCGTTCATCACGTGCAATGGCTTGGTCGATGAGGTCGCGCACTACGTCAGCAAGGCTGCGCAATGGAGTGACTTGCTTTTGCAGCCAAGCCTTCTGATCAGGACGGATCAATGCCGCCAACCGAACGGGTTTGGTGTTGTTCATCGTGGGGATTCGCCATGCTCAAAGCGGGCGGAAAGAGCAGCTTCAATAGCGGGATGTGAGCCGTAGCCGAGATGGAATGGCATTGGAAAAGTGCCGACTGTCCCGCAAGATGAGTAAAAGCGGCCCTCATCAAGGTGATAGTCGCTGCCTTCAAATAGGCAGTAGTCCATGGCGGCAATGTCCACTGGATCGCTGGTAGTTATCCAGCGGTAGTCGTTTTCAATGGCCCAGTACGCATGAGCCGACGGTGGCCCAACGAGCAGCAAGCAGGGCTTGCCGGATTGCTCCACGAGGGCGTGGGCTTTGATGATTTCTTCGTCGGTCGGCCGATCGGGCTTTACCTCTGCCCACATGCTGACCTGCGGCAGCCAGAAGTCCGGCAGGTAGAGGCCGGCTTTGCCAAGGTCAAAACCTTCAGGCTCGTACTGCCAGGCGATGCGCGCTTCAGTGAACGCCACCGCCCAGCGCGCCTCAAGCCTGCTGCGGAAGCGATGCCCGTAAGCGCGTGTCTCGATCGGCCTGATACCCATGGCGTTGTGCCTGTCTTGTGCCAGTGTAGCGCCACTCATCAGCAAGGCTCCCGATCGATTTCATGCGCCATGCGGCGCAGCTCTCTGACGACCGCACGTGGTGTGGGCCCGGGCATGTATTCCAGAACGGATGCGCGCTGGCGGAGTACCTCGCCGATGCGGCGGCGTTCATAGGACTGGCCGGCTGCCCAGGCGACGCTGTCGCGCAACTCGAGGATCCGCAGTTCGGTGTCGGTGGTCA
>CAZTED010000202.1:0-3997 GCA_964612175.1 uncultured Sphingomonadaceae bacterium
GGCAGCGCACCCAGCAGCTGGCCCGATCCATCCTCCAGCACGATCGGCAGGGCCTGCCAGCCGGTCCCCTCGCCAACACTGCCCGAATCCTCCATCGCAGAGAGGAAGGCATGACGCATGAACGGGTTGCCGCCGCCACCCAGCGCATCCCACTGGGCAGCATCGAGCGAGGCGACGCCCTCGGCAACGACACGGATTGTCAGATCGGCTTCGGCCATCGGCCCCGACTATGCGCCCGATGGCAGGTTTGCGATACCCGGACCTTCGGCAATGGGGGCATCGGCATGGTCAGCGGCGCGCTGGCGCAGGGCCGGGCTCGATACGGTCCAGGTAAGCAGCGGCAGGCCGCGCCTGCGCTGGGCTGCGGCAAATCCGCTCGGCAGGTCGCGCACGTCATAGGCGAGAAACTGGGCCCGCGCCGTCCACAGCGCCATGTGGCGGCGAAGCGTGCCGGAAAAGGTGCGGCTGTTCTCCTCGGTCACCACCAGCCCGCGCAGCACGTGGGGCGCCCGCGCGGCAAACCAGCGGCCGACGCGCGGATCGAAGCTCATCACCGCCACCGGCCCGCGATAGCCTTCCAGATCCCGCCGCACCGCGCGGCACAGGCGATGGATCGAGCGCTTGCGGTCGCTCTTGAGCTCCAGCAGCAGCGGCACACGGCCGGCCACCTGGTCGAGCACGTCGCGCAATGTGGGGATCATCTCCCCGCCCACGGCGAGCGCCACGCGCGTTATCTCCGCAACGCTCAGCTGGTCGATGCGGCCGGCCCTCCCGGCAAGGCGGTCGAGGCTGGCATCGTGGAACACCACCGCCCGCTCGTCCGCCGTGCAGCGGACATCACATTCGATGCCAAGGCCGCGATCGATGGCCGCAACGAAGGCGGCCGGGGAGTTTTCCGCAATCCCCTCTGCATGAAGCCCGCGATGGGCATAGACGCGCCCGCCCAGCCAGCCCGCGACCTGCGGGTCAGGGGCCGGCGCGAACCAGCCGTCAGGCAGGGCGAATGGCAAAGATCGCGTCCACTTCGACCGCCGCGCCCAGCGGCAGCACCGGCACGCCCACGGCGCTGCGGGCATGGCGGCCAGCATCACCGAACACCTCGGCCATCAGTTCCGAAGCGCCATTGGCCACCTTCGGCTGGTCGGTGAAGCTGCCGGTCGAATTCACGAAAGCGCCCAGCTTGACCACCTGCTGCACCCGCTCCAGCAGGCCGGCAGCCTTGAGCTGTGCCAGCAGCATGAGCCCGCAGGCACGCGCGGCACCATAACCATCATCGAGCGAGACATCCTCGCCAAGGCGCCCCGTCACCAGCTTGCCACCGACAAAGGGCAGCTGGCCCGAGACATGGGCAAGGCCCGCGGCCTCCACCACGGGGACATAGGCGGCCACCGGCGCGGCGGCCTGGGGCAGCACGATGCCGAGTTCTGCGAGGCGGGCTTCGATGGTCATCGGGTCTCTCCATGCAATGTTTCGAGCAGCCAGGGCAAGGCCTCGTCCCACCGGTCGATGCGGGCATGGGCATGGCCCGCCGTGTGTGCGCAGGGAACGTGCGGGGCAATCGCCGGCTCGCCGCAGAAATGCAGCCGGTGGACGTGCGGTACCGTGTCGGCGGCGGATTCGTGATGGACCGCGATATCGTCGATGAACACCGCCCGGCTGGGGCCGAAGTGTTCGACGATCCGCGCCAGCGCGCCGCCCTTGGGGCCCTGGTTGGTGAAGACCTGCGCCTCGATCCCCAGCGCGCGCAGCTGGATCGCGCGGGCCTCGTTGCGCTTGTCCTGGAGGTTGGTGAGGATCACCACGTCGGCCTCGCGCTGCAGTTCGGCAATCGCCTCCACCGCCCCGGCAATCGGCGTCTGGTGCGGCATCTGGGTGTCGAAGAAGAGGTTGAGGTAGGACCACATCTCCTTCTCGGTCATCGGATCGGACGATCCGCGCCGCCGCATCGAATCACGGAAGGCGTGGCCCTCCAGCACGAAATCGATCTCGTGCTCGGCATCCAGCCATTCGCGGAAGTGGCGCACCATGTGCAGCAATACCTCGTCGCAATCGGTAACGACCAGCGGGCGGCTCATGACTGTTCTCCTCCGGCGGCGCGCAGCAATACCTCCGGCGCCAGGCCCAGGGCTTCCGCTGCGGCGACGAGGTCCGGCTCGTGCGCGCAGAGGAAATCGATCACGGCGCGGTGCGTCCCCTCCTCGCCGATGGCGGCGCGCAGCCCGTCGGGAGTAAGGCCGGTCAGGTCAAGGAAGCGCTGCGCCCGCCGCTCGTCCGACAGGACAAAGGCCAGCGCGCGCAGGGCCAGCGCGGCGCGATCTTCGGCGGATGTCGGGGCGAGGTTACGAATTGTCAGCATTCCCATGGTCAGGTATGGCGATGAAAGGCCGTCCGCGGGGGCAATGGACGGACATTCGGGGACCCAATGACCAAACGAATCCTCGTTGTCGAGGACAACGATCTCAACCGTAAGCTTTTCTGCGACGTTTTGCGCGCGGGCGGCTTTGCGGTGGAGCCGGTGGCCGACGGCAACGTGGCGCTGGAGCGGGCGCGATTCTTCCTCCCCAACCTGGTGGTCATGGACATCCAGTTGCAGGATGTCTCGGGCCTTGACCTGATCGCCAGCATGAAGGGCGACGACCGCCTGCGCGAAGTGCCGGTGCTGGCCGTCACGGCCTATGCCGGCAAGGGTGACGAGGAACGCATCCGCGAAGTGGGCGCCGAAGGCTACCTGTCGAAGCCGGTCTCGATCGGCCCGTTCATGGCGGCAGTGCGCGGCCTGATCGATCCCGCCCCAAAAGCCGCATAAGGCCCAACCGGCGTTCAGCCGGAAACGGCCATCTCCACCACGAAGGTCGCCAGCGTCAGGCACAGGCCGGCGAGGAAGCTCCGGTAGGCATAGGACAGGTAGCGGTACTTCTTGCGCTGCAGGACCTGCCCGTTCTGGTAGATGTCATGCAGCATCGTGCGGAAGATCGTTTCATCGGCGTGGAGCTCATCGAGGATGGTATCGATCCACTCATCCTCAGGCGTGTGGACGAAGTAGCCGAAGAACAGCTTGTTCGGCCTGCCATCGTTGAGCTTTGCCGATTTCGGGCCGCTGACCGAAGGCAGGACGGCAAACACCGCACAACTGGCGGAGATGAAGGCGAACAGCGCCAGCACCCCCAGGGCCCAGGGCATCTGCCCGTTGCGCGCCTGACCCACCGCGATGGTGAAGACCACGAAGGTCGCGCCCATCAGGATTGATGCCTTGGTGTCGGCCATCTGGCTCAGCGCCAGGTTGATCTGCTGGGACGTGCGCACCAGGTGGATGGCATGGTTCGAATAGCCCGAAGGCGAGGGCAGCGAAGGTGCCGCCAGGGCACGTTCGGGGGGGCGTTCCGACTGGAGTTCAGGCCCTCGTTCAGGCTGGGTTCCGGATTCTGCCACGATTTACCCCTCCTGCCATTGCGGCATTTCACCCCTGCTTGCGGGATTACACCTGCGGGCGCGCTTGACAAGCACGTCAAAGAGCCGCTTTTCGCCACATAAGGGCGGCGCAAGGTGCCGCAGACCGACAAGATGGGATTTTCCAGCATGGATCGCGCCGAAATCGACAGCACCGTCCGTTCGATCATCGAACCCTTCAACAAGAAGGGCGTGGCAATCACCGAAGGCACCACCTTTGCCGGCGACCTGGAGTTCGACAGCCTGACGGTGATGGATTTCGTGGCCGAGATCGAGGACGCCTTCGACATCATCATCTCGATGAACCAGCAGGCCGAGATCGAGACCTATGGCCAGCTGGTCGATGCCGTGAACAAGCTGCAGGGCGAGTAATGACCATGAGCGAAGCCCAGACACTGGACCGGGACCTGTTCTCCAAGTTCGACGAGATCATCGCCGTGCGCGAGAACCTCTTGGCATCGGGCGTGGAGGATCCCTTCAGCCTGGTGATGGAGAAGGTGCTCTCGCCCACCCGCGCGATCTGCAACGGGCGCGACACGATCCTGCTGGG
>CAZTED010000203.1:0-3983 GCA_964612175.1 uncultured Sphingomonadaceae bacterium
CAGGCGAGCGACGGCAGCCTGATCGATATCAATGGCAGCGTCAGCATGGATGCCATCGCCATCGGCTCCTCCACCGGCGGCACTCTTGGCGGCGTGGCGACCGGCGGACAGAGCGACATCGCGCTGTTCAATGACGGTACGATCACCATCGACGGCTCACTGACAGCCTTCTCCAATGCAATCGGTGGCGCGGCTTTCGGCGGCATCGGCGGCGCGGCCACCGGCGGCGACATGTCGGTGCTGGCCAGTGGAGGTTCGGCACTCACAGTCACCGGCGGCGCCATCTCGATGACTTCTGCCGCCGCCGGCGGCGAAGGGCGCGGCGGCGGCAATGCGACCTCGGGCACCATCACCATCGATACGAGCGCTTCCAGCGTGACGGCAGGTGGGCTGAACCTGCTGGCTTCCGCAATCGGCGGCAACGGCACCACCGACCCGGCCGGCAATGGCCTTGGCGATACGGTGAACCTCGTCCTTTCCAACGCCTCAACGCTGACGCTGACGGGCGCACTTTCGGCCGTGAGCGAAGGGATCGGCGGGAACAGCAACGAAGGCACCGGCGGCGATGGCACCGGCGGGGAAGTCGACGTGAACCTGACCGGCGGCAACATTGCCGCCGCTGGACATGACCTGTCCTTCCGCAGCACGGGCAGAGGCGGCGCCGGCAGCAGCGGCGGGCTCGGCTCGGCCGTTGGGCTGGGCTTCCTGCAGAGCGGCGGCAGCCAGGTGCAGAGCGGCAACCTGTCCGCCCTGATCGAGACCTTCGGCGGTGCTGGTGACACGGGGGCCGGTGGGCAGGCCACGGGAAGCGTGATCTTTGCCACCCTCCAGCTCGACTCCACGCTCACCAGTTCGGGCTTGGTCAGCTTTGTGTCCACTGCGACGGGCGGCAGCTCGGCCGAAGGCAATGGCGGCAACGCGACTGCCGCCAGCGTGGAACTGGCGATCGACAATTCTTCGTTGACCGCCAATGCCGGAAAGCTGCTGGTCCAGACCACCGCTGCCGGTGGCGATGCACTGTCTGCCGGGGACCTGGCGGGCAATGCCTCTGGCGGCAACTCCACCCTGATCGTGCGCAGCGGTTCTACCGTCTCGGTAGGCGATATCGAGGTGGCGGTGGACCTGGCCGGCGGCAGTGCGGGACTGGGCGAAGGCGGCGATGCGCGCAACGGCGTGGTCAATGTCACCGTCCAGGACACCGGTACCACGCTTACCGTGGGCGCGCTCGGACGGCCCTTGTTCCGCACCTTCTCGCTTGGGGGCCTGACGGGTGGGGGTAACGGCATCGGCGGGGAAGCCGTAGGCGGTCAGGTGACCGTGACCGTGCGCGACCAGGCGCAGCTGATCCTTCCCCCTAACATTGGACCTCCCGCCAGCCAGCCGGAGATTTCCAGCACCGCCCTTGGCGGCACTTCGCTGGCCAATCTCGGGACCGGCGGCGCGGCATTGGGCGGATCGGCCCTGCTCACCGTCACGACAGGAGGCGAGGCTACCGCTGGCTCGCTCAACGTGGCAGCCTTCACCACGGGCGGTGCTGGCGCGGGCACCTCGGGCAATATCGCAGGCGGGGCAGCAACCGGCGGCGATGCCAGGATCAACCTCACCAGCGGCGCAACGCTGGATTCGGCTATCAACCTCATCGCCGTGCTGACTGGCGGCAACGCCTCAGGCACGGCAACGGGCGGCGCGGCCAGCGGCGGGATTGCGGCCCTGCTTGCCAACGATGCCATTGCCAACCTTTCGGGCCAGTCACTGATCCTGGTCTCCGCCCTGGGCGGCAGCAGCACGATTGCCGGCACGGGGGGCAATGCCACGGCCGGAAACGCCTCGGCCAATATCTCCAACGGCTCGGAACTGCTGTTCAACGAAACCGGCTCGCAGCTCGCGCTGGTCAGTTCGGCTGACGGCGGACTGGGCTTCAACGCCGGCGGCAACGCGATATCAGGCCGGGTATCCATGTCGGCCGAAGGCTCCACGATCACCGGGGGCGGACTGTTTGCGGAGAGCCTGGCCACCGCCGGTAACAATGCCGCCGATACGGTTGCAGGCGACGCTGAAACCAGTGACGTATTCGTCCGCTTCTTCGGCGGGTCGACGGCCAACATCACCACTGTCGGCCTTGCCTCATCGTCAACCAGTTTCAACACCGGCAACGCAACCGCCGGTTCCGCCCAGCTCGTCGCCCAGAATACCGACAGCCTGCTCAACTCGACCAGCATCGAAGTGCTGGCAGATGCTTCCACCGGCACGGGCGGCACGGCGACTGCCGGCAACTTCCTGATCGATGCGATCGATAACGGAACGATCCGGACCGTCGACCTGGCAGCCAGCGCGCGCGATCTGGGCAGTGACGTGCCGGAAGCCGAGATCTCGCGGCTGCAGGCCCTGAACGGCGGACAAATGCGCATAAGCGGCAACGGCAACATCGCAAGTTCAGGCGATATCTCCTTCGAAACCTCGCAAGGCGGGCAGATCCTTGGCGGCCTCGACCCCGCTGTCCCGACAGCGCTCATCGATATCAATTCGCTGGGTCTGGTACGGGTCACCGGGGACAATGCGCTGTTGACCAGCCTCGGCGCGCAGGAACTGTCCATCACGTCCTACAATATCGACGTGCTCAACGGGGCGCAGATCGCCGCCCCGACGTTGAGGATTTTTGCACAGGACCCGGTAAACACCGCCGTGGTTGGTAGTACAATCGAAGGCAACGGCTTCACTCTGACCCAGGAAGAGTTTGATCGCCTGAGGGCCACCAACCTGTTCGTCACAGGGTTCGCAACCACGGACCCCGTCACCCTTGAAGTACGCAACCTGCAGTTTCGGGGAACGCTTGCCACGGATGGCTTTGCCAACGTCAATATCGGCTCGGATGGCGTGACCCAGGTCGTCGGCCAGGTGCTGTTCAGTTCGGCCGATGTCGATGACACGCTGGGGCTGTTCGGCGGCGACATCCTGAAAATCGTCCTCCCCTCAGCCAGCATCCGGATCGTGGACGACGGAACAGCCAATCCGCTGCTTTCCGGCACGCTGGCCCTTGGCGGCCGGTCGATCTTTGCGGCCGACGCCGGCCTGCTCGGCATCATCAACAGCGATCCTGCGAGCACCACCCTTCCCGGCCTGCTGATGGGCAGCGGGACCAATACGGTCGACGGTTCTTTCGCCTTTGCCAACCGTGTCGAACTGGCCGCCGGCGATTTCATCCTTACCCAGAACACCGGGGTCGGCACCGATTACTCGGGCATCATCGTGGGCCCCGGTGGCCTGCGTATCCGCCGCGAAGGCGATTATGGCCCAGGCACGATGCGCGTGATCACCTTCGGTGCGCAGGATAACGGCAACGGCACCTTCACGCTGAACGACGCTTTCTTCGCTCTGGTGGATTTCACCGATCCGAACCCGGCGGACAGCTATACCGTCGATGCAACGCTTAATGATTGCAACATCATAACCGGCCAGTGCGCCAGCCCGCCGCCGCCTCCGCCGCCTCCTCCGCCTCCTCCTCCTCCTCCTCCTCCTCCGCCGCCGCCGCCTCCTCCTCCTCCGCCGCCGCCGCCTCCTCCGCCGCCGCCGCCACCGCCACCGCCACCGCCACCGCCACCGACGGTGGATGACCCGGGTGTGCCGATAACCAACGAGCAAATAATCACCCCGCCGGAACTGATCACGCCATCGGATCCGTTGGGCGAGCCGGCTACGGAACAAGGCTTCGGCCTTGATTTCCCGCAATTGCTCGAACCGCCACCGGTCGGCGGCCAGGGCCTTGTGTCCGACCCGGTGACCAGCGGCGGCGACAGTGCTGCTTCCGGCTCCCCGGAGGAGGAAGAGGATGATTGACATGACCCGTGCGCGCCGCGCCATGCCCATGCTCGCAGCCCTGGCCCTCGTTGCCGGAGCCGCACCCACCCCGGCGCAGGGCCAGGTCTCGCTTGGCCTGCGCGATTCAATCCCGATCGGATCGAATGGGCTGTGTGAAGCGCAGATCC
>CAZTED010000204.1:0-3981 GCA_964612175.1 uncultured Sphingomonadaceae bacterium
ACCGGCCACCAGATCGACATCATGACCGAGGAAGAAGCCTCGGAGAAGCGTTCGCGCGAGTTCGCCGAGCGGTCCAAGATGTTCGAGGAAGAACTGGACGTCGACGAGACCCTGTCGCAGCTGCTGGTGGCCGAAGGCTTCGCCGAGCTGGAGGAAGTGGCCTATGTCGACATGGCCGAACTGGCCAGCATCGAAGGCTTCGACGAGGAACTGGCCGAAGAACTCCAGACCCGTGCCCAGGAAGCAATCGAGCGCAAGGAAGGGGCCTATCGCGAGCAGCGCCGCGAGCTGGGCGTCGAGGATGCGCTGGCCGAAATCCCGCACCTGACCGAGGAAATGCTGGTCGTGCTGGGCAAGGCCGGGATCCGCACGCTGGATGACCTCGCTGACCTTGCTACCGACGAACTGATCGCCAAGAAGCGCGAGGCGCCCCGTCGCCGCAACACCGAAGGCCCGCAGCTGCGCCGTCCGCAGCGGACCGAGGACAAGGGCGGCGTGCTCGGCATCTTCGGTCTGACCGAAGAACAGGGCAACGAGATCATCATGGCCGCTCGCGCACACTGGTTCGAGGACGAGGAATCGCCCGCAGCAGAGGAGGCCGCCAATGCGGAATCCTCGCAATGAACCGCTAGGTTCGCCTGCCCGGAGCAAGCGTGACGGGGGTAGCGATACCCCCGAGCGCCGTTGCGTGCTGACCGGAGAGACAAGCTCCCGCGATGACCTGGTGCGGCTGGCTGTCTCGCCGCCCGATGTCGATGGCAAGTCCACGGTCCTGCCCGATGCCCATGCCAAGGCACCCGGTCGCGGTGCCTGGATTGGCGTGGACAAGGATGCGCTGGCCGCAGCCATTGCCAGCGGCAAGCTGAAGGGCGCGCTGGCGCGGGCTTTCAAGGCCGGCAAGGACTGTGGCCCGCTGGTCATCCCGGCCGACCTGCCCGAGCTGACCGAAGCCGCGCTGCGCCGCGCATTCCTCGACCGGCTGGGCCTCGAGTTCCGGTCCGGCAAGCTCTTGCTGGGATCGGACAAGATCGCCAACGAGGCGCGGATGGGCAAGGTGGCGGCGCTCTATCATGCGGCCGATGCCAGTGCCGATGGCGCGCGCAAGCTGGACCAGGCCTGGCGCGTGGGCATGGATGCCGAAGGCACCGGGCAGGCCGGGACAAGGCTGCCACTGGACCGCGAGGCCCTGTCTGTGGCATTGGGCCGCGACAATGTCGTCCACATGGCGCTGGTCGACCTCGCATCGGCACAGCGGGTGGCAATCCCGCTGCGGCGTTTAGAGACCTTTATCGGGGCTTCCGGGCGCAGTGACGCAGGTGCGCATGATGCGCCCTGCGATGCCGCGACAATGAATTGATTTGAAGGATTATCAAAGGCGTATGAGCGATAACGAAGACAAGCCGCAACGCGAACGCAAGCCCCTGGGGCTGAAGCGCTCGGTCGATGCGGGCGAGGTCAAGCAGACCTTCAGCCACGGCCGCACCAACAAGGTGGTGGTCGAGGTGAAGCGCCGCAAGCTCATCGGCAAGCCCGGTGCGCCCGAGGTTGCGCCGCCCCCGCCGCCGCCCGCTGCGGTAGCGCCGCCACCGCCGCCGCCTGCTCCCCCGCCGCCGCCGCGCAAGGCTGCTCCCGCCGGGGAAACCCCGCAGGAGCGTGTCGCCCGCCTGCAGCGCGAGGCCGAGGAAGACCGCCTGCGCCAGGCCGAGGAAAACCGTCGCCGCGAGGAAGAGGAAAAGGCCCGCGCCGCCGAGGACGAGAAGCGGCGCGCCGAAGAGAATCGCGCCCAGGAGAGGCTGGCCGAGGAAGAGGCTGCCGAGCGCCGCGCCAGCGAAGCAGAGGCTGCCGCCAATCCGCCGGTGTCCGCCCAGCCGGTCGAGCCAGAGGCTTCCGCAGAGGGTGACGCTGCAGGCTCATCCCCGCCTGCCCCGCGCCGGTTCACCCCGGTGGAACGGCCCGAACCCAAGCGTGCCGAGAAGGAAAAGGACACCAAGAAGGGCCCCGACCGCAAGGCAGGTGCCGGCAAGGTGGATGTCGAACGCGAGAACCGTCGCGGCAAGCTGACGGTCAACCGTGCGCTCAACGAGGACGAGGGCGCCCGCGCCCGCTCGCTCGCGGCCCTCAAGCGTGCCCGCGAAAAGGAGCGTCGCGCGCACTATTCCGGCCAGAGCCAGCAGCGCGAGAAGCAGGTACGCGACGTTGTCGTGCCCGAGGCCATCACGGTGCAGGAACTGGCCAACCGCATGGCCGAAAAGGGTGCCGACCTCGTCAAGTCGCTGTTCAACATGGGCATGATGGTCACCGTCAACCAGACGATCGACCAGGACACGGCGGAGCTGCTGGTCGAGGAATTCGGCCACAACATCACCCGCGTGTCCGAAAGCGATGTCGATATCGACACGGCGGACGACCAGGACCCGGAAGACACGCTGAAGGTGCGTCCGCCGGTGGTCACGATCATGGGCCACGTCGACCACGGCAAGACCAGCCTGCTCGATGCCCTGCGCGGCGCCAACGTGGTGAAGGGCGAGGCCGGCGGCATCACCCAGCACATCGGTGCCTACCAGATCACCACCAAGAGCAAGGACAAGATCACCTTCCTCGATACCCCTGGTCACGCGGCATTTACCCAGATGCGCCAGCGCGGGGCGAACGTCACCGATATCGTGATCCTGGTGGTCGCCGCGGACGACGGGATCATGCCGCAGACGATCGAGGCCATCAACCACACCAAGGCTGCCGGCGTGCCGATGATCGTGGCGATCAACAAGTGCGACAAGCCCGAAGCCAACCCGCAGAAGGTGCGCGAGCGCCTGCTCGAGCACGAAGTCGTGGTGGAAGCCATGTCGGGCGATGTGCAGGATGTCGAGGTTTCGGCCAAGACCGGCGCCGGCCTTGACGAACTGATCGAGAAGATCCTGCTGCAGGCCGAACTGCTGGAACTGAAGGCCAACCCGGACCGGATGGCTGAAGCGACCGTTATCGAAGCCAAGCTCGACAAGGGCCGGGGCCCGGTGGCGACCGTGCTGGTCAACCGCGGAACCTTGCGCAAGGGCGACGTGTTCGTGGCCGGCACGCAGAGCGGCCGCGTGCGCGCCCTGGTGGATGACCAGGGCAAGCAGGTGAAGGAAGCCGGCCCCGCCATGCCGGTGGAGGTACTGGGCCTTGGCGGCGTGCCGCAGGCCGGTGACGTGCTGACCGTGGTGGAAAACGAACAGCGCGCCCGCGAGGTCGCCTCGTTCCGCCAGCAGCGCGAGACCGAAAAGCGCACCACGCTGGCACCGACCAACTTCGACACCATGTTCTCCAACCTGACGAAGAGCGTGATCGAGTTCCCGGTGGTGGTGAAGGCCGACGTGCAAGGGTCGGTCGAGGCGATCGTCACCGCGCTCCACAACCTCTCGAACGACGAGATCAAGGTGCGCGTGCTGAACGCGGGCGTTGGTGCCATTACCGAGAGCGACGTGGTGCTGGCCAGTGCCAGCAAGGCGCCGATCATCGGCTTCAACGTGCGTCCCAATGCCAATGCCCGCCAGCTGGTGGAACGCAACAAGACGCGGATGATGTATTACGATGTCATCTATCACCTGACCGCCGACATCGCCAAGGAGATGGCCGGCATCTGGGGTCCGGAGCGGATCGAGCACGTGGTCGGCCGCGCCGAGGTCAAGGACGTGTTCCCGGCCGGCAAGCGCGACAAGGCCGCTGGCCTCCTGGTGCTGGAAGGTATCATCCAGAAGGGCCTCCACGCCCGCCTTACCCGGCAGGATGTCATCGTGTCTGCCACCACCATCGCCTCGCTTCGGCGGTTCAAGGACGACGTGGACGAAGTCCGCGCAGGCCTCGAATGCGGCGTGGTGCTGGCCGATACCAACGACATCAAGGCCGGCGACATGCTGGAAATCTTCACGGTCGAGGAACGTGAGCGGACACTGTAATCCGCAGCCCTTCTCCCCGGCGGGGAGGAGGGCCGGATGACCCGCT
>CAZTED010000205.1:0-3941 GCA_964612175.1 uncultured Sphingomonadaceae bacterium
GCCGATCCTTTCGGCAACTACGAATGGTCGACCCGCGTCACCATCCGCAGCTTCAACCAGAACCAGCTCGGCTTCACCTTCGACGGCATTCCGCTGGGCGACATGAGCTATGGCAACCACAATGGCCTGCACATCAGCCGTGCGGTCAGCAGCGAAAACGTCGGCCGTGTGGTCGTGAGCCAGGGCGCCGGTGCGCTGGGTACCAATTCAACGGGCAACCTTGGTGGTACGGTGGAAACCTTCTCGCTCGATCCGGAAGACCGCTTCGCGCTCGATGCGGCAGCCACCTATGGCAGCGACGAGACCATGCGCGGGTTTGTCCGCGTCAATGCCGGCAGCGCCGATGGCGCGCGCGGCTACGTGTCCTATGCCTATGGCTCGTCCGACAAGTTCAAGGGCGAAGGCACGCAGGACCAGCACATGATCAACGCCAAGGTCGTCGTGCCGCTGGGCACGGCACAGCTTGATGCCTGGGCCAGCTATTCGGACCGGCGCGAGCAGGATTACCAGGACATGTCGCTCGATATGCTGAGCCGCCTGGGGTATGACTGGGACAACACTTTCCCCGATTACAACCTCGCCATCCTGCTGGCCGACGTCGCCAACAATCGCGGTGACACCGGCGCGCCGGTGTCCAATGCGGCTGCGGGAACCACCTACCCCGGCAATGTCACCGGCCCCGATGATGCCTATTACGATGCCTCGGGCCTCAGGAAGGACTTCCTGGCGGCGGTCGGCGTCTCCACTCCGATCGGCGAAGATGCCGATTTCGCGATCCGGGCATATTATCACGAGAACAGCGGACGTGGCCTGTGGGGCACGCCCTATGTTCCCAGCCCCAACGGCGTGCCGATATCCATCCGCACCACCGAATACGAGATGGAACGTATCGGCGCTTTCGCCAGTCTCGGCTTCGAAGTGGGTTCGCAGGCCTTTAGCCTGACGGCCTGGTACGAAAACAACGACTTCAACCAGGCACGCCGCTTCTATGGACTGGAAAGCCGGACCAATCCGGGCCGCTCCTTCCGCGACTGGCCGAAGAACCCGTTCTTCACCCAGTGGGAATTCGATTTCACGACCGAAACGCTCCAGTACAGCGTGCAGGACCGCATCGACCTGGGCGCACTGGCCATCAACCTGGGCTGGAAGGGCTTCAAGGTCACCAACGAAGCGACCCCGGTTGTGGCCGCAAGCTTTCCGTCCGGCAAGATCCAGGTCGAAGACTGGTTCCAGCCCCATGTCGGCTTCAATGTCGAACTGAACGACATGGCAGAGGTGTTCGGCGGCTTTACCCAGGCCACCCGTGCCTTTGCCTCGGCCACCACCACCGGCCCGTTCAGCACCAACCAGACCGGGTTCAACGCGATCGTCGACACGCTGAAACCGGAACAGTCCGACACCTACGAGCTGGGCCTGCGCTTCAACGATCCGGTGTTCAACGGCGTGGTCGGGGCCTACCTCGTCAACTTCCGCAACCGCCTGCTGGCAGCAGCGGCAGGCCCCAGCATCGTGGGCAGCCCGAACATCCTGCAGAACGTCGGCAACGTGCGCGCTGTCGGCTTCGAGGCGGCCGGCGACCTGCGGCTGGGTGGCGGCTGGAGCCTGTTCGCGTCCTACAGCTACACCGATGCGACCTATCGTGACGATGTGTTCAACGTCTCGGGCGTCCTGCTTGCGGCGATCAAGGGCAAGACCGTGGTCGATACCCCCGAACACCTGCTGCGCGGCGAAGTGGCCTATGACGACGGTTCGATCTTCGGCCGCGTTGGCGCCAATTACATGTCGGAGCGCTTCTTCACCTACACCAACGACCGGTCGGTAGGCGGACGGGCGATTGTGGATGCGACCCTGGGCTATCGCTTCACCGATGCAATCGACGTGCAGCTGAACGTCACCAACCTGTTCGACAAGCAGTACATCTCGACGGTCGGGTCGGGCGGCTTCGGCAACAGCGGTGACCGGCAGACCCTGCTGGTCGGCGCGCCGCAGCAGTTCTTCGTGACCGTCCGCGCCGGCTTCTGATCCGGCAAGATGACCTGAAGCACACCGGGGCGGCGCGGCACCAGCCGTGCCGCCCCGGATTGCAGGCAGACCCTTCCACTACCTCGCCCGAAAAGGAGACAGCCATGATCCGCAATCCGATCCTCTCGCAAGTCACGCGCCGGACCACGCTTGGCGGCCTCGCGGCGGGGAGCGCCATGCTGTTCTTCCCACAGGTCGCAAGTGCCTCTTCCACTGGCCCTTTCAGGCACGGCGTGGCGAGCGGCGACCCCGATGCCACCAGCGTGGTCCTGTGGACGCGCGTTACCACCAGCGGGGATGTGACCCTTGTCGTCGAGGTTGCCGAGGACCTTGGTTTCACCCGCCTCGTTGGTCGTGGCGAACTGGTGACAGGACCGGACCGCGACCATACCGCCAAATGGCTTGCCACCGGGCTGCAGCCTGGCCGCACGTTCTATTACCGTTTCCGCATGGACAGCGACATCTCCCCCACCGGACGGGCCCGCACCCTGCCGACCGGTTCGCTCGACCGCCTCGGCATCGCCCTGGCCTCGTGCTCGAACTACGCCTTTGGCTATTTCAATGCCTATGAAGCGATCGCCCATGATCCTGCGGTCGACTTCGTGCTCCACACCGGCGACTACCTCTACGAATATGGGCAGGACAGCTGGGGGGACGACATTGCGCGGACCATGGGCCGGCGGCACGATCCCGCGCACGAAATCGTCAGCCTGTCCGACTACCGCCGCAGACATGCCCAGTACAAGACGGATGCAGGCGCGCAGGCGATGCATGCAGCGCACACCTTCATGGCCTGCTGGGACGATCACGAAAGCACCAACAACCCATGGACCGGCGGGGCGCAGAACCACCAGCCTGACCGCGAAGGTGACTGGGAGGCCCGGCGGGCTGCCTCGATCCAGGCCTATTTCGAATGGATGCCCGTGCGCGAGCCCGAATGGCTGAACCAGCCGGGGCGCACGCGGATGCAGTTCTGGCGCAGCTACAGCTTTGGCGACCTGGCAACGCTGACCACGCTGGAAACGCGCCATACCGCACGGGCAGAGCAGGTCGATTACCTGCCGCTGGCCCCCTTCATTGACGATGCCGCCCACATCGCCCGGTTCCGGCGTGAAGTCCTGGGTGCCGAAGGCCGGCGGATGATCTCAGAAGAATGCGAGGCTGACCTGGCGCAGGCCCTCTCGGCCTCGGTGGCCGGTGGACAACCCTGGCGACTGGTCGGCAACGCCATTCCCATTGCCCGCACGGATGTGCCTGACCTTGTAGCGCTCGGCGTCCTTCCCGATCCTTTCGCCGCCGATGCCCCGTTTACCGGCAATGCACTGGACAACGCGCGGCTGCTGGCGGCCAAGGGCCGGGCGGGCCTGCCGTTCTATCCCGATACGTGGGATGGCTACCCCTGGGCCCGCGAGCGCCTTTATGACCTGTCGCGAAACGCCGGGGCCGGCGACCTGATCTTCCTGACCGGTGACAGCCACAGCTTCTGGGCCAACAGCCTCAAGGATGCCGCTGGCCGGCCAGCCGGCCTGGAACTGGGAACCGCCGGCATCACTTCGCCCGGCGACTTTGTGGAAAGCGGCTTTGGCCACGACCTGTCGCGGGCTCTTGACCAGGCTTTCATCGATCATGTGCCGGAGGTGGTCTGGACCGACAACATGCACCAGGGCTACGTGCGCATCGAACTGCAGCGGGACGAGGCAGAGGCAACATTCATTGCCGTGGATACGAACCGCTCCCGGGCTTTCCGCCCGTTCATCGTCAATCGCCTTGCCATCGAGCGGCACCCTGACGGCATCCGCTTCACCTGACGACTTAGCTCCGAATTGCTGCGACCCTGCTGTTGGCTCACGACCTGCCGCTGCTTACCAGTCGTCGGTGACCGGCTCCGGCACCAGCGCTTCGTCCTGCGGGTCGAGCAT
>CAZTED010000206.1:0-3937 GCA_964612175.1 uncultured Sphingomonadaceae bacterium
GCCCAGCCAGTCGCGCACCACCATGGTCTTGGCATGAGCCTCGGCAAATTCCTCGCAATAGTGGCTGCCGATCCAGCGCGAGTTTTCCTGCGGAAGGGGCAGGACCGGGATCTGCACGAAGTCGGCCCGCTCGATCGCCTTGTCCATCAGCGCCAGCTCTGCCGGATCGACCATGTCCTCGGCGTCGTGCAACAGCACCATGTGTACCGGGGCCCCCTTGCGCTGCTCGTCCACCTCCAGCGCGCGGTACAGGCGGTTGAGGCAATCGGCCTTGGTGCTTGGCCCGTCACAATCATGGACAACCAGCCGCACCCGGCGGTCCGCCCCCGCACCGCGCATGGCCGCCTCCAGTGTCGTCATGTCATTACGGTAGACGCCGACATAGATCACGTAATCCTGCTGCGGCCATGCCTGCAGGGCATGGGCAATGGTGTGCTCGATCACCTTGTCCTCGCGCCAGGCAGGGATGAACACGGCCGCCGCATCCGACAGGTGCCGCTGCTTGAGGTCCCGCCGGTCCAGCCGCAGGCGCGCCGCGCGGCCGGTCAGCCGCATCCAGCCCCACAAGCCATCCACCAGCAATTCGTCGATTGCGCCGACAAGGAAGAATACACCAGCAAACAGCAGCAATTCACGCTCGAAAAGCGCCAGCCATTGCAGGATGGTCCAGTCAGCCATCAGCCCCCGTTGTCCCGTGCGACCTAGTGTTTGTACGGAGAGTTAAAGCACTTAGGCAAAAACGCAACCTAGGCTGCCTGTGGCCCTTGCAACTTCCCGCCAGCTGGCGAAAGGTGCCACCCATCATGGCAAATCAGCTCCTCCAGGCGGCAGTCCGCCCGTTCCAGGCCCTTTTCAAGGCCGACGCATTCGCCGGAATCCTGCTCATCGCGGTGGCGGCCCTGGCCATGCTGATCGCCAATTCCGGCGTATCGGACGCCTATCGCGAGCTGTTCCATGGCGAACTGTTCGCCGCCGAGGTGTTCAAGCTCAACACCCTGCACCTGTGGGTGAACGACGGGCTGATGGCGATCTTCTTCTTCGTGGTGGGCCTGGAGGTGAAGCGCGAGCTGCTGGAAGGCAATCTTGCCGATCCGGCGCAGCGCCGGCTGCCGGTGCTCGCCGCCATCGCCGGCATGGCCGCGCCTGCCGCAGTCTACATGCTGATCGCCGGCGGGGAGCCGGGCCTGGCACGCGGCTGGGCCATTCCCGCCGCCACCGATATCGCCTTTGCAATGGGCGTGGTCGGCCTGCTCGGCACCCGCGTGCCTTCGGTCCTGCGCCTGTTCCTGCTGACCGTGGCGATCGTGGATGACATCGGCGCGGTGACGATCATCGCCCTGTTCTACACCGCCAACCTCAAGCTGACCTGGCTGTTCGCATCGGGCGTGGTTTTCCTTGTTCTCGTGGCGATGAACAAGGGCCGGGTGGACAAGATCTGGCCCTATATCCTGGGCGCGCTTGTGCTGTGGTTCTGCGTGCTGAATTCGGGCGTCCACGCCACCATTGCCGGCGTGCTGGCGGCCTTCACCATTCCCCTGCGCCGGCGTGACGGCAGCGACCTGCTGGAAGATGTCGAGCACCCGCTGCTGCCGTGGAACGCCTACCTGGTGGTGCCGGTGTTCGGCTTCGCCAATGCCGGTGTAGACGTACGGGCGCTGGGCCTCGAAGCCCTGCTCGATCCGCTGCCGCTGGCGGTGGCCGCCGGCCTGGTGGTGGGCAAGCAGGCGGGCATCTTCTCGCTCGTCTTCATCGTCGACAGGCTGGGCATCGCCAAGAAGCCGGCAGGATGCTCGTGGGTGGAAGTGTGGGGCGTGACGATCCTGTGCGGGATCGGCTTCACGATGAGCCTGTTCATCGGCGAACTGGCCTTCACCGGCACCGACGAAATGGCCCGCCTGCTGCGCGACGAAGCCAAGATCGGCATCCTGATGGGCTCGCTGATTTCAGCCGTGATGGGCTACGTGGTGCTGCGGATGACCGCGCAGCACCCGAACGACAAGCCGCTCGCCAGCTAGGGACGGGTGACCAGCGGGCCGGCGCCCTGCTGCCGCCGCTTCGCGCGCCGTCAGGCCTTGTTGACCGGCGCGCCTTCGCCCAGGTCCTCGTACCAGGCTTCGACCGGGCCGGTGAGCTTGATCGTCAGCGGGCGGCCGCGACGGTCCATCGTCTTGCCCGCCTGCACCCGCACCCAGCCTTCGGAAATGCAGTATTCCTCGATGTCCTTACGCACCCGGTCCTTGAACCGGATGCCCACGCCGCGCTGCAGCTTGTCGGCATCGAAATGCGGGCTGGCAGGATCGATCGACAGGTGATCGGGCGGGGTGTCGGCACCGGCAGGAGCGGCGGCGGCGGGGGTGTTTTCTTCGCTCATGGCGGGCCGCTTAGCCGTTCGCAGGCCCCCGAATCAATCGGGCAATCACAAATGCCGCGCGCAAGGCCTCTGGATGCTTGCCCTTTTGCCCACGCGCATCTAATGGCGGCTCCCTGTTTGTCAGGCGTATGCCTGGGAGAATTCGTCGGGCTTGCGGGCGTGGCGGAACTGGTAGACGCGCTGGTTTTAGGTACCAGTATCGCAAGATGTGGGGGTTCGAGTCCCTTCGCCCGCACCAGTGTCCGCACCATTCATGGGCGCTCGCGGCGCAAATGCCGTTTGAAAAGAAGGTTTTAGCATGCAGATCGTCGAAACCAGCAACGAAGGCCTCAAGCGCGCCTACACGCTGACCATCCCTGCCAAGGACATCGAGGCGCGGATCGATTCCGAAGTGAAGAAGATCGCCCCGCAGGTCCGGATGCCGGGCTTCCGTCCGGGCAAGGTGCCGGCGAACCTGATCCGCAAGATGCATGGCGAAGCGCTGCATTCCGATGCGCTGAACACCGCGCTGCGCGAATCGGTCAACGGCCTGATCAAGGAAAAGGCCCTGCGCCCTGCGCTCCAGCCCAAGGTCGACATGACCCCGGGGTACGAACAGGGCAAGGATGCCGAACTGACCGTGGAAGTGGAAGTGCTTCCCGAGATCGAGGCCCCCTCGATCGACGGCCTGACGCTGGAAAAGCTGGTGGTCCCCGTGACCGACAAGGAGCTGGACGAGGCGCTGGCCCGCTTCGCTTCCAACCAGAAGAGCTGGAAGGACGCCCCCAAGTCGAAGAAGGCCGCAGATGGCGACCAGCTGGTGATCGATTTCGTCGGCCGCGTCGATGGCGTGGAATTCGAAGGCGGCAAGGCCGAGAACACCCCGCTGGTACTGGGTTCCGGCCAGTTCATCCCGGGCTTCGAAAGCCAGCTGACGGGCGTCAAGACGGGTGACAAGAAGACCATCACGGTCACCTTCCCCGCCGATTACCCGGCCGAGAACCTGAAGGGCAAGGACGCCGAATTCGACATCACCGTCCAGGCGGTCAAGGTCGAGGACGAGACCAAGGTGGACGAGGACTTTGCCAAGTCGCTCGGCCTTGAAAGCCTCGACAAGCTGAAGGATCTCGTCCGCATCCAGCTGGAGCAGGAAACTGCCGGCCTCACCCGCACCCAGATGAAGCGCCAGCTGCTCGACAAGCTGGCCGCCGATCACGATTTCGCCGTGCCGCCGACCATGGTCGAGGCCGAGTTCGAGCAGATCTGGCAGCAGCTGACGGCCGAAGCCTCCCGCGAAGCCGATCCGGAAGCCGCCATGGCAGAGATCGAAGGCGACAAGGACGATTACAGGCGCATCGCCGAACGCCGCGTGCGCCTCGGCCTGCTGCTGTCCGAGATCGGCCAGGCCAATGGCGTCGACATCACCCAGCAGGAAATGTCGATGCTGATCCAGCAGGCTGCCTCGCAGTATCGCGCCGAGGACCGCCAGCGGTTCATCGACTACGTCCGCAGCGAGCCGATGGCCCAGGCCCAGCTGCGCGCCCCGCTGTACGAGGACAAGGTCGTCGACTTCCTGTTCGACAAGGC
>CAZTED010000207.1:0-3935 GCA_964612175.1 uncultured Sphingomonadaceae bacterium
AACACGATCCCGTCTTCGGATGTCCATTCGGCATTGAGCCTGCCGAACAGGTCCAGCTCTTCGCCGGTCTTCTGCGTGGCCGGATCCTCGTCGTCGACCAGCGCACCCTGCACGGCGGCGCCCGCCGTAAGCCGCAGGTCGAACCCGCCCGACTGGACGCGCAATTGCGGCAACTCGGGTAATTCTGCCTGTGCACTCGTGGCTGTCGATGCTGCCAGCGCTGTCCCCGCCAATGCGACAATCCTGATAAACCGCTTCATTCCTGAATTCCTTCGTTGGCTTGTTCCGCCGATGCTGACCCTGGCCTGGGCAGCAAGGCCTGGGCCGCTTTTTCAATCAATCCCGCTTCAAATACGCACTGCCTGAAGTCGTGGGTCCCCCCTTGCAAGACAATCATTTCAACATCGTGAGCGATGTTTTGTGCACGTGCCTGCTGTCGCAAGGCAAGGGCCCATGATCGGGCCCGCCTGAGGCGATTGGTCCCCTGATGTGTTACGATGAGCGGATCCATACGGACGTTCGGATCGGTCCGGCGGTCGTGGTTTCCGACCATGACGCGGATCGGGACCGATAGCGCCGTACAAGGCTGGTCCGCCTGAGCGGGCCCGTCCTTCAGGCCATAGGGGTAGGGAAGTGCGGGATCGGGCATCAGGTACCAACCGGCGGCCACCACGCACAATGCCCTGACCCGTTGCGGATAGAGCATGGCCAGGCGGTGGGCCATCTGCGCACCGCCGGAGAACCCGAACAGCAGCACCCGCTGCGTGTCGATGCCATGGCTGGAGCCCAGGGCATCGAGCAAGCTGAACAAGGCGGCATCGCTGCGGGTCTGCGAGGGGCTGTCCAGCAACAGTTGCTGGTATTTGCCAAATCGTTCGCGATCAAACAGCGGGGCAATGATGTTGACCCCGGAGAACTCGGGATGCCAGGCAAACCGAGTTGCCATTTCCGCTGCATTGCGGCTGATCCCATGGATGACAACGAGGGTCGGCGCAGCGGCATCGACAAGTCGCACGAAGCAATCGGGTATCCCGGCGCTGCCGGATTCCACGAATGCGACCTTCTGGTATTGTTCAGGCATCAGGATTTCTCCGTTCCTTTGCCGGGCGGTCGCCGGTCCGGGACGATTGTCGCAGCATCCGTTCCAGCTTGCGCAGGGACACGCTGCCGCCGATCCGGGCGTGCAAGGCGCGCACCCCTTCCAGCAGGCGTGCCGAGGCGAAGCCGACAATCGCGAAACCGGCCAGCAAGCTGCCCGTGTCGCGCGCGGCAGGCTCGGCCTGGGCCACCAGCATGACCAGGGTGATCGTGCTGATCATCCCGGCAGCCAGCGCAATTCCTTCCATCGTCCCCACCACGGTGGCGCGACGGATCGCTTCACCTGCCAGCAGCGTGGAAAGCTCCTGAAGCTTGCGCCTGCCGTGGCCCATCTGGCTTGCCGCTCCCGCAGCCTCGATGCGTACCCTGCGGATTACGAAGCGGGTCAGCCTGCCGCGTTCGCGCCGCTGGTCGGCAATGGTCGTCTTCAGGCGCAAGGCAATCGGCGCAAGCACGATCATCGCCAGCAGCATCGGCAAGATCGCCAGTCGCAATTGCGGATAGGACAGGGCGAGCCAGGCCACAGCAGCACCACCCGAAATCGACGTCGTGAACAGGCGGACCGAGCCGCGCAGGGCATAATTGCGCAGCGCGGCCATGTCGCCAACCAGCCCGGTTAGCCAGCGCGCTTCTCCTCCCGCGCCGCGCGAGCGGATCACCGCGTTGAACAAGGCCGCGCGACATTCGATGACGAAGGACTGGGCAAAGTGCTCGCCGATCCGCCTTTCCAGCAAAAGCATCGCTGCGGCAGCCGCGGCGATTGCCCCCGGGACTGCCAGGCTGAACGGGGTTGCTCCAACATCCACCAGCGAGCCGATCTGCGCCGCAAAGGCCGCGGCGAGGCCTGCTTGGGCCAGCGCGGCCAGTCCGAGCGCCAGGGCCGGTCCCCGCCGGGACCGGTTCAACAGGCGAGGCACAGGCATCAGGCTGCCCTGAGTGCCCGGGAAGGAGCAGGTGCCGGGAAGGCCAGCCTTGTCACAGCCACCGGGTCGCGCAGTTCTGCCAGAGTGGCAATCTTCAATCCCGTCTCGCAGGCCGCTTCGCGCGAAGCCAGCGGCGAGGCGGAAACCAGGCCGGAAATTGCCAGCGGGGTCCATCCGCGGCGTGCCAGCCACTGTACCCCAAAACCTGCGCCCATGGCATCGGCGGCGGCAAACACCATCCCGTCGAACCAGCTGCGCGCCGGTGCCATTTCGATCAGCGCCGCCGTTTCGGCCTGGAGCAGCCCGTCGGCAATCTCGACCACGGCGACGTCCACTCCGCAGTCTCCCAGCCGCGCGAGCAGGTGATTTGTCACGCGGGCCAGCCTGGTAGGCTCAACCCGGAAGGTCGATGCATGGCCGGCGTCGGTGAAATCGAGCGCCTCGATCGCGCCGGCATCACGCATGGCCCACAAGTCGCCGCCGGAGCCGGTTCCGGTCACTTTCGCCGCTCCCACGCGGAAGCCCGCGCGGGTCATGCCGTGCACCAGCCCGGCGGCAGTGGTGGTCTTGCCGGCGTTCATTGAACTGCCGACAACGGCGATCACATGGGCCGGCCGCTTCCTGGGAGAGGGGATGTCCGGCACGAACTGGTCAAGATTGATCGGTTGGCCATCCGGCCCGATCAGCATGCCGACAGGCTCGATCCGGGTCGCCTGCTTCATCGAGGCATGCTTTTCCACCACCTGCGCTGCGACCCCGCCGCCTGCCACCAGGTCGCACGGACCAAGCTCGTCAGGGACGATGGCCTCGAACTGGTCGGGTGCATAGCGGTTGCCGAATGCCACGATGATCTCGTCACCGACATAGAGGCGCCCGCGGCGACCGTGGACATTCTCGATCCGGGCGTGCTGTCCCAGTGCGGTAACGCGAGCGAGGATGAGATCGCCGGCGCGCGGCTTGCGACCGGTGCGCACCAGCCGCTCGACCTGCGACAGATCGACATTGCGGGTGGTGAAGGCGCGCTTGGCCATGGCCAGGCGTGCGCGGGACTTGAGCGCGCGATCCGACAGCGAGCCATCCATGCTCGAAAGTGCAGGGTCAATCATTGGGTTCCTCCAGGGCAGATCCATTTCGACCTAACGGAGGCGCAGCGCACTTTATTCCGCCGCTCGCGGGAAAAACCTGCGCCATCCCTTCGCGCGAAACCGCCGCAGCCGGCCAGGGCCGCTGGCCCGCCGGTGAGCCTGCCCCGACATCATCCAGATATCGACTTGGCAAAGGGGGCCATCCGCTGCAGGATCGCTTCCAACAACAAGCGGCGGGGCGGTGCCAGGCTCCCTTGAGCCTGCGAGGGGGGATTTCCCAGCCAACATCGCTTCCCAGCCGCTCCTGGAGCGCGAACAGGCGTTCGTAGGGGCGATCGCGGTCTTGCGGCGTTGCGAGTGATAGGCCAACCGCCATGCCTTCCTGCCCGCGAAGATATCGTCCCCGCTTGGCAGGTAGAGCTTGCCCACGTGATTGCCGCGCCACGGACAGTGCATCCACCAGCGCCGCCCGCCAATACTTGGCACGGTATAGGATCGGCGGATTGTCTGTTCGCAGGTTCGCCAATCCTCGCCTGTCCGCTGCTGGCGATAGGATAGCAACAACAGCGCGTCCGCGGGGTCTGTCAGGTAATAGCGGAAGGCGGCGCTGCCGTGGGGTTCGCCGCCGCAATTCCAATGCAGGATGCCGCCGCCCGTAATGGCAAAGGCGCGCCCCTGTCCGGACCTCCCACGGTCCCGGCGGGCGCGTAGCTCAGCGGTAGAGCACACCCTTCACACAGGTGGGGTTACAGGTTCAATCCCTGTCGCGCCCATCAGTTTCGACTGGCCCCAGCAAACCGGCAGTCCGGCTCCGATCCGATAGGCCCTG
>CAZTED010000208.1:0-3870 GCA_964612175.1 uncultured Sphingomonadaceae bacterium
CGGGAAATCTCCAGCGCCACCAGGATCGGCGTCACGAACAGCCAGGTGAACAGCGCGGCTTCCGGCCAATCGCCGGTCTCGTTCAGGCGCAGGGCGCAGGGGTAGATATCGAGCAGGGTATCGGGCGTGCAGGTGCTGGGCCAGAAGGCGATCGAATGGAGGTACCAGCCAAGCACAAGCCAGCCAGCCTGCGCCACATACAACGCAACATAGCGCGACGGCTTGATCTCGCCGTAGCCGTGGTGGGTGGGGAAGCGCTTCGATCCTTGGCTCATGCGCCGCGTCATACCGGGGGCATGGTTAAGGAAGTGCTAGGGGGCCGCCCCCTTGCGCGGCTTTTGTGGCCGTTTCAGTTCTCGAGGATCACAAACGGCGCCCAGACCGCCGGGTGAGCTGCATCGGGCACGCCCTTGTCCGCGATCAGCGCCAGTTGCGCGCCGCGCAGGGCGGCCGCGCGGCTCTCCCCTGCGGCGGCACGGCGCAGGGTCTCCACCGTGAGCATGGCGGCGGCGTCGTCGCGCACGCGCCAGTGGCTCAGCATCAGGCTGCGCGCGCCGGCCTGGGCAAAGGCGCGGGCAAGGCCCGAATAGCCGGGGGCAGAGGCGCTTTCGCCGGCCGCGGTTTCACAGGCGGACAGGATCACCCAGTCTGCATCCATGCGCATGGCGGCGATCTCGCTGGCGGTCAGCAGCCCGTCGCCGTCCTTGCGGCCCGTGTCCCCGGGGGTCAGCAGCAGTGCCGGCTCGTCCAGCCCCGGCAGGTCGCCGCCGACAAGGCCATGGGTAGCAAAGGCGATCACACCGAAACCCGACAGGTCGAGAGCGGCAAGCCGCGCCTCGGTCGCCTCGGGGCCGGCCAGCACCAGCGAAGCTGGCCCGCCGGCATCCTCCTGATTTGCATCAAGGGCCGCAGCCAGCGCTTCCAGTTCATCCCGGGCGCGCGGCAGCGGGGGAAGGGCTGCCGTGCCAGACCGCAGCACCGCCCCGCCGGCCACGCCCGGCAGTTCCTCCGGTGCGCCCACGCCAAGAAACCCGCGCGCCGCCAATGCCGGAGCAGGTCCGCGCTGCCTCCCCGGATCGGCCATGATGCGGATCGCGTGGCTGCGAACCAGCCAGGGTGCCTCGCCAAGAGCGGCGGGATCGGCCTCGCCTGCCAGCAGCATCGCCGGCGACAGCCGCGCAAGGTAGCCGCTGGCCGGAAACAGCAAGGTATCGCTGGTATCCAGCACGCCGCGCAGGCTTGCCGGGAATACGAGGTCGAACATGGCCCGCGCCGCCGCGACATCAAACGTGCCGGGAGCCTGCGCACTGTCGCGCAGGCGGGAAGCGAGCGCGTCCACCTCTGCGGCCAGCATCGGGGTTGCCGCCCATTTCGCACCATCGGGCGCGACAAGGATCGTCACCGCCCGGCCGTGCAGGGCGAGCGGGAGCACCAGCAATTCCCCTGGCGCAAGGCCGCCCTGTAATTCAGCCAGCGATGGCACCTGCGGGCGAGCGAGCGCGGCATAGCCGGGGAAGGCTTCCAGCAAGGCCTCCTGCGCCGCCACCATGCCTGCCCGCGCCGCGGCAAGATCCGCCGAGAGCTGCGCGGCATCGGGCGAGCCATCCGCCTGTGCCACAGCGAAGGCGGCGGCCAGCTCGTCCACCCGGACCCGTGCCGTATCGAGCGCGGCGACCAGTTCGCCCAACCCTTCCTGCCGCGCCACCGCGGCTGCGGCGATGCGGGCATTGGGCACGGCCAGGTCCGACAGCAGGAACAATTGGGCGGCGTGGACCGCCTCTGCCATCTCGCCGACGGCCAGCGCCACCTCGACATGGCCGGCAAAGGCATCAGGCAGCACGCGCGAGAGGGCGATCCGCTCTTCCTCGGTGGCGGCAAGGTCGAACATCTGCTTCTCGAACAGGCCGGTCGCGCCACGCGCTTCCTCCAGCGCCTCGGCCGCACGCCCCAATCCTGCCAGTACGCGGGCGCGCACCAGCCGCGCCGAAAGGACTTCGCTGTGACCTGCCGGCAGAGCGGCGGACAGGCTGGCAAGGCCTTCCTCCACCAGAACCAGTGCTTCCTCGCGCCGACCCAGCCGTTCGAGGTGGTCGGCAACCTGCACCTGCCCGCTGCCCACGTTCCAGTCGCCCGGTTCGAGGTCTTCCACCAGGCGATCGAGCCCGCTGCGGGCGACCCGTTCCGCCTCCTCCAGCCGGCCCTGCGCCGCGATCACTCGGGCCAGGTTGGTCCGCGCCATGCCCCTGACATAGGGCTGGCTCTGGTCCCGCAATCGGTCGGCCATGTCGGCCGCGGCGGTGAAGATCCCTTCGGCATCGCGGTGGTTGCCACGCAGTTCCAGCGCCCGGCCCAACATCGACAGCGGATCGTAAACGTCGTCACCCTCGTTGCCATGGAGGGCCACCTCCAGCGCCAGGTGGCGGCGGATCAGCGGCTCGGCCTCGCCATAGCGGCCATAGCGCAGCAGGATCGCGTAAGCGGAGTTGAGCACATTGCCCATCTTGGGATGGTCCGGCGGCAGGTGGGCAAAGGCATGGTCGCCCGCCAGCCGCATGGCCGCCAGCGTATCAGGCCGTTCGAGGAAATACTTCACCACCCCGCACGATGCGGCATCGTTGACGATCATCGCATGATCGGGAACCGGTGCCGCCAGGCCCAGGTCGCGGGCAGTGCAATAGCCCGCCTCGGCAGCCGGGAAGTCGTTGCGCGCAAAGGCAATGCTGGCCAGCGCGTTGTGCGCCAGGGCCTGTGTGGCAGGCCCACCGCTGGCTTCCGCCAGCGCCAGCCCTTCGCGCGCCTTGGCCTCGGCCTCGTCGAGGCGGCCCATTTCGTTGAGGAGGATCGCCTCGTAAGCCAGCAGTTCCGCGATGAGCACGGGTGGCGCGGGCGCTTGCGCCATCACGGCACGGGCGCGGCCGATCTCGGCCCAGGCTGCCTCGTGTTCCCTTGCGTAAATCAGCGCAATGGCAAGGCCGAGCCGGGTACGGGCGAGCAGCAGGGCATCGCTGGATGAATCTGCCTCCACGCCAGCGGCGAAGGCCTGCCATGCGGCGAGTTCGCCAGCAGGCGCGGCCAGCCGGTCACGCGCCAGCATGTCCTCGATCGTGGTGGCCGAGGCGGGCACGGCAGAGAGCTGAACGGCACCGGCCAGTGCCAGCGCTGCCATTGCCGTCAATCCCCGTTGCAGGTACGCCCCGTGTTCCCCAAGCATGTGGGCAACTTGGATCAGTCCGGCGCCCGACGCCAGAGCCAAATGCAGGCCGGATGCAGGGACCGGCAGCGGCGCGAGGGATCAGGCGGTCAACGCCGAAACCCCCAGCAGCACGGCCCCGACGACAACCAGGATCGGCGCCTGCTTTTTCATCCGCGCCGCGTTGGCCACATCCTTCGTCAGCTTGTCGCTGAACAGCCAGGAAACGATACCCCCGGCCAGCAGGCCGATACCCCCGTAAAGCAGCATGGTCGACGATCCCCTTCATGCATGACGCAAAAGGCAACCTGCGCCTGCCACAGCGAAGGGCCAACCCCGCAACTGGGGGGATTGCGGTCGCTCACGCTTCCTTGCGGCACGATCCGAAGAGGCGGCCGCCGTCAAGCACGGCCAAAGCCCGGGAAGGAGCCATGAGTCTGCGGGAAGTTGTGGACGGCGGCGGGACGGCCAGTCCCGCGCCTCAGCCGATCAGCGTGCGCGCAACCAGCATGGCCGCGCCGATGATCGCGATCATCGGTGCCTGCTTCTTCATCTTGGCAGCCTTGTCCGCATCCTTGGACAACTTGTCGCTGAACAGCCATGTGATGATGCCGGCGGCCAGCAGGCCAAAACCCCCGTAAAGCAGCATAGTATGATCCCCTTGCTTGTGTGTAAGCAGG
>CAZTED010000209.1:0-3837 GCA_964612175.1 uncultured Sphingomonadaceae bacterium
GCGGCACAGGGCCAGCGCCTCGGCCGGATCGCCATGCAGCCACTGCGCCCATTCGCCAGGCGGCAGGATCACGGGTGAACGATCGTGAAGGAAGGAGACCGCCGCGCAGGCATCGGTCATCACCATGGTAAAGGCATCGCCCCATTCGGCGGTGGGCCGCCACAGCCCGGCCATGGCCATCAGCGGGCCGTCTGCCGGGGAGAACCAGCAGCGCGTCTTGGCACCCTTCTGGCCTTCCGCTTCGGCAAAGGCGCTGACCGGGATCAGGCAGCGGCGCTGGCGGAAGCTGGCCGACCAGAACGGGCTTGCCAGCTTGTCGGCGCGGGCATTGTTGACCGGTTTGGGCTTGAGCGGTTGGCCCTTGGCTCCCGTCATGGCCAGCGGGAATCCCCAGACCATGGGCCTTACCGTCCCATCCGCCATGACCAGCCCGGGATAGCCGGGATAGACCTCCTCCGGCACGTTGCCGGGGATCACGCGCAGATCCTGGGCGATGGTGGCGAAGAACTTCGCCACCTCGTCAGCAGAGTTTGTAAGGCGATAGAGGTTGCACATCCGAAGGGTCTACCTGCGGTGCGCGAACGTGCGATCAGCCCGCTTTGGCAACGTTCTTTTCGTCAAGCAGGGCCTGCAGTTCACCTGCCTCGAACATCTCCATCATGATGTCGCTGCCGCCCACGAACTCGCCCTTGATGTAGAGCTGCGGGATGGTCGGCCAGTCGGAGAAGGCCTTGATGCCCTGGCGCACTTCCATGTCCTGCAGCACGTCGACGCTTTCGAAGGCGACGTTGCAGTGGTCGAGGATCGCGACTGCCTTGTTGGAAAAGCCGCACTGCGGGAACAGCGGCGTGCCTTTCATGAACAGGACCACGTCGTGGCCGTTGACGATATCGGAGATGCGTTGGTTGACGTCAGACATGGATCCCACCGGTCATTTGTTGGCTCTGGCCCCTCAATTGGGCACGGCAGTGGTGAGTTGCAAGGCGTGGAGCACGCCGCCCATCCGCCCGCCGAGCGCGTCGTAGACCATCTTGTGCTGCGCCACGCGGGTTTTCCCGGCGAAGGCAGCGGAGGTGACGCGGGCGCGCCAGTGGTCGCCATCGTCGACCAGGGCCACCAGTTCCACCTCGGCATCGGGGAGCGCGGCCTTGATCATGGCCTCTATCTCCGCAGCGGGCATGGGCATCCGATCAGGACTCGCTCATCAGCTGGCGGCGGGCTTCCACGCCCTTTTCCTCCAGCGTGGCGCGCACTGTGGCCTCGTCCACATCGACACCGGCAGCGACCAGGTCGCCCAGGACCTTGCGGATCACGTCCTCGTCACCGGCTTCCTCGAAATCGGCCTGGATTACGGCCTTGCGATAGGCTTCGCCTTCTTCGGGGGTGAGACCCATCTTGTTGGCGGCCCATTCGCCCAGCAGCCGGTTGCGGCGCGCGGCAACGCGGAACGCGGTGTCCGAATCCATGGCGAACTTGGCTTCCTCGGCGCGTTCGCGGTCATTGAAATTGGTCATGGGTTACCTCGTGAAATCGTGGCTTCGTGGATATCGCCGTGGCACCTAGGCGGCAAGTCCGGTGCCCCTGGCGAGCCAGGGCTGGTCCTGCGCCTGGCGTGCTTCGTAATCGGTAATGGCCGCATCGCTCTTCAGTGTCAGGCCCACTTCATCGAGGCCTTCAGTCAGGCAATACTTGCGGAACGGGTCGATCTCGAAGGTCCAGCGGTCCTGGAAAGGCGTGGTAACTGTCTGCGCCTCGAGGTCGATGGTGATCGGATCGGTTTCGGCCACCTGCATCAGGCGGTCGATCGCGTCCTGCGGCAGGGCCACGGTGATGATGCCGTTCTTGAAGGCATTGCCGGCGAAGATGTCGGAGAAGCTGGGCGCAATCACCGCCTTCACGCCCATGTCGAGCAGGGCCCACGCGGCATGTTCGCGGCTGGAACCGCAGCCGAAGTTGTCGCCTGCCACGATGATCGGCGCACCGGCATGGGCGGGATCGTCGAACACGTTGGCCGGATCCTTGCGCAGCGCCTCGAATGCGCCCCTCCCAAGCCCTTCGCGGGTCACGGTCTTGAGGTAGTGCGCGGGGATGATGATATCGGTGTCGACGTTCTTCATCCCGAACGGGTAGGCGCGGCCTTCGACCTTGCTGACCTTGTCCATCAGTCGGTCTCCGGGTTTTCGCCGGAGGGGATGGGGCCGGGAATCGGGCCGGGCTGCTGCGGCTCGTTCTTCTTGCGGCGCTTGCTGGCATAGAGCAGCGCGGCGGCCACGGCAGCCGAGCCGATGGCGGCACCGGCAGCGATCAGCTTCTTCTTGTTGTCGTCGGTCATGTTTTACCAATGGGGTTGGCTTGGGGCAGTGGCAAGATGCAGCTTGCAGGAATTTGCGCAATTCGCGCCATTGTCGCGACTATTGCGCAGGCATTTCCCTTGCCTCCTATTCCGGTGTGATGCCCTGCCTAGCCAAGCTCGCGTACATCGGTCAGCTTGCCGGTCACTGCTGCCGCAGCCGCCATCGCCGGGCTGACGAGGTGGGTGCGCGCACCCGGGCCTTGGCGGCCCACGAAGTTGCGGTTGGAGGTGGAGGCACAGCGTTCGCCCGCGGGCACCTTGTCCGGGTTCATGCCAAGGCAGGCCGAACAGCCCGGCTCGCGCCATTCGAGGCCGGCATCGATGAACACCTTGTCCAGCCCCTCTTCCTCGGCCTGCATCTTAACCAGGCCCGAGCCGGGCACGATGATGCCCCACTTGATGTTCGGGTGCTTCTTGCGGCCCCTGAGCACTTTTGCGGCGGCGCGCAGGTCCTCGATGCGGCTGTTGGTGCACGAACCGATAAACACGTTCTGCACCTCGATCTGGTCCATTCGCTGGCCGGGTTCGAGGCCCATGTAATCAAGGCTGGCGCGGGCGGCGCGCTGCTTGGACGGGTCGGCGAAGCTGGCGGGATCGGGCACCACGCCGCCGATCGCCACGGTATCCTCCGGGCTGGTGCCCCAGGTCACGGTGGGTTCGACATCGGCGGCGTTGATCACCACCGACTTGTCGAACATGGCGCCTTCATCGCTGTGCAGCGTCTTCCAGTAAGCGACGGCCTTGTCCCAGTCCGCGCCGGCGGGCGCATAGGGGCGGCCCTTGAGGTAGGCGAAGGTCGTTTCGTCAGGCGCAATCAGGCCGGCGCGGGCGCCGCCCTCGATGCTCATGTTGCAGACGGTCAGGCGGCCCTCGATGCTCATCTCCTCGAACACCTTGCCGCGGTATTCGATGACATGGCCGGTCCCGCCGGCGGTGCCGATGGTGCCGATGATGTGGAGGATCAGGTCCTTTGAGGTGACACCGGGCTTGAGGTCACCCTCCACCCGCACTTCCATGGTCTTCGACTGGCGCAGCTGCAGCGTCTGCGTGGCGAGCACGTGCTCCACCTCGCTGGTGCCGATGCCGAAGGCGAGCGCGCCCACGCCGCCGTGGCAGGCGGTATGGCTGTCGCCGCACACGATGGTTGCTCCGGGCAGGGAAAAGCCCTGTTCCGGCCCGACCACGTGGACGATGCCCTGCTGCGCTGCGGTGGCTCCGAAATAGCGCACGCCGAATTCGGGCGCGTTCCTCTCCAGCGCTTCGAGCTGCTGGCGGCTCTCCACGTCGGCGATCGGCACGCGCTTGCCTGCCGCATCGACGCGCGCCGTGGTGGGCAGGTTGTGATCGGGCACGGCCAGCGTCAGTTCGGGCCGGCGGACCTTGCGACCGGCAAGGCGCAACGCCTCGAACGCCTGCGGGCTGGTGACTTCGTGGACCAGGTGCCGGTCGATGAACAGCAGGGCGGTGCCATCGGCACGCTGTTC
>CAZTED010000210.1:0-3737 GCA_964612175.1 uncultured Sphingomonadaceae bacterium
AGGCAATGGCCAAAGGCCAGAAGAAGTCGAACAAGGAAGTGCGCAAGCCCAAGGCCGCCAAGGCCAAGCCGGTGGCCTCGCTTGCCACGCTCAGGCCGGGCGAGGTCAAGGGGCTGGAGAACATGCGCAACCGCTGAGGCGCGCAAGGCCGGTCAGCTTCCCAGCACCGGCCACCCGTCGACCAAGGCCCATATCGCAGGGTCATCCAGCGCGTGGACAACCTCTTGCGCCACGGCGTGCGGATCGCGGTCGGCATAGGCAAACCAGTGGTCGCCGCCCGACAGTGGTGCGCCCAGCCGGTGGCGGCGGGCGAGGTAGGTGACATTGGCCTTGGCCAGCGGCACGTGGCGGCCGTGAAAGTCGAAGCCTTGCGCCGCCACCCGGCCGATTTCCACCACGAAAGACCCGCCGCCGGAACGGAACTGAAATCCGAGCAAGTCTGCCGCATCGCCCCGCAGGCGGTTGAGGTGTGGCAGCGAACCCTTGAAGCCCAAGGCGCGCAGGTGGGGCAGGACCCTAGCCTTGATCGCGGCGTCCATTTCCTCGCGCGTGGTGGTCATGGGCACGCCATCCCGTTCCTGCCCGTCAGCCCGCCTTCTTCGCCTTGTGCGCGGCGATGGCCTCGTCCAGCGCGGCAATACGCTGGCGCTCCGGCGTGTGGCGGGCGAGGCCCTTCAGCCGGCAGCTGGCCCACAATGCCTTGCGTTCGGATTCGAGGTTCCTGAGGTAGAGGTCGGCCATGGCGATGTCTCCTTACGGCTCGGCGAGCCGCGCTTGCCCTTGCGGCTTTCCCGTCTTGTGTGCCTAGCCGGTTTCCCCGCCGGTTTCCTTGTCCTGCTCAGACAGCAATTTGCCGTCGTCGTCCAGTAGCCGGAAATCGCGGGCATTGCGCGCCTGGGTTGTGCGCGATTGCAGTTCGGCAAAGTCGGCGCGGGCCTCCTCGAGGTCTTCGCGGGCCTCGGCCAGGTTTGTGCGGGCGGTTTCCAGTTGCTCCTGCCGCTCGTTCGCCCGTGCGCGCCGCTCGGTCGCCTGCTGCGCCCGGCTGCGGTTGTCGGGCCGCTCGGCCGCCCGGGCCTCGGCTTCCACCGCCCGGGCCAGGTCTTCGTCATGGCGGCGCTGCGCACGTTCGAGCTTCCGTTCGTGATGGGTCACGAGGGCTTCCCCGCCAGTCACGCGCCGATCGTTGAGATCGCCCGGTTCGCTGCAGTAATGCATGATCGGGGCCACCATGTCGTCGGCCCGGAACACTTCCAGGGTGAGCAGCTTCCACTGGCTGTCTTCCCGCTGGAACTGGGCAACATAGACCCCGGCAACCGTGCCATCCGGCGCGGTGACCAGCCATTGCCCCTGCGCGGTCTGATGGGTGCCGGCGCGAAAGAAGCGCAGGGTTTCAGGATCGAGGCTGTTGCCGGCCACGGCCAGCGGATCGCTTTGCATATCGAGCTCCGCCTGCCCGACGGTGCGATCGCCCAGCGTCCAGGCGGTCTTGCTGCCCAGCCTGAAATGCGGACTGACCGGCTGGCCCGCCTGCGCCGCGGCGAAATAGGCCTGCATGATGCCGGGGGCGGGCAGGCGCGCCTCGTCGATCTCCGCCTGCGGCATGGGGCCGCACCCGCCCGCGCCGCTGTTCATCTGCATGGTCGTGAGGATGTAGAGGTTGGGATCCAGGTGCGGCATGTACTGCGCCGCCGCCACCTGCGGCACGCCAAGCAGGGCTGCCCCCGCAACGAGTGTCAAAGCCTTGCGCAAGATGTCTTCCTCCCCCGGCGATAGTCGCCTGGCTGTTGTGCCATGTCCTTCAGAACTGACGGCTTTGCGGCAGGTGTCAAGGCTTGCCGATTATGGCGCGGGCGTGAACGGCAACCCGGGCGGGATGCTGCGGTTTGCAGGGAGCTTGGCGGGGGTTAGGGCGCGGGGTCTGTGAGGGCAACTCAGGCCAGATTCTGGCGGAACCAGTCGGCCAGTTCATCCTCAGTAAGATCACCGGCGGCGAGAGCCACGATGGCAACCACCAGTTCTGCGTCAGTTGCCGTCAACTGTCGGCCATTGACCGCCAGAAATGTTTCGCTGACCACCGCCGCCGTGCGCTTGTTGCCATCAACGAACGGGTGATTGCGCGCGATGCCAAAGGCATAGGCTGCCGCCAGCGCCGCCGCATCCGGCTCACCATAGGCGACAAGGTTCTGCGGGCGAGCCATCGCGCTGGCCAGCAGACCCGCATCGCGCTCGCCATCCCCTCCGCCATGTTCGGCCAGTTGTTCGGCATGGGCCGCTTTTGCCACCTCAAGGGTGACCCAGATCCAGCCCTGCGCCACAGCTACTTGGCCAGTTTGCGCGTCATTTGGCGAGTTCCTTCAGGGCCCGCTTGCGCCGCGCCATGACCTCGCGCGCAACCGCCATCTGCGCCTCGAAATCAGGCTCCTCTGCGCGCAGCTCAATACCGCCCGGCGTGGTGACGACCGACAGGGTTTCCCCCACTTGCGCGTTGAGTTGGGCAAGCAGCTCCTTTGGGAGGATGATGCCTGCGGAATTGCCGATTTTGGTGATCCTAAGCGTCGTGTTCATACGGGTGTTATAACTATAGACCGAGCTTGCTGCAACACCGTTCCTATCCCAACGTGCGAACCGACGGAAAATGTCCGGGTTACAGCCGGAACTCCCCGTTAAAGTCATTTGGCCAGATTACGGTTAAGCGCTCTGAGGAGAGTCGCTTGGCTATCGTTGCCCGTGCAAGCCATCCCTTGAGACGCAAAAAAGCGTGAACACGTTCAACGACCGGTCCCCAAGCACGACGAGGATAAATGTAGATATTAAATACGCCTTGGCCATAATCGTGACCATCAACTATCGCGAAGCAGTTCTGCTGAAACGCCTGATACAGAACATCTTCGATTCCCTGGAAAAATTCGAGCGTATCGCCGTCCTCGACCCGAAATTGAACGATCAGGACATTTCGAACGGCCATCAATCCCGCTCCCGGTCCCCCGCGCCGATATAGAGCTCGCGCCCGGTCTCGTTGTAGACCTTGGCCATCTCCGCCATGCCCTTTTCGGCCTCTTCCGCCGCCACGAAGGTCTCCATCCCGGCGTTCTGCTTGGCCGCGAAGTCTCGCACTTCCTGCGTGATCTTCATGGAGCAGAACTTGGGGCCGCACATGGAGCAGAAGTGCGCCGTCTTGGCGCCTTCCGCCGGCAGGGTCTGGTCGTGGTATTGCTCCGCCGTATCGGGATCGAGGCTGAGGTTGAACTGGTCGCGCCAGCGGAATTCGAAACGGGCGCGCGACAGGGCATCGTCGCGCACCTTGGCTGCCGGGTGGCCCTTGGCCAGGTCCGCCGCGTGGGCGGCCAGCTTGTAGGTGACCACGCCCACCTTCACGTCGTCCCGGTCAGGCAGGCCGAGGTGTTCCTTGGGCGTGACGTAGCAGAGCATGGCCGTGCCGTACCACCCGATCATCGCCGCACCGATGCCGCTGGTGATGTGGTCATAGCCCGGCGCGATATCGGTAACGAGCGGCCCGAGGGTGTAGAACGGCGCTTCGCCGCAGGCGGCCAGCTGCTTGTCCATGTTCTCCTTGATCTTGTGCATCGGCACGTGGCCGGGGCCCTCGATCATCACCTGCACGTCCTGTTCCCAGGCGCGCTTGGTCAGTTCGCCAAGGGTATAGAGCTCGGCAAACTGGGCCTCGTCATTCGCATCGGCGATGGAGCCGGGGCGCAGGCCGTCGCCCAGCGAATAGG